>JAUWBD010000106.1 GCA_030605125.1 Verrucomicrobiota bacterium | reverse complement strand
GGCCGACGACATCCACCCGATCGACAAAGCGCCTGTCGGCGAGCGCCTCGCGCAGAGCGCGCTGGCCCGCACCTACGGCCGCGAGCTCGTGCCCAACGGCCCGCGCGCGGTGCGTTTCACCGTCGATGGCGGATCGATGCGTGTCGGTTTCGAGGACGTGGGCGCGGGCCTGTGCACGCTCGATGGTGCCGCGCCGCGTCCCTTTTTACTCGCGGGCGAGGAAGGCGTTTTCCACGCCGCCGATGCACGCATCGAGGGCGCCGATGTCGTGTTCGTTTCCTCGCCGAGCGTGCCGCGTCCGCTCGCGGTGCGCTACGCGTGGGCGGACAATCCGGCGGGCGCCAATCTCGCCAACCGCGCGGGCCTGCCGGCATCGCCCTTCCGCTCGGATAGCCGGTGAACGTTAGAGCGAACCCGGCTCCACCTGCCGCGACATAATCAAAGCCTCCGCGCCTGAGAGGGCTTCGTCGCGCAGGGAGCCCTCCGGCAGCGAGCGAGCCCAGGCCAGCGCGACGGAGGGCGCGCGCTCGGCCCACTTGGCGGCGATGGCGCGGATGAGGCGAAGGTCCTCGGTCGTGGCCGCGTAGGCGCTCGCGCTCGCCGCGTCCGTCTCGACCCAGCGGTAGCTGATCTGGAGCAGCGCGGCGCTTTTGCCCGCGCCTTCCGGGAGCGATTTCACCCACGCGATCGCGGCCGGCGCGTCCGTCTCCATCCACTGCGCGGCGACCTGCGAGCCGAGGTCGTGCCAGAGCGCCGGTTCGCGGATTTCGGCGGCGGCGATGCGTGCGAGCATCGCCGCCGCCCTCGCCGGTTCCCGCGCCCCCCAGGCGCGGAAGTAGGCGGCGAGAAGTTCGCGCGCGGCGCTTTCCGGCAGGCCGGTCCGCAGCGCGGGCACGACCTCCTCCGGGTCGCACAACAAGAGCGCCTGCACGATCTGCTCGCGCGCTTTCTGGCGCGTGTCGTGGTCCGGCTCGGGCGAGCCAAACCAGCGCGCGACGCCGGCCAAGTCGCGGCTGGTCCAGTCGAAGAGCTGGGCCTCGGTGCGCGCAGACTGGAGCGGCGCAGGGGTCTGGCTTTGGGCCGGAGGCTGTTCGACAGCCAAAGGCCGCGGCGCGCGTGGGTCCTTCCTCGGGGCGAGCGCAGCGAAGAAGGCCGCGCCGCCCGCGAGGAGAATCACTCCACCAAACAGGACGCGTGGGTGGCGCATGGGCGGCGCGGTGCGGCGGTTCAGGGGGTCGTGAGGGTGACGTTGTCGAAGACCACCGTGCTCTGCGTGTTGGTCGTGTAGCTGCAGGCCACGAGGCCGACCTTCGCGCTCGCGCCCATGGTGATGATGCGATCTTGGCCCATCTGGGTCCAAGAGCCGGGCGCGCCGCTGGCGGATTTGTAGGCGCGGAAGGTGTTGCCCACGCGTTGCACGCGCACCCAGTAGGGCGCGCCGCCGGTGCCGCCGCTCGTGGTCGTCACCGTGCCGCCGGCCGTGGTGCGGGACTGGAGGTAGGCGATCGCATCCGGGGTCACGATGGCGTCGGCGAAAACCGCGCTCGCACCGAGGCCGTCGCGGATCATCACCCCGGCGCGGGCGTAGGCGTTGGTTCTGGACTGCGAGTAAACGCGCGCGGTGAGCGTGCAATCGCCGACGACGTCGCGGTGCACGAAGTGGAAGGCGTCGGCCGTGCCGAAGATCGTGCCCGCGCTGGCCAGCGTGTAAACCCCGCCGCTGTGCGAGCTCGTGCCGGGGATGGCGAGCGAGCCGACGTCGGCGGCCTGCCAGGGCGCCGGCAAGGTGAGCGAGGGGCGGAACCAGACGGCGTCGGCGATCAGGGTTCCGTTGCCGGTGCTCGACAGCGTCACGCTGCCGCCGGTGCCTTTGTTGAAGGCGTAGGTGCCGATGGGGTTCCATCCGTTCTCGGCGTTGTCCTGCACCTTCCGCTGGTCGAGCGGGCCCGCGCTGGAGCTGCCGCCGGCGTGGACGACGGTGACGGGGATGCCGTGGGCGCGGTTTTCGTGGGTCGTCCAGCGGACGAAGACGTCGTAGTTGCCGGCGGCGGGAATGTTCGGGGTGAACTTCACCGACTTCGTGCCGGCGGGTGCCTGCCCGTCGTGTTGGTAGTCGTCGCCGTGATACCGGGGGGTGACGGCGGAGCTCGCGGGCGACCAGGCGGCGACCGAGGGCAGGAAGGTGACCAAGGTGCCGCTGAGCTGGTTGTCCACGAAAACGTTGGTCGGGCCGCTGCTGTTGGGGAATTTCTCGAGCACGGTCATCTGAGGCTGGTCGGGACCCGGGAAGGGGGCCGGGTGCGCGCTGAGGTCGTAGTTGGTCCAGCTCTCGCCGCCCGCCCAGTAGGTGCCGCTGATGTTGTTGTCGCGGAGGTATTCGATGAAGCGCTCGAGCGCCTCTTTCCAGCCGGCCTCGTGGACGCTTTTCGGCACGCCGAACTCGCCGATGTGGCCTTGGGCGTAGGGGCGGTCGCGCAGCCATTCGACGAAGGGCTTCGCGTAGTTCACGATGATCTCGCGGTGCGGCACGTCGGACGTGGTGTAAACGCCGTTGTTGTCGCCGTCCGCGTAGCAGTGGGCGGAGTAGATCAGGCGGCCCACGGGGTCCTTGATGTCGAGCGAGGCGTTGTTGGGCGAACCGGGGTGCCAGTTGCGCGCGGCGGAGGCGTAGAGGCCCTCGACGTAGATGTAGTGCTTCTGGTCGATGCGGCGGATGCGATGGACGAGTTGCTGGGCCATCTCGGCCCAAACCGCGACCTTCTCCGCGGGCGTGGTGCCAGGAGCGACGTTCGGCTCGTTCATCAAGTCATAGCCGATCACGGCCTCCTCGTCCTTGTAGTGCTCCGCGATCTGTTCCCAAAGATCGATCAACCGGCTCAGGGGCTGGCTGGGGTCGCCGAGCCAGGGCTTGCTGCCGCTGTAGGAACCGTAGCTATGCACATCGAGAATCACCTTCATGCCGCGTTCGCGCGCGTTTTGGACGCAGACGTCGAGCTTGGAGAAATCCACCTTCGCCCCGGCGATCGAGGACTGGATGGAGTTCCACTTGAAGGGCAGGCGAACGAGCGTGAGCCCCTTCGACTGGTAATAGTCCCACACGACCGGATCCGTCTGCCAGAGCGAGCCGGAGGGAAAATCCGCGCCGGCCACGTTCACGCCGAACATCAGCGGCCGGCCGACGGTGTCGGGGGTATAGACGACGACTTTGCCGACCCCGCTGAAACCCGAGCCGAGCTCCGTCGCGGAGTAGGAGCCGAGGGGCTTCACCACGCCGTTCACGGTGAGCGCGGTGCAGTAGATCCAGTCGTCGAGGGAGACGAGACCGCCGGAGTTTACGACGAGTTTTCCGCCGGTGGAGAAGGGGCTGCCGGCCTGAATGGCGAGCGTGGCGCCGGAATTGACGGTGATCGTGCCGGTGTGGGCCTTGGAGTGGCCGATGAAGGGGCGGAGCTGGCCCGTGCCGCTCACCGTGAGATTGCCGGCTCCGACCCACTCGGGTAGGCGAAGCTCGGTGACACCGCCGCTCACGGTGGAGAACGTGGTGGTGCCGGTGCCGGCGAGCCACTTGGTGATCGTGAGGCCACGCGTGCCGGACGAGCCGTGGGTGATCGTGACCGCGCCGGCGGTGTCGAGCAGGGGCACGGTGGCGGTCTGGCCGGCACCGTGGGCGAGAAGCAGCTGGGCCCCGGCCCGCAGCGAGAGCGTGCCGCCAGGAAAGGTCCCGCCGCTGGAGGGCGTGCGCAGGACGCGTGAAGCAACCTGGTTGGCGTAGATGTCGTAACCGTTGATCGAGGTCGCGCTGGCGCCACTGCCGTCGGCGTTGGGCTTCCAATGCGGAGTCGTGGTCCAATCCGCACCGGAAGTCTGGCTCGTGGAAAGATACCAGGTGCGCACCGGCCGGACCGTGATCGAGCCGGCGCCTCCCGCGGGAAACTGGGCCGCGTGGGCCGCGGAGAGGTCGGCGTAGGTGTGCGTGCCGATCGGCCACACCGTGCCGTTGACGGTAAGGCCGGTGAAGGTGAGGTGGCGATTGTTGAGCGCGATCTTCGCGCCGGAGCCGACGAGGAGCGTGCCCGCGGAGCTGAGGTCGGTGTCGAAGCGCAGGGTGCCCGAGGCGGCGTCGATCGTGCCGAGGTAGGTGGTGGCCTCGCCGACGTTGAGGGCGACGACGCTCGTGGCGGCGCCGGTGATGCGCGTGTCGCCCGCGCCGAGCATCGAGCCGGCGTCCAGGCGCAAGGTGGTGCTGCCGGTCGCAGCGGCGAGCGTGGTGCTGCCTGAGCGGTTCTCGAAGATCGGGGTCTGCACGAATTGCAGGCCCGATCCGCCGAGAAAGTGCTCGATCGAGCCTCCGGTCGCGACGATCCGGGGAGCGCTGATGCCGCCGTTGTTGGCGGCCTTGATCAGCAGGCGGCCGCCGCCGTTGACGGTGAGCACCCCGCCCGGAAAGACGGACGTGGTCGCGGCGGACTGCACCGGGCTGCGGAGCGTCTTTCCGTTCGTGTGGTAATTGTCCGCTGGATACATCGCGGTCGCGGCGGCCCCGGAGCCGGCGGCGTTCGTGTTCCAATGCGAGACCTGGTTCCAATTTTGCGGGTCCGACTGGCTGACGCTCAGGTGCCAATCGCCGGCGGTGGCGACGGAAACGAGACCGAAGAGCGCGGCGAACGCGGCGGCGAGCGTGCGCCCGCGAGGGATGGGGTTGGGGTGGGTAGGCATGGCTTATGGGAGGAAAGCAGTCGCTGCCCGGACGAAATGCCGGGAGTTCACGGGGGCGCGCGGCGGCGCGGGCGGATTTAACGCCGGCCCGGAGCCGCTGGTTTTTGAGCGGGGATCCGAGCCGGCGGTTTTGGGGGAGAAAGCGGGATGAAAAATCAGGCCGTGCGGCGGCGGCGCGCGGCGGCCAGGCCGAGCCCGCAGAGGCCGGCGAGCACGGCGGCGGAGGCAGGCTCGGGCACGGGCGCGGCGGAGACGCCGGTGAGCGTGACGGTGTCGAGGCGCAGCTGGGAGTTGCCCGACTCGTTGGCTCCGTCGTTGAGGAAGATGCGGAAGCTCACCGACTGGAGGTTCTGGTAGGGCGCGGCGGTGAGGCCGATGCTGGCGAGCGTCCAGTTGGGCGTGGTGCTGTTGGCCACATCGATCGTGAACGAGGAGATCGAGGTCGCGTAGTTGTCCACGCTGGAGCGCACGTCGAAGGTGGCCGAGCCGGAGATCGTGCCGCTCGTGTTGGTGTAGGCGTAGTAGAAGCTCAGGCCGGAGAGGTTGAGCACGTTGCCGGTGGTGGCGGAGATCGTGAAGCCGAGCCAGTCGGTGCTGGTGGCGGAGATGGCCTCGTTGACCTGGGCGCTCGTCACGAAGATCGAGTTGGCGGAGGGAAAGCCGGCGCCGTTGGAAAGCGTGACCGAGGACAGGCCGGCGCCGCGGGCAAAGGGGGTGGTGGTGACGTTGGCGCCGGACGCGGTGACCGCGGTCGAGCTGGAGGTGAAGGCGTATTCGACGAGCGTCTGCGCGTGGAGCGAGGAGCCGAGGGCGACGAGGCCGAGGGAGACGAGAACGCGGGGTGAGGTCATGCCGGCATGCTTCCGTTCGCCTCGGCGCGCGACAATCGGAGGGGCTGTAAACATTGGCTCTTTTTGTTTAGGTTTTCTCTCATCGACGCGTTTTCCCGTCCCCAGCGCCTGGAAAATTCCCCATGTTCGCGCGCATGACGCTGCCTCACGCTCCTTGGGATTCGCTGCATCTGGAGCTGCTGCACATCTACGACGCGGAGGTGCTGCCCTGGGGGCGCAAGGCGAAGGACATCCCGCCCGACCGCTACTACCGCGCGTGGCTGCTGCGCGAGGGGAACGGCCGCGTGAAAGTCGGCGGGCGCTGGCACGCGTTTGCCGCGGGCGAGTGGATGGTGCCGTCGCCGACGCTCTCCGCGCAGGAATTCTCGGAGGACGCCCGCCTGCTCTCGCTGCACTTCCGGGCTCGATGGCCCGATGGCGGCCTGCTCTACGACGTGGCGCCGCGGATGAAGTGGCCCGCGGCGCGCCACCCCGCGCTGGAGCAGGCGGCGCAGGAGCTGCTCGTCGCCTGCCGGCGCCCCGGGCCCCCGCGCTACGGCGACCCGGCCTTTCCGGAGAACCCGTCGCTGGATCAACACCTCCACATGGCCGAATGCTTCCGGCGGTGGCTGCGGATCTTTTGCGCGATCATGACGGAGCTCGGGGCCGAGCCGGGCGCCCCGGCCGCGATGGACGAGCGGGTGCGATCCGGCCTGCGCTGGCTCGACCGTTTTCCGCTCGGATCGAAGTTTCGCGAGCGGCTGCTCGCCGAGCGCCTCGGCCTGAGCGTCATCCACCTGAACCGCCTCTTCGCGCGCGAACTCAAGACCTCGCCCGCCGCCTACCTGGAGGCGCGGCGCTGGGAGCGCGCCTCGTATTTGCTTTTGAATACATCGCGAAGCGCGAAGGAGATCGCCTACGAGCTGGGCTTCTGCGCGCCCTCCTATTTCGCGACCTGGGTGAAAAACCGCTCGGGCAAGACGCCGATCGAGTTTCGCCGGCGCGCCTGATTCGCCCGCGCGGCGGCGCGACGCCTATCCGAGATCGACCGCGCCGCGCAGCCGGAGGTCGCGCGAGGAGGCGCCGATCGAGATCGTGAAGCGGCCGGCCTCGAGGCGCCAGCCGTCGGCGCGCTCGTCCCAAAACGAGAAGGCGCGCGGCCCGAGGACCAGCTCCACGCGTTCGCTCGCGCACGGCTCGAGACGAAGCTTGCGGAAGGCCTTCAACTCGCGCGGCGGCCGGGCAACGGAGGCGGCCTCGTCTCCCACGTAGCATTGCGCGACCTCGGCGCCGGCGCACGGCCCGACGTTGGCCACGGTGAAAACCACCCGCACGTGATCGCCCTCGCGGGCAAGAGCCAGGTCCGAGTAGGCGAAGCGGGTGTAGGAGAGGCCGTGGCCGAAGCAGAAGAGCGGCTCGATGCCGCGCGCATCGTGCCAGCGATAGCCGACAAAGACGCCCTCGCGGTATTCGCAGACGCCGGCCCGGTAGTCGTCGAGCGCGTGGGCCGGGCTGTCGGCGAGCCGGCGGGGGAAGGTGAAGGGCAGGCGTCCGGAGGGGTTTGCGCGGCCGGTGAGCACGTCGGCCAGGGCGTGGCCGCCCTCGCCGCCGGCATACGAGGAATACACGACCGCGGGCACGGCGTGTATCCATGGCATCGCCACGGGCGATCCGGCGACGAGCGCGACGACGGTGCGGGGATTGGCCGCGGCGAGCGCGGCGATGAGCTCGTCCTGCCCGTGGGGCAGGGCGAGGTCGCGGCGGTCGCCCGCTTCGGTGTCGTCCTGGTGGGTGAGGCCGCCCACGAACACGACCGCGTCGGCGGAGCGCGCGGCGGAGATCAAGGCCTGCCGGCCCGCGGAGCCGGCGTCGGCTCCGGGAGCGACGATTCGCAGGCGGAGCGTGTTTTGCGCGTCATCCTCCTCGGGGCGGAAACGCAGCTCGACGCGGTAGGCGCGGCCGGCCTCGAGCGCGGCGTCGGCCGTGACGACATCCGGCCCCTCGGTTTCCCAGCGCAGGATGAGCTGGCGATCGTCGAGCACGAGGCTGGCGCGGCGCGCGCCGTGCAGCACAAAGCGGTAAACGCCGCCGACCTCCGGCGTGAAACGGGTGGCGTAGTTGACCGAGCAATCGCGGCCCCGGAGAAACGCGAAGGGCCTGCCCTGCGTCCAATCGAGGTCCACCTTCTCGGAGGGGCGCGTCGCCTTCGCTTCGCCGTTGCCCCAGGGGTGGTCGTAGTAGGTGACCACCCAGCCGCGGGTGCCGGCCTTTTCGTCGGCGAGCGAGAGCCGCGCGGGGTCGAGGTCCGCGCCCGCCTCGGCGTCGGGGTAGCCGCGCAGGTGGGTGATCTCGACCGAGTCGCCGAGCGCGGCGCGCAGGCCCTCGAGCGGCGTGACCTCGCGCAGGGCGCGCACGCCGGAGCTGAAGCCGCCCGCGTGGTGTTGGAGGGTGGCGTTTTCGCCGACGACGAGCAGACGCCGGAGCGGCGGGAGCGGAAGCGTGTCGCGCTCGTTTTTGAGCAGCACGATCGCCTCCTGCGCGATGCGGCGCGCGGCCTCGCGGTGGCGGGGCGTGTTGCGCTCCCCGCGCGGTCGCGACGCGGGATCGAGCACGCCGGTGGCGGCCATGACGGAGAGGTTGCGCCGGGCCTTGTCGCGCGCGAGCGCGGGGTCGAGCAGGCCCGCGCGGATCGCGGCGAGGAAGCGATCGGCGAGGTGGTAGTTTTCGCGGCGCTCGCCGCTGCCCATCTCGACATCGAGCCCGAAGCGCGCGGCCTCGAAGGTCGAGTAGGTGCCGCCCCAGTCGGATATCACCGAGCCGGCGAAGCCCCACTCGCCCTTGAGCACGCGGTTGATCAGGTGCTCGTGATGGCAGGCGTGCTGGCCGCGCACGAGATTGTAGGCGCCCATCACGGTGAGCACGCCGGCGCGCTTCACCGCGGCCTCAAAGCCGGGCAGGTAGAGCTCGCGCAGCGTGCGCTCGTCGGGCCGGGCGTCCACGCCGTTGCGATCGAGCTCCTGGTTGTTGCACGCGAAGTGTTTCACGCAGGCGGCTACGCCCTGCGACTGGATGCCCTCGATGGCGGGCACGACGAGCTCGGCGATGAGGCAGGGATCCTCGCTGTAATACTCGAAGTTTCGTCCGCAGAGCGGGGTGCGCACGAGGTTGATGCCGGGACCGAGGATAATGTCCTTGCCGCGTTCGCGGGCCTCGGCCCCGAGCACCTCGCCGTGGAGGCGCGCCATGTCGGGGTTCCACGTCGCGGCGAGCGCGCTGCCGGTGGGCAGGTAGGTGCAGGCGTCGTCAAAGCCCTCGACGAAGTTCCAGCTGTCGCGCTCGATCTCGCGGCGCACGCCGTGCGGGCCGTCGGACATCGTCCACTCGGGGATGCCGAGTCGAGGCACGGCGTTGACGGCAAACTTGGAGCCGGCGTGGCAGAGCGAGACAGTCTCCTCGAGCGTGAGCTGGTCGAGCAACGCGGCGACGCGGGCGCTTACTACGGGGGAAAAGCCGCGGTGGCTGTTGGGCATAGCGGCCGATCCTCCGGCCGACAGAGCGGACCGGCAACGGGAGCGGCTTTAGGCCTCGCCGCTTTTCGTTTAGGTTTTTGATCGTGCGCCGCGCTCGGCTCAGGCCTGCCGTAGCGTCTTGATCTCGAAGGGGCCGAAGCCCAGCGCGAGCGAACCGTCGGCGTCGGGGGCGAGCGCGGCGTCGCCTTGCTCCAGCAGATCGCACTCGCTCCACGCGCTCGTCGTGGTGACGGCGAGGCGGGCCTCGATCGGCGCGTCGGCGACGTTCACCAAACGCCAGATCCAGCCGCGGCCGTCCTCGGCGGGTTTCACCGCGACGACCTCGATGGCGGGAGAATCCGGCCGCGGCGCCGCCGCCGAGGCGGGCCCGGCGCCGCCGATCTCCGCTCTTTCGGCGCGGCCGTCGGTGACGCGCAGCGGCTGGTTGAAGGCGCGGGCCTCGGCGGTGAGGCGCGCGGCGTCGGTCTCCGGGCCGTGCGGACGGAGCGCGTAGCGGAACTCGTGGCGGCCGAGGTCGGTGTAAACTTTTCCGTCGGTCGCCTCGTCGCGGTCGCCCTTGCCGATCAGGGCGGCGCCGGGGTGCGGCACGCTGCGCAGGAGCGCGAGGTCGATCACGTGGCCCTTGATGCGGTGGCCGTGTTTGGAGTCGTTGTAGAGCGCGACGCCGGGACCGTTTTCCTCGGAGAGATCGGCCCATTGGAGGGCGGCGACCTCGAGCTGCGCACGGCGCACGAGCGTGTCGTCGCGGGTGCTGCGGCGGATGTGGCCGAAGGGAATCTCGTAGCGCGCCTCGTCCGCGCTCACGTTGACCGGGAAGCGCACGCGCAACATCGTGGCGGTGTCGCGCCAGTCCACCTCGGTGTCGAAGTCGAGCTGTTCGGCGCCGGCGAAGAGCCGGATCGTCTGGCGGATCGTGGACGCGCCGACGGTCCAGACCTGGTGCAGCTCGGCGCAGGGACCGTCCACGCGGGCGACGCGCTCGCGCAGCAGGGGCCGGGCGACGGCGCGCGTGAGGTAGCCCCAGACGTTTTTGGCCGCGAGGTCGTTCTCGAAATCCCAGGCGTCGCCGGTGTCGGGAATGACCACGAAATCGTTGGCGAGTTCGCCCGCGGCGAGGACTTCGCGGGCGGCGCGTTTGTCGAAGATCGAGTCGATGCGACCGTCGGCGGCGAAGCTGACGCGCAGGTGCTCGTTCTCGAGGAGGCGCTCGTCGGCCCGCGGCGCGGCGAAGTCGTGCGTCGGCGGCGGGAGCGCGGCCTGCGAGAGCGCGGGCACGAGCACGCGGCGCCACGCGCCCTCGTGGCGGAGCCACTCGATGCGCGGCCAGGAGTGGGAGTTGAAGACGGTCGGGCCGCTCGCGAGCGCGACGCGGCGCTCTTCGGTGAGCCGTTCGAGCTCGCAAAGAATCTCCGCGTAGCGGGCGTTGCACTCGTCATAGACGCGCTTGATCGAGGAGCCGGGCAGGATGTCGTGGAACTGGTAGAGCAGCGTCTCCTTCCAGAGGCGGTCGAGGGCCTCGGCGGGGTAGGGCATGCCGAGGTGGGTGGAGGCCTGCCAGGCGAGCCATTCGAGCTCGCGCAGCGCGATCTCGGCGCGGCGGTTGTTGCGCTTCACGAGGCCCTGCGTGGTGAGCGTGCCTTGGTGGCGCTCGAGGTAGAGCTCGCCGCGCCAGACGGGGAACTTGTCCGCATCGCGCGCCCAGGTTTCGAAAAACGCGGCGGCGGGCTCGATCTTCACCTCGGGCAGGCCGGGCAGGCGCGGCGCGCGGCGCAGGCGCTCGAGGTGCTCGGCGTCGGGGCCGCCGCCGCCGTCGCCGATGCCAAAGGCCATGAGCGCGTGGTCGGAAACCTCTTTCTCGCGGTAGTCGGCGGCGATCTTCACGAGCGAGCGCGCGGCGGCGGGGCCGTTGTAGGTCTCCTCGGGCAGCATGTGCGTGAGGATGCGCGTGCCGTCGATGCCCTCCCAGTGGAAGGAGTGGTGGCCGAAGCGGTTCACGGCGTTCCACGACAGCTTTTGCGTCATGAAGTAGCGGTGGCCGCTCTTGCGCAGGATCTGCGGCAGCTGGCCGTGGTAGCCGAAGACGTCGGGCTGCCAGCAGTAGTCGGGCACGACGCCGAACTCCTCGCGGAAGAACTTTGCGCCGTGGACGACCTGGCGAACGAAGGCCTCGCCCGAGGGCATGGAGCAGTCGGGCTCCACCCAGAAGGTGCCTTGCGGCTCGATGCGGCCGGCGCGCACGGCGTCCTTTATTTTTGAATACAGCGCGGGATAGAACTCCTTCATCCACGCGAAGAGCTGCGGCTGGCTGCAGCCGAAGACGTATTCGGGGTGGCGCTCGATGTTGTAGAGGGCGCTGGCGAAGGTGCGGGCGCCCTTGCGGATGGTCTCACGGATCGGCCAGAGCCAGGCGAGGTCGAGGTGGGCGTGGCCGATGGCGTGGACGGTGAGGGCGGGCTTGCGGTTGCCGGCGGCGAACCAGGGGGCGAGCCGCGCGCGGGCCAGGGCCACCGCGGTGGCGTCGGCCGTGCCGGCGAGGTCCTCGACGACGAGCGCGAGGTCTTCGACGAGGCGCGCGAGGCCGTCGGAGGGGAGGGCGGGGCCGGCGAGCAGCCAGTCGCGGAGCGTCTCGAGATCGTAGTAGAGCTGGCGGATGTCCTCGCGGAGGACGACGAGCTCGGCGAACTCCACGCGGCCCTCGTTTTTCACGAAGCCGAAGAGATCGTTGAGGCCGGCGTCGGCCCAGAACTCGACGACGCCGTCGCGCACCGCCTCGGCGGGGAGCTGGTAGAGGGTCTTGCCCGGGCCGCCGAGCGCGGGGTCGAAGGTGGACTTGATGTTGGTGAGCCCGCGGGCGGGCGTGCCGGCGGAATCCACGACGCAGAGCTCGCCGTTGATGTCGATGCGGGCGAAGAGCGGGCGGTCCCCGGAAGCGGCGGTCGCCGCGGCGTCCGCCGGCAGCCCGGCGCGGAAGCGCAGCCAGGCGCAGTCGAAGAGTTTCTCCGCCCACGGTTCGCCGATCGCGATCTCGGCGCGGCGTCCGCTTTCGCGCATGGCGAACGGCACGGGCTCCTCGGTGAGCCAGCGGGTGATGGCGAGGGGGGCCACGCGGACGTGGCGGGCGGTGTCGAGACGGACGAGCAGGCTCTCGACGCGGGAGAGCGAAGCGGTGGCGAGGACGGGAACGGAGTTCATGCGGAGGCGCGTCGGCGGCGAGTTGGGCCGACGCCGGGCCGCGAGGTCGGCGTTTCACCAGTGAGTGCGCCGGGCGCTTCCCCGGGTGACAAAGTGTTCGTCATTCAACCGATTAAACGCCTTTGATTCCGCGCATGGCCGGTCGTCCCACCATGAAGCAGATCGCGGAAGCCGCGGGCGTATCCATCGCCACGGTGAGCATGGCCTTGCGCAATTCGCCCCGGATCACGGCGGAGACGCGGGCCAAGGTAAAGGCGGTGGCGGAGAGCATAAACTACCGGCCGGACCCGTTGATCGCGGCGCTTTCGACGCGCCGGCGCGAGGCCGGCCCGCGCGGACTGGAGACGATCGCCTACCTGACGGCCTTTCCGTCGCGCGAGGGCTGGCGGCAAAACCGCTTCTCCCCGGCGGTCTTCGACGGGGCCCGGGCGCGCGCGGCGCAGCACGGCTACCGCTTGGAGCACTTCTGGTTGCGCGAGCCGCAGATGACGCCGCGGCGCATGGCCGACATCCTCGTGGCGCGCGGCATCCTAGGCCTTTGCGTGGCGGCCTTTCCGGAGGTGGTGCCGCAGTTTTCCTTTCCCTGGGAATCCTTCTGCTGCGCGGCCATCGGCTACTCGATGGCACGGCCGGCGACGCACCGCGCCTGCCCGCACCAGTTCCAGGGCATGCAGCTCGCGCTCAACCAGCTGCGCCGTCTTGGCTACGAGCGGATCGGCGTGGCGCTGGGGAAACGCGTGAGCAAGATCGTGGCGCAGCACTGGATCGCGAGCGTATTGCTTTTCCAATACACCTATGGCCGCAACGCGGCGACCTGCCTGGTTTACGAGGAGTCGGACCGCGTGGAGCTGCGCAAGTGGATGCAGCGGCACCAGCCGGACGCGATGATCGTCTCCGACATCGCGTTGCTGGACTGGATCCGCGAGATCGGGGTGCGCGTGCCCGAGGAGATGGGCCTGGCGACCTTGGAGCGCTATCCGGGCCACGCGTGCCTCGACCAAAAGCCCGAGAAGGTGGGCGCCGCCGCGATCGACCTGATCGTGGGCCAGATCCAGCGCAACGAGACCGGGCTCCCGCCCGATCCCCGCGTGGTGATGGTCGAGGGCGCTTGGATCAGCGGCCCCAGCGTGCGGCCGGCGCCGGCCAAGCCCCCGGCCGAACGGCGCTGCGTCGTCGCCGCCGACGACGCAGCGCGGGCGATCTAGCGGCGACGTTTCCGCCTGCATTCGTCGATCGCCCCGGCGCGGCGCCCCCCGGATTTCTCGGCGCCTCGCCCGATGTCGAACCCGCCGGCGCGGGGCTATGTTGGCGCCATCATGAGCACCATCGAATCGGACATGTTAGGCTACGAGGAGCGCGGCACCGTGGGCGGAGGGGATGGCCGCCGCCGCACGGAAGCGCGCGCAAAGAAATGGGCCCCTCCGGATGCGGAGACGCAGCGCAAACTCAATTCGCTGATTCGCGACATCGGCACCGCGATGCTCACCACCGTGGCGCCGGACGGATCGTTGCGCAGCCGCCCCATGGTCACGCAGAGCGCGGGCCTAGAGGACGGCGAGCTGTGGTTTTTCACCGCGGACGATTCCGGAAAGGTCGCGGAGATCGAGGCCGAGCACGAGGTGAACCTCGCCTACGCCGAGCCCAAGGATCAGCGCTACGTCTCGCTCTCCGGCACCGCCGCGCTGAAGCGCGATCCGGCCCGGGCTCGCCGCCTCTGGAACAACGAGGTCAAGGCTTGGTTCCCCGGCGGCCCCGAGGACCCGCGCCTCGCGCTGCTGCGGGTGCGCGTGCATGCCGCCGAGTATTGGGACGCGCCGAGCGGCAAGATGGCCAGCCTGGTGGCCTTGGCGAAATCCAAGCTGACCGGCGAGAGCGCCGGCGGCGTGGGCGAGCACGAGAAGGTGCTGCTGTCGCGTTGAGCCATGGCCGACGGAGGGCCTGTCTGTCGGGCTTGATCGGCAACAACCGGACGCGCCGTGCCGGTCGATCCCCGCGCGTGGCCCCGTAGCCCCTCGCCTCAGGCGCCTCGGAGCTCGATCCAGAAGCGGCTGCCTTGGCGGCCGTCGGACTCCACGCCGACGCTTCCGCCCATGCGCTCCACGGCCTTGCGCACGATCGCGAGGCCGATGCCGGTGCCCTCGTATTTTTCCTGGGGATAGACGCGCTCGAACATGCCCCAGATCCGCGTCGCGTGCTCGGGGCGCACGCCGATGCCGTTGTCCTCCACCCAGAGGCGCACCGCGGCGCCGCGCCGCTCCGTCCAGACCCGCACCCGGGGGCGCACGCCATCGGCCACGAACTTGAAAGCGTTGGCCAACAGGTTGGAGATCGCCTGCACGAGCAGGGGCTCGTGGCCGCAGACCGGCAGCAAGGGGCTTTCCACCACGATCTCGCCGTCGCGCCGGCGAGAGGGGCCGTATTGCTCGATCGCATCGGCCACGAGGCGGTCCATCGAGAGTTCGGTGAGGGGGGCGGCGCCGCGGGCGATCCGGCTGTAGGTCAACACGTCGCGGGTCAGCCGGTCCATGCGCTCGCCCGCGCGCAAGATGCGGCCGAGGTGGTCGCGGCAGCGTTCGCCGACGATATCCCCGCAGTCCTCGAGCACGGCCTGCGCGTAGCCTTGGATGGCGCGGAGCGGCGCGCGGAGGTCGTGCGAGACGCTGTAGGAGAACTCCTCCATCTGCGCGATGGCCTGGTGCAGGGAGGAGGTGCGCTCCTCCACGAGGCGCTCGAGCTCGCGTTGGCGCTCCTCGATGGTCGCGCGCGCGCGCATCATGTCGGTGATGTCGAGCACGCCGCCGACGGCGCGCACGATGGCGCCCGCCCCGTCTCGCACGGGCGTGGCGCTGGCTTTCACCCAGCGGGAGGAGGCGCCGACGCGAAACTCGGCGTCGAAACGGTCGCGCTCGCCGGTGCAGGCCGCGCGCAAGGCCTCCCTCCGCTCCGCCTGACCCTCGGGATGGGCGAGCGCGAGGAACTCTTCCAAGGTGATGGCGGCCGCCCCGACGGGCTCGAAGAGTTCCTGGGCCCGCGCGTCGAGCGTCACGATGCCGGCGCGCACGTCGAGCTCCCACGTGCCGAGGGCGGCGGTCTCGAGCGAGACGCGCAGGCGGGCCTCGCCCTCGCGCAGGCGTTGCTCGGTGCGGGCGCGCTCGGCGATCTCGCGCTGGGCGGATTCGTAGAGGCGGGCGTTGTCGATGGCGATGGCGGCCTGGGCGGCCACGCCGAGCAGCACGCGCTCGGTGCGTGCGTCGAACATGTCGGGGTTGGCGTGTCCGAAGAAGAGGCCGCCGAGCACCTCGCCGGCGCGGGAGCGCACGGGGATGGCGACGTAGCTGCGGGTCGGAGGGAAGCCGGCGTCGGCCAGCTCTTCGGGCGAATCGCTGCGGCGCACAGAGGACTGGCCGTGGAAGACGCGCGAGAGGAAGCGCTCGCGGCCAGCGCAGGCGCGGCCGGCGTCGGAGGGGGCGGCGCCGGACCAGGCGTGCAACTCGAAGCCGCGCGCGCCGAGTCGCGTCTCCTCGGCGCCGCTTTGGTCGGTGTAGAAAAAGGCGCCGAAGCGCGCGCCGCTCAGCTCGGTGCCCGCGTCGGTCACGGTCTGGAGGAGGCTGGGGAGATCGAGCTGGGCGGCGATGGCGCGGCCGGTGCGGTTGAGCAGCTCGAGCACGCGCGTCTCCTCGCGCAGGGCGTCCTCGGCGCGCTTGGCCCGATCGACGTCGGTGCTGGTGCCGAACCAGCGGGTCACGCGGCCCGAGGAGTCGAGGGCGGGGATGGCGCGAGTGAGAAACCAGCGATAGACGCCGTCGGCGCCGCGGAGGGGAAACTCCATCTCCCACGGTTGCCCTGAGCGCACGGCCGCGCGCCAGCGGGCTAGCACTTGAGGGAGGATCTCCGGATCGTGCACGGCTTGCCAGCCCCAGCCGCGGACTTGGTCGGGCGTGGTGCCGGTGTATTCGAACCAGCGTCGGTTATACCAAAACATATGCCCGTCGGGCTCGGCCATCCAGGCGAGCTGGGCCATGGAGTCGGCGAGGGCGCGGAGCTCGGCCTCGTTGCGCAGCAACATCTCCTCGGCGCGGCGGCGGCCGGTGATGTCGTGGAAGCTCCAGACACGGCCGATGGTGCGACCGTCCACGACCTGGAGGCGGGAGAAGCGCTCAAAGACGCGCCCGTCGGCGAGGCGGATCACATCGAGCGTCTCGGGCTCGCCTGAGTGCCGGATTTCGGCGATGCGACGAAAGAAGGGTTCGGGATCGTCGATTTGACGACGCACGGCGCCGAGCAGCTCGTTGGGATCGCCCCGGGCGAGCATCTCGGGCGAGAGGCGCCACATCTGGAGGAAGCGCTCGTTGTAGTCGGTGATCGCCTCCGTGGAATCGGTCACGCAGATCGCGTCCTGCGTCGCCTCGAGGATGGAGCGGACCCAGGCGATGGAGCGGTGGGCCTCGGCGGCGTCGGCCGGGGCGCGCTGGGCGGGGAGGGGGTGGGAGGAGCCGCCCGCCACCGTGCTCGTGCCGGCGATTTCGGGGTGGCTGATCATGGCGGGGAGGGCCGGTGGCGCCGCGTGTGCGGTGCGGGGCCGATCATCCGGCGCGGGCGCCGGAGGGGCTGTCTTCGATGTTTGCGGCGAGGGTGTGCGAGGCGGCGCCGGGGCGCTCAAGGGAGGCGAGGAGGCCGCGGATGTCGTCGATGGTGGCGGGTTTCACAAGGTAGCCGCGGGCACCGAG
>JAUWBD010000225.1 GCA_030605125.1 Verrucomicrobiota bacterium | reverse complement strand
GTGGAACGACTTCCTGCTGCCCCTGATCGTGCTGCGCGACAAGGAGCTGTTCACGCTCGGCGTGGGCCTGATCTACCTCGACGGCGAGTATGTGAAGCAGTGGGGCCAGATCATGGCGGCCTACTTCATCGCCTCGATCCCGCTGATCATCATCTTCCTCTTCTGCATGCGCCTCTTCGTCCGCGGCCTCTCCGCCGGCGCCATCAAGGGTTGAGCGCCCCCGCGGGCGGCCCCCTGCGCGCCGGCCGTCGGCCTTGCTCGAAATCGCAGCGCGGTTGTCCGCGACCGCGCTGATCTCCGGCGCGCCCGCCGGCACGATACTTCACGAGTATCCGCGGGCAAGGCGCGGCGCTAGCCGGACCCGTCAAACAAGCTACCGGCCCTGCGTCGCAGCCGCGCCCGAGGCGCCGGAAAGTTCGCCGATCTGATCGTCGGACAACGCGAAGCTCCATACGCCGGCGGCCTCGATCATCGTGCCCCGCGGCAACAACCACCGGCTGCCGCCGCTGCCCGAGTTGACCCCGCTGATCTGGAAGTAGCCCGAACCGATGTTGTTGCCCGTCGGCACCGAAGGCGGGATGTTGGCCGTCTGCACCATGCTGTCGAGCAAGGCGCCGCCCGCGGGATCCCGCACGTCGATGCGAAGGCTGCGCCCGCTGTCGAAACGCAGCGAAATGTCATACCACTTGCCCGGCTCCAGAAGGAGTGAATCGGGCCGCTGCAACACCACGTCGTAAACGGCGCCATCGCCCGACAGCACGCCTTGCAAACGTCCGTTCGACATCTGCAGCGCGATGCCCCGGTGGTTGTTGTTCGCCCGGGTGCGCCCCATCAGCCCGACGAGCGCGTTCCCCGGCACGCTGCCGAAATTGATCCGCAGCCAGAAGGTCTGGCTGCCGCCTATCCGGAACGCGGGATTGTTTGACTTCAACACCTCCCGCCCCTCGAGCACCACCGCCCGCTTCCCCGCAAACGCCGGATGCCCCGCGGCCTCATAAGCCACCGCGACTTCGGGCTCAAACGCCGCCGCATGCGAGGCCACCGGGGAGAGCGGGCGGGACGGAGCGATCGTGTCCGCCATGTCCCCCTCGAAATCCCACCAAGCGAGCGCTTGGCGCACCACCGCCTGCGCGGGAGCCATCGGGGCGGCGAGAACGGTCAGGATACAAAGGGCGCCACCACGAAGGGCTGCACCCGCATGGCGAAAAGCATGGACGCGCATGAGGCTGGACGAGGGGTTGGAAAATTCGGGCTTCGCCGCGCCATCGGCGCCGGCGCGCACACCCTCTCCGCGTTGACTCGCCGAAACAACCCGGCCAACCTGCAACACGTTGCGCACACCGGCTCCATCGTCTCCCACCATGCGCGATCTCGCCCGCGTGATCGGGCTCAGCGCGTCCACCATCTCCCGCGCCTTGCGCAACGATCCGCAGATCGCCCCGGAGACCCGCGAACGCGTCGCCGCCGCCGCGCGCGAAGCCGGCTACCGGCCGAACGCGCTGGTCAACGCGCTGATGTCCCAGGTGCGCCAGCGCCACGCGCTCCGCCCCACGGGCGAGGTGGTGGCCTACCTCACCGCCTGGGAAAGCGAGTATCAGTGGCACAACTACACCGGCCACCTGCAACACTTCGAGGGGGCCCGCCGGCGCGCCGAGGACCTCGGCTTCCGCATCGAGCCCATGTGGCTGGGGCCGCGCGGCGAACAGACCGGCCAGGTGCGTCGCATCCTCGAGGCCCGCGGCGTCCGCGGCTCGCTGCTCGCGCCCGTGCCGGTCGATCACAAGACGATCCACCTCGACTGGCAAAACCACGCCGTCGTCGCCTTTGGCTACTCCTTCCGCCAGGTCGCGCTCAACCGCGCCGTCCACGACAACGTCGGCCTGATCCACGCCTGCTACACCCAGCTCCACAAGCTCGGCTACCGCCGCATCGGCCTCGCGCTCCACCGACAGGACAACGTCCGCGTGCGCGGGCTTTGGGTGACCGGCTTCCTCGGCGCGCAATGGGAGTCCGGAAACGAGCCCCTCCCGCCGCACCTCTTCGACGACTACGGCGACTCCGATTCGTTCATGCGTTGGTTCGAGGCACAAAAGCCCGACGCCGTCATCGGCATCTACAAAGACCAGGTGCTCGACTGGCTCGCCGCCCGCGGCATCCGCGTGCCCGAAGACGTCGGCTACGCCACGCTCGACGTGAACCCCAAGCGCCACGACCTGGCCGGCATGCGCCAGAACAATCTCGGTCTCGGCATGGCCGCGATGGACCTCCTCTCAAACCAGCTTTTCCGCAACGACACCGGCATTCCCGCCACCCCCAAGATCACCCTGATCGAGGGCACCTGGATCGACGGCCCCACCGCCGGCCGCCGCAAGTCATCGCCGCCCTCCGAGGCGATCCCCGCCCAAGACTCCGTCGCCTCCGCTAACAAGCGCCCGCCTCGCCCACCCACACGCCGCTGAGCAACAGACTCTGCGCCTGCCCCGGGACGCCCCGCTCCCCTCGCTGCACGAGGCTGATCAACCAATCCACGGCCGCGCCTCCCATCGCGGGCCAGTCTTGGAAAATGCCCGTCTCGCTTCCGTCCCGCCGGTGGCAGGCGAGGTCGATAAACCTGGCCGCGCGGAAGCTCCGCCGCTCCACCAGGCCGGGCAGGCGCTCGCGCAGCACGCGCCCCACCCCTACGATCACGTCCGGCTCCTCCCGCCGCAGCCACGCCCGCGCGCGGGCCTCGTCGAGTTCCGGCTCCAGCAACGGCTCCACCCGGTCCTCGGCCGGCACGCATCGCTGACAGTCCGCAAAAGCCGCGCGCCAGAGGTGGTGCACCTTCTCGTCCATCGCGGACGACAACAACAGACCGACGCGCCGCCCCCCCGCCTCCCGAGCCCGCGAGAAGGCCTCGCGCATCGAGTGAAAATAGTCGTGGACCACCCGGTGAAACGCGGGCGACGCGAGGTTGTAGCCCAGCTCCACGACGGAAAACCGCTCCCACTCGATCCCCATCCGATGCGCCGCCCCCCCGCGCGGGCCGACGATCAGCCCCTGGACGCCCCGCGCGAAAAGCACACGGCTCAGCCGCGCGTCCGACATCCCTTGCTCCCCGGGATGAAACCACGCCAGCGAGTGCCCGCGCTCCTCCGCCCTCGCCTTCGCCCCACGATACATCTGCGCGTAGGCCCCCGGCGACCTCGCCGGCTCCGCCCGCCCGGCCCCGGCCTCGCCCAAGAAGGCCAGCAGAGCCCGGGAGCCCGGCCGACGCCGCCCGGCCCGCGCGCTCATGAGCGCCGAGACGAGCGGGTCCGGCCGGTAACCCATTCGCCGCGCGGCCTCCCGCACCTTCGCGCGCGTCTCCGCCGGCAGGCGCGGGCTGTCGCGCAAGGCGAGCGAGACCGTGGTGCGATGCAGACCCGTCGCGCGGGCGACGTCCTCCATGGTGGGCGCATGTTTCATTCTACGATGAGAACAAACCCGTGCTTTCGCCGGCGCAAGTCCGTGCCAAGCTCCACGCGCCGTTCCATGACCATGCCCCTCCCCGCCGTTTTTGAACCCTCCCGCGAAGTCCCGGTGGTGGACGCCGCCGACGTCGTCGTCTGCGGCTCCGGCCCCGCCGGCATCGCCGCCGCCCTCGCCGCCGCGCGCACCGGGGCCCGCACCACCCTGATCGAGACGCACGGCTGCCTCGGCGGCGTGTGGACCTCGGGCATGCTGAGCTGGATCATCGACGCCGCGGACAAGCCCGGCATCATGCGCGAGATCATCGCCGAGCTCGATCGCCGCGGCGCCCGTGCAACCCGCGTGCCCGGCGGGCGGGATTTCACCTACGATGTCGAGCAGATGAAGCTCCTCCTCGAGCGCCTCGCGCTCCAGGCCGGCGTGCGCGTGCGCCTGCACACGCGCGTCGTCGCCACCGCCCGCGAGGGCCGCCGCCTGCGCGCCGTCTTCACCGAATCGAAGAGCGGGCGCGAGGCCTGGGCGGGCAAGGTCTTCGTGGACGCGACCGGCGACGGCGACCTCTCCGCGCTCGCCGGCTGCGGCTTCGATCTCGGCCGCCCGGGCTCGGGCGAGTGCCAGCCGATGAGCCTGCTCGCCCTCATCACCGGCCTCGAGGCCGACGCCATCGCCGAGTTCATCGGCGGCGGGCTTTACGAGCCCAAGCAACGCCTCTTCGCCGAGTTCAAGCGCGCGGGGGTCACGCCCTCCTACACCGCGCCGATCCTCTTCCGCATCTACGACGACCTCTTCGCCTTCATCGGCAACCACGAGTATGGGGTCTCGGCGCTCGACGCCGGCGAGATCACCGCCGCCACCCTGCGCGCCCGCGCCGAGGTGCACTCGCTGGTGGACGCCCTGCGCGCGCTGGGCGGCCCCTGGGGCCGCATGCGGATCGTCGCCACCGCGGACCAGATCGGCGTGCGCGAGGGGCGCCGTATCCATGGGCTCTATACGGTCGGCGAGGCCGACCTCGTCGCCGGCGCGCGCCACGAGGACGCCGTCTGCCGCGCGAACTTCGGCATCGACGTGCACTCGACCAACAAGAGCCGCGGCGGGAGCTACGAGCCCGCCAACCGCACCCGCACGCAGCCCTACGACATCCCGCTGCGCGCCCTCATCGCGCGCGATATGGACAACCTCCTGCTCGCCGGCCGCTGCATCAGCGGCGACTTCCTCGCCCACTCCAGTTATCGCGTGACCGGCACCGCCGTCGCGCTCGGCCAGGGAGCGGGCGCCGCCGCCGCCCTCGCCGCGCTCACCGACACGCCCCCGGCCGAAGTGCCCTGGCCAAAAGTCCGCGAAGCGCTCGACCGAATCGAGGCGCGGGGCGTATAGCCCCGCTCACTCGAAGCGGATGACGATGGGGCGGTCGGGAACCGTGACCTGCGAGAGCCAGAGCGCGGCGCCGCGGCGTTCGAAGGGCAGCGGGCGCTCGAGGCCGGTCAGCAGGTCGAGCGCGATCACGGAGCGCGGGGTCGCGGGCAAGGCGACCTCGAGGTCGGCGAGGCGCGGTTGCAGGTCGCCGTCGGCGCGCTCCACGCTCCAGACCAGGAGCAGCGCTTGCTTCGTCTCCTTGTGACGAAAACCATACACGCGCACCGTGCCCGGCGCGGCCAGGCGGGCGCCGTCCCAGGTGACGGGATGGGTGTCGGTGCGGATGTTTTGGGTGAAGACCGTGGTGTCGATCGCCGGCGCGGCCGGATAGTAGGGCGCCATGAATTCCGCCAGGCGACGCACGGCGGCGAAGGCGGGTTTCTCGCCGTTGCGGTGGTCGAGCAGGCCGAAGTTGTCCTCGGCGTCGTGCCGGTCCGTGCCGTCGTTTTTGAGCGCATACGCGATCGAGACCTCGACGCCGAGCCCGAGGTCCTCGGCGAAGCGCCGGAGCGCATACTTGGCCTGCGCGGACTCGGTGACGCCGGCGAAGAAGGAGGGCTTGGCCTCTTGGTAGGTCGCGAAGCCCCACTCCGTCATCCACAGTTCGCGCGGGCCTTTGTGCCGGGCGGATTGCTCGCGGTAGAGACGCACCTGCGAGGCGTAGGTGCCCTGCTCGTCGGCGGTGGCGATGCCGTCGCGCTTGAGGATCGTCTCGGTCGCCGGATAGGGCACGAGCTCGGGCACGGCGCGGATGCTGTAAGGATGCTCGGTGATGCCGTCCACCTCGGGGGCCACGCCCATCGCGAGCTGGCGAAAATTGACCGGCGGCACGCTGCCCAGGCCGATCACCTTCATCTCGGGCACGGCCTGCTTGATCGCTTTGGCGGCGCGATTGAGGAGCGTCACATAGTCGCCGACCCAAGGGTCCACCGCGCCGGTGGCGGCGTCGTAGCCGTTCCAGCGTCCGCCGCGGATTTTCGAGAACTCGAAGTTGTGCGGCTCGTTGAGGATCTCGATGGCCTGCACCTTGCCCCGCAGCTGCACGGCGGCGGCCGCGGCGGCCTTGGCGTAGGCGTCGGGATCGAAGGGGTTTTCGTAGAGCGGGTTTCCGCCGTTGAAGATGAGGATGACCTTCAGGCCGGCGGCGTGCGCGGCGTCGATCCAGCGGCGGGCGCGCGGCGGCAGTTCGTAGCGGCCCTTTTGGGTCTCGAATTCCTTCCAGTGAAAGTCGTCGCGAATCCACGCGACGCCGAGATCGGCGGCTGCGGCGATGTCGGGCTCGATGTTCCAGACCTGGAGGTAGCGGCCGCCGTTGCCGAAGTGGGTGGCCACGCCCATGCGCTCGTTGCGCGTGCGCGGCCCGCCGCTCGGGCGCAAGGCGCTGCGTGGCGTCTCGGCGGCCGGCGCAGCCGCGGCCTGGGCCGGCGCGCTCGGAGCCGGAGCGCCGGCGGCGAGCGCGACGAGGTCAGTGACCTCAAGCGTGCCGGAGGCGGCACTTTGCGCGCCGTCGGGCTTGTCCACCACGATCCAGATCTGGCGGAGCGGGAAGTGCAGCTTGCGGTCGTTGGCTCCGCCAAAGCTGAAGGCCGGGCGGAAGGGCGAGAGCGGCACGCGCAGGGTCTGCCATTCGCCGGGCTGGGTGTAGGGCGTGGCGATCTGGTGGTATTGAAATGTGTCGTCGGCGATGCGGATCGAGACGCGTTGCGCGCGGTCCGAGCGGGCTTTTATCCGCAGCTCGGTGGTGCCCTCGGCAATGTCGAGGTCGGGCAAGGCGGCCGCGACGTATTGGCCGCCGCCGGAGAAATCGTAGCGG
>JAUWBD010000100.1 GCA_030605125.1 Verrucomicrobiota bacterium | reverse complement strand
GGTAGAGCAGCATCCTTTTAAGTTGTTGGTTCTGGGTTCGAATCCCAGTCAACCCACCACGCGCGAAGCGCATCCCAAAACGACGGGATGAGAACCGCAGGTTCGACGGAGGGCCGCGGAGCGGTCCGGAGAAGGGGCCGCGGCTTGCCGCGGAGGGCGCAGCCCCGGAGGCCGGCGAAGTCCGGCCGGAGCCAATCCCAGTCAACCCACCACGCGCGAAGCGCATCCCAAAACGACGGGATGAGAACCGCGGGTTCGACGGAGGACCGCGGAGCGGAATACGGTGAGCTCGCCAAGGTCGGTCGCCGGGAAAAAGCGTCCGCCTCGGAAACATTCGGTGAAAATCGGAAGAGCCGCTTGCCAATTATGATTAGGGCCCTAATTGTCAGCGCCCTTATCGATTCACCGACCCGCAGATGCCCCTGTTGCTCCTCAAAGACCTGCCGCGTTACGAGTGCCTCCTCGAGGCTGCCAAGCGCTATCCCGCCCTCGAGCCCTCCGCCTGCGAGGTGTTCCTGCATCTGCTGCGCACCGGCGACGAGGCCTTCCGGGTGATCGAGCAACACTTTCAAGCCCGCGGCCTCAGCCAGGGGCGCTTCACCGTCCTCATGCTGCTTTGCGACAAGACCTGCGGGGAGTCGCACGCGCTCACCCCGGCCCAGCTCGCCGAAAAAGCCGGCGTCACCCGTGCCACCATGACCGGGCTCATCGACACCTTGGAGCGCGACAAGATGGTGCTCCGCCAGCCCGACCCCGCGGACCGCCGGCAGATCACGGTAAGCCTCACCCCCCGCGGGCTGGCTTTCCTCAACGATCTCCTTCCGGAGCACTTCCGGCGCATCGCCTCGCTGCTCCTTGTGCTGAGCGAAAAGGAGCGCCGCACGATCGTGCGCCTCCTGGGCAAGATCGCCGCGCGGGCCGCCGACGAGTTTCCCGCGGCACCCGCGGCGGAGCCCGCTCCGCCGCCGCCTCCGGCCACCCCGCCGCGCGCGCCCGCCCCGCGGCGCATATCCCGGCCGCGCCGCTCGCGCGCCGCCTAGCCCTCTCTCCGCGCGGTTTCCCGGTCCCCTTCGCCTTTCTTCCTTTTCCTTCCTTCGCACCCATGAATCGCAGATTCCTCCTCGCCCTCGGCGGCGTGCTCGCGCTCCTGCTCGTCCTGGCCGCCATCAAGATGGCGCAGATCAAAAAGATGTCGTCGATGGCCTACGTGATGCCGCCCTCGGCGGTCACGACCGCCACCGCGGAGGAGGCCGCCTGGCCTCCCGTGCTCCACGCGATCGCCACGCTCGCCCCCGTCGAAGGCGTCAACATCTCCGCGGACGCGGACGGTCTGGTGGTTCGCATCGCCGTCGAAAACGGCGCCGCCGTGAAGGCCGGCGACCTCCTCCTCGAACTCGACAACACCGTCGAGGCCGCGCAACTCGAGTCCGCCGAGGCCCGCCTCGCCATCGCCCGGCTCAACGCCGACCGCGCCCGCGAGCTGCGCGCCAGTAACACCAACAGCCAGGCCGAGCTCGACGCCGTGCTCGCCAGCCTGCGTCAGGCCGAGGCCGACGCCGCCGCGCTCCGCGCCGCCCTCGACAAGAAATCCATCCGCGCCCCCTTCGACGGCCGCGTGGGCATCCGCCGCGTGAACCTTGGCCAATACGTGCAGCGCGGCACGCCGCTTCTCCCGCTCCAGCGCCTCGACCAGATGTATGTCGATTTCAACCTGCCGCAGCGCCAGCTCCCGCTGCTCTCCGTGGGCCGCGAGGTGCGGGTGCGGGTGGACGCCTTCCCGGACCGCGATTTCGCGGCGCGGCTCACCGCGATCGACCCCGCCGTGGACGCCGCCTCGCGCAACGTCGCCGTGCAGGCCCTGCTCGACAACCCCGACGAGCTGCTCCGCGCCGGCATGTTCGCCCGCGCCGAGGTCGTGCTTCCCGTCGGCGAGGCCTCCGTCGTCGTGCCCGCGACCGCCGTCGCTTACGCCTCCTACGGCAACTCGGTCTTCGTCGTCGAGCAGCTCAAGGACCCGAAGAGCGGTGCCGATTACCTCGGCGCCACCCAGCGTTTCGTGAAGCTCGGCCCCGCCCGCGGCGACCAGATCGCCATCCTCGAGGGCGTGCGCCCCGGCGAGGAGGTTGTCACCGCCGGCGTCTTCAAGCTCCGCAACGGCAGCCCCGTGCAGGTCAACAACGAGGTGCGCCCGGCCAACTCGCCCGCGCCCACGCCGCCCAACACCTGAGCCCGCGCCGCCGCCGGTTCCCGCGTCTCCCGCCCCGCGCCCCGCCGCGCGTCGCCTTCCACCGCCCCGTTTCTTTCGTCCGCGCCTCCCACCGCCGCGCCCGCCCGGCGCCGTCCGCATGAAATCAAGCTTCACCGACCTCTTCGTCCGCAAGCCCGTCATCGCGCTCGTGGTCAACATCACGATCCTGGTGCTCGGCCTCGTGGCCTACAACCAGCTCAACGTCCGCCAATACCCGCGCAGCGACAGCGCCGTGGTGAAGGTGACCACCGTCTATTTCGGCGCCAGCGCCGAGACCGTGCGCGGCTACATCACCACGCAGCTCGAGCGGGTGATCGCCAGCGCCGACGGCATCGACTACATCGAGTCCGAGAGCCGCGCCGGCATGAGCACGATCAACGTGTATCTGCGGCTCAACTACGACACCAACGCCGCCCTCGCCCAGATCAGCGCCAAGATCGACCAGGTGCGCAACGAGCTCCCGCCCGAGGCCGAGTCGCCCACCATCAGCGTGGAGTCGAGCGACAACCAGTTCGCCTCGATGTATCTGAGCTTCTACTCCGACACGCTCGAGCAGAACCAGATCACCGACTACCTGAACCGCGTCGTCCAGCCGCAGCTCTCCTCGCTGAAGGGCGTGCAGCGCGCCGACGTGCTCGGCGGACGCGTCTTCGCCATGCGCGTGTGGCTGCGCCCCGACGAGCTCGCCGCCCGCGATCTCTCCCCGGCCGACGTCCGCCAGGCCCTCGCGCGCAACAACGCCCTCGCCGCCGTCGGCTCCACCAAGGGATCGATGATCCAGATCAGCCTCGTCGCCGACACCGACCTGAAGAACGTGGACCAGTTCAAGCAGCTCGTCGTCGCCCAGAAAAACGGCTCGATCATCCGACTGGAGGACGTCGCCGAGGTCGTGCTCGGCGCCGAGAGCTACGACGAGGAGGTGCGCTTCGGCGGCCAGAAGGCCACCTTCATGGGCATCTGGGTGCTGCCCACCGACTCGACCGTCGAGGTCATCCAGCGCGTGCGCGACGCCTTCCCCGGCATCCAGGAGCGCCTGCCCTCCGGCCTCCAGGCCCACATCGCCTACGACGCCACCGCCTACATCGAGGACGCCCTGCGCGAGATCGTGAAGACGCTCCTCGAGACGCTCATGGTCGTGGCGGTCGTGATCTTCTTCTTCATGGGCTCCTTCCGCTCGGTGCTCGTGCCGCTGGTCGCCATGCCGCTCTCGCTGCTCGGCGCCTTCTTCGTGATGCTCGTGCTCGGCTTCACGGTCAACCTGCTCACCCTCCTCGCCATCGTGCTCGCGGTCGGCATCGTGGTGGACGACGCGATCGTGATGGTGGAAAACGTCGAGCGCCACGTGCGCGAGGGCAAGACGCCCTTCGACGCCGCCATCCTCGGCGCGCGCGAGCTCGTGGGCCCCGTGATCTCGATGACGATCACGCTCGCCGCCGTCTATGCGCCCATCGGCTTCCAGGGCGGCCTCACCGGCGCGCTTTTCCGCGAGTTCGCCTTCACGCTCGCCGGCGCCGTGGCCGTCTCGGGTTTCGTGGCCCTCACGCTCTCGCCGATGATGAGCTCGAAGCTCCTGCGTGACCACGCCGCCGAGGAGCGCGGCCTCACCGGCGCCATTAATCACTTCTTCGACCGCCTCCGCGGCCGCTACGAGCGGCTCATTCTGCGCATGGTCGAGCCGCGCGACGAACGTCGTCTTAACTGGTGGGTCTTCCTTCTCGGTCCCGCCGTGGGTCTCGTCGTGGGCGCGCTCGGCCTGCTCGTCGTGCTGGGACTTTTCGGCCCGGATGCCGCGGTGAAAGCCGTCGGCCCGATGCTCGGCACCCTGGTCGGGCTCGGTTTCTTCGGGGCCGTCCTCAACCTCGTGCTCGATCTGCTCTTCGGGCGGCGCTACCGCGTCGTGCACCACGTGCTCACGGCCGCGTTCATGATCGCGTTCCTGATCGTGCCTTTCCTCATGTTCTCGCAGCGCGAACTCGCGCCCAAGGAGGACCAAGGCGTGGTGTTCAGCATCCTGCTGCCGGCGGCCCACGCGACCATCGACCACAACCTTCTTTTTTCCGAGCAGGTGCAGGAGATGTTCGAGTCGTTCCCCGAATACGCCAACTCCATCCAGGTCACGAGCACGAGCTTCGGCTTCGGCGGCGCGATCCTGAAGCCCTGGTCGGAGCGCACGCGCACCGCGCTCGAGATCGAGCAATCACTCCAGCAGCCCGCCGCGCGCATCGCCGGCCTCAACGTGGTGATGACCACCCCCGAGCCGCTGCCCTCGGGTGGCCAGTTCCCGATCGAGTTTGTCATCCGCTCCATGGCCGACCACCGGCAGATGCACGAGTTTACCGACGCGCTTCTCCAATACGCCAACGGCGAGGCCAACGATCCCAACGGCGCCCCGATCTTCTTCTTCGCCGACAGCGACCTGAAGTTCGACCTGCCGCAGGTGGAGATCGAAATCGACAAGGACAAGGTCGCCTCGATGGGCCTCAGCCTCGCCGACATCTCGCAGGACCTCGGCGCGCTGCTCGGCGGCGGCTACGTGAACCGCTTCGTCAACGACGGGCGCAGCTACCGCGTGATCCCGCAGGTGGTGCGCGGCGCGCGCCTCACGCCCGAGCAGGTGCTGGACTTCCAGGTGCGCGGTCCCGGCGGCGGGCTCATCCCGCTCTCCACCATCGCCACGATCCACCCCAACGTGCAGCCGCGCACGCTGAATCGCTTCCAGCAGCTCAACGCCGTGAAAATCACCGGGGTGGGGCCCTCGGTGGACGCCGCGCTGAAGAAGCTCGAGGCCAAGGCCGACGAGCTGCTGCCGCCCGACTACACCATCGACTACGGCGGCCAGTCGCGCCAGCTCCGCACCGAGGGCAACGCGCTCCTGCGCGCCTTCGTGCTCGCCGTGCTGCTGATCTTCCTCGTGCTGGCGGCGCAGTTCAACTCGTTCCGCGATCCGCTCATCATCCTCGCCGGCTCCGTGCCGTTCGCGATCGTGGGCGCCACGCTGCCTCTCTTCCTCGGCGCCACCTCGCTCAACATCTACTCGCAGATCGGCCTCATCACCCTCGTGGGCCTGATCGCCAAGAACGGCATCCTGATCGTCGAGTTCGCCAACAAGGTCCAGGAGGCGGGCATGTCGAAACTCGTCGCCATCCGCTCCGCCGCCGCCACGCGCCTGCGCCCCGTGCTGATGACCTCCGCCGCCACCGTCTTCGGCCACATGATGCTCATCTTCGTGACCGGCCCCGGCGCCGCCGCGCGCAACAGCATCGGCTGGGTGCTCGTCATCGGCATGGCCATCGGCACGGTGTTCACCCTGTTCGTGGTGCCCGCCTTCTACGTGCTCATCGCCCGCGACCACCGCGCCGATGCGATCCGCGCCGCCGTCGCCGCGCCGCCCGACAGCCCTCCGCCCTTGCCCTCCGCGCCCGCCGTTTGAGCGGTCCGCTTGCCCGTCACCGCAAACCTGTCTCCCTTCCCGCCAATGAGTTCCCATCGTCTGCTCCTCCCCGCCACCCTCCTCCTGCTCGCCGCGCCCGCCGCGGCCGTGGAGCTGCCCCTCGTGGGCCCGATGGCGCCGGCCGAGGCGCTGCGCCGCGAGCCCCGCCCGCCCGCCGAGCCCGAATCCCCGGCCGTGCCCGATGCGCTCACGCTCGAGCAGGCCATCGCCTTCGCGCTCGAGAACAACTTCGCCATCCGCCAGGCCCGCGAGCGGCTGCTCGAACAGGAGGGCCTGATCGTCGAGGTCCGCGCCCAGGCTCTGCCGAGCGTGAGCGCCGCGGCACGCTACACCCGCGACGACGACGATCTCGTGATGACCCCCGGCCGCTCCGACCGCGACTGGACGGTCGGCGTCTATGTGCGCCAGGTCGTGTATCGCGGCGGCGGCGTGCGCGCCGCGCTCGACGCCGCCCGCACCACGCGCGAGGCCGCTCTGCTCGACATCCAGGCGGTGATCGACGACGTGCTGCTCCAGGTGCGCACCCGCTTCGCCGACGTGCTGCTGGCCCGCGAGCGCATCGGCGTGCGCGAACAGGGCGTGGAGCTGCTGCAAGAGCAGCTCCAGACCGTGCGAAACCGCTTCGAGGCCGGCAGCGTGTCGCAGTTCGAGGTGCTCACCGCCGAGGTGGCGCTGGCCAACGCCCAGCCGCCGCTCATCAACGCCCGCAACGCCCTGCGCCTGGCGATCGACGAGCTGCGCCGGGTGATCGGCTACCGCGGCGGCTTCGGCGCCGATCTCACCAAGGTGCCCGAGTTCGCCGGGGCCCTGGAGTTCACGCCGGCCGGCTACGAGCTGGAGTCCGCCCTCGCCGCGGCCCGGGCGCGCCGGCCCGAGCTGCTGCGCCTGGAGCAGCTCCGCCGGGCGCGCGAGGCGGGCGTCACCGTGGCGCGCTCCGACTACCTGCCGCAGTTGTATCTGACCGGCGGATACGAGGGACGGAAGTTCCCGTCCTCGAACTCGTTTTCCGACACCCGCGACGGCTGGACGGCCGGCGTCGAGGGCAGCTGGGCCATCTTTGACGGCGCCCGCACGCGCGGCCGCGTGGCGCAGGCGCGCGCCCAGCTCAACCAGGCGCGTCTCGGCCTGGCCGAGCAGGAGTTGTCGATCGAGGTGGAGGTGCGCCGCGCGCTCTCCAGCCTGCAGGAGGCGGACGAACTCGCGCAGGCGGCGGGCCGCGTGGTGGAGCAGGCGACCGAGGCGCTGCGCCTCGCCGACGTGCGCTACCGCAACGGCGCCGCGACGCAGCTCGACGTGCTTCAGGCGCGCGTGGCGCTCACCGAGGCGCAGCTAAACCGCCTCGAGGCCAACTACCGCCACACCGTGGCGCTGGCGACGGTGCGCAAGGCGATCGGCGAGTCCAACCGCGCGGAGGCCGAAGACGTGGCCGCCGAGTAGGAACTCCGGAAAAAGCGGCGGAGCCGCTGCTGCGGTTCAAGTCCTCCGCCGCCGACGGAGCGCGAAGAACAGGACCGCGCCTCCGGCCAAGGAGGCGTAGGCGGAGGGTTCGGGGACCGTGGTGACGAGGAGGTAGGGTTTCACCGAGAGGCCCTCCAGTTCGAGCGTTGCCGACGCGCCGTAGAATGAAAGCAGACGGTCCTCGTCTTGCTCTTGAGCGAATTGGGGAATGCTGAGGACCACGAAGGAGTAGCCTTTATCCAGATCGGATAGGACAAAGCTCGTGAGATCGATGCTGTTCCAGCCGGGAGAGAACGAGCCGCTGCCGGCGACATCGGTGGTCCCGGCGATCTTCTGGCCGGCATCGCCTGCGGGAGTGTCGGACTGGGTGTCGAGATGCTTCAGGAATGTCTCGACCGGGCTGTTGTTTACCGTGACGTAAAAATGGAAGGTCGCGCTCACTACCTCGACGCCAGACAAAGAGGCCAAATCGATCTGAATGTAAGCATCCTTCTGCTCAAAGAATCGGCTCGCTCCGCCGTAGTATTGGTAGTTCCGATGGACGTGGATCAGCCCGTTTTCGTCCCCGTAGGAGAATCCGGATTGGGTATCGCTCCCGCCCGTCCACGTGTTTTGCTGATACCAAAAGAATCCCGAATTTATGCCGGACAGAAAAATGGTTTCGGCGTGAGAAATGGCTCCGGCCAAGAGGCCGAGCGCGAGGGTCGGAATCACGGGCTGCATGGGATTTCCTCCAAGTTGGTTGCCGATCTAAGCTGGGCTGACCTAAGGATTAGATCTCCATATGCAGGGTGGTGTCAAAAAGTCGTCACTCCACGCCTTACGTATGTAGGCTAACTTGTGCACGCGTTTCGGCCGGCTTCTGCCTTGCGCGGATGCGATACGACCTCGCCGCACGTGATCGGCGAGGCGCGTTGCGGACATTCGCCGAGGGCCTACACCTTCACCTGAAACAGCTCGGCGTGCATGACGCCTTCGGCGACGCGGTTGACGGTGCCGGTCATGCGGATGGCGAAATCGGGCGCGATCTGGATGCCGATCTTGCCGCCGGGCATGTGCACGGTGACGTCGCGGTCCACGAGACCGAGCTTGTGCGCGACGGCGGCGGCCGCGCTGGAGCTGCTGCCGGAGGCGAGCGTGTAGCCGGCGCCGCGTTCCCAGATCTCGATGCGGATGTTGGCGCGGTCGAGCACCTGCAGGAACTGGACGTTCGTCTTGCGCGGGAAGTTGGCGTGCGTCTCGAGGTGCGGGCCGTATTTGTGCGCGAGCTCGGCGGAGAGCTCGGAGGGATCGGCGAGGGGGAGCACGCAGTGGGGATTGCCGATCGTGGCGGAGCAGTAGGTGAAGGCGCGGTCGAGCACGCTGATCTTCTCGTTGATCACCTCGCGCTCGGGGCCCACGTGCGGGATCTTGGTGGAGACGAAGCTCACGTGGCCCATCTCGACGGTGATGAGCGCGCCGCCGTCCTTGATCTCGGACTCCACGACGCCGCCGGGCGTCTCGATGGTGAAGACGGGGCTCGTGGCGAGCTTCGCGTCCCAGAGGTAGCGCGAGAAGATGCGCAGGCCGTTGCCGGATTTCTCGGCCTCGGAGCCGTCGGGGTTGAAGATGCGCAGGCCGAACCGCGCCTTGGTGGAGGGCAGGGGACCCCAGAGGATGCCGTCGGAGCCGACGCCGAAGTTGCGATGGCAGATGACGCGGATCTGCTCGACCGAGGGCTCGGACCAGCCGGGGAAATCGGCCGGGTTCATGACGATGTAGTCGTTGCCGAGGGCGTGATACTTGAAGAAGCGCATGGGCGGGAAAAACGCCGAGCGTGGAGCAGGCGGCCTCGCGCGCGGAAGCAAAAAGCTCAGGCCTCCACGACCACGGTGCCGGCGAGCAGATCGTGCAGGCAGCGGCGGTCCTCGCGGAAGATCAGCAGCGGGTTCACGATGGCCAGCAGCATGCCGAACTTGGGGATGCCGGTGGCGAAGTTGAAGACCAGGTAGCGCAGGAGAAACGCGTGGACAAAACCGGCCCGGCGTCCGTCACGGCGCACGATGCGGGTGCCGCAGATGAGTTTCCCGAGCGACTGGCCGCGCAGGGTGAGAAGCGTCATTTGCACCACGAAGAGCACGAGCAGAAGCCACATCCAGGGGCCGGCGGCCTCCATGTAGAGACGTTGGACGACTGCTTCGTCGGGCGGGGTGTTTGACGCTGCGCTCTCCTGAATGATTTCGATGAATTTCGGCCAGAAGGCGATGATGCCCGGCAGGAGGCAGAGAAAGGCGACGGAGAAGTCCAGGAGGGCGCCGGCAAGGCGCCGGCCACGGCCGGCGAGCACCGGGGAATCGTCGGCCACAAACGTGTGGATAGGCGCGCTCGGCAGACCGGCGGGGTGGGCGGGCGAGGGCGCGGCGAAGGGCGGCGCGGCGGGGCTGCCGCCCGGCGGATTGCCCGGGGGCGCCTCAGGCGGAGGAAACTCGCTGCGCACCGGCGCCCAGGCCGCCATGCCGTCTCGCCAGACGAGGTCGTCGTAGCTGATGGAGCCGGCGGCGAGCTGCTCCCGGACCTCCGAGCCGATGAAGGGGCCGAGGCGTTGTCCGTTTTTGCCGATAAAGTAGCGCATGGGCGGTATTGGGGGGAGCTTCGGGCCGGTGGGGAACGCAAAAAAAGGCCCGCGTCCGTTTTGGCGGACGCGGGCGGATCGAGCGGGCGTGGCCCGCGGGATCAGGCGAGGGCGGCGGTGTATTTGGCCTCGGCGGCGTCCCAGTCCACGACATTCCAGAAGGCGGAGATGTAGTCGGGGCGGCGGTTCTGGTAGTTGAGGTAGTAGGCGTGCTCCCAGACATCGAGGCCGATGACGGGCTTGCCCTCGATGCCGGCGACGGCCTTGCCCATGAGGGGGCTGTCCTGGTTGGCGGTGGAGCCGACGGCGAGTTTCTTGTCGGGCGTGACGACGAGCCAGGCCCAGCCGGAGCCGAAGCGGGTGGCGCCGGCCTTGGCGAACTCTTCCTTGAATTTGTCGAAGCTGCCGAAGGTGGAGTTGATCGCCTCGGCGAGCTTGCCCTTGGGCGCGCCGCCCTTGCCGGGGCCGAGGATCTTCCAGAAGAAAGCGTGGTTGGCGTGGCCGCCGCCGTTGTTGCGCACGGCGCCGCGGATCGACTCGGGAAGCTTGGAGAGGTCGGCGATGAGGTCGCACACGCAGTCGGGGGCGGAAACGCCGGCGTCGGCCAGGGCCTTGTTCACGTTGGTGATGTAGGTCTGGTGGTGCTTGGTGTGGTGGATCTCCATCGTCTTCGCGTCGATGTGCGGAACGAGGGCGTCGTAAGCGTAGGGAAGTTTCGGGAGTTCGTAGGCCATGGTTGTCGTGGGTTGGGTTTGGGAAAAACCGGAGAGGGGCGGAACTTGCGTAGGGCGTGGGGCGGCGTCAACACGCGGGCCGAAAAAGGCGCGTCAGCCGCTTGGCGTGTCGGCGGACGCGTCGTTGGCGGCGCGTTTCAGGCGAAAAAACGCCTGCAGGAGCTCGCGGCACTCCGGTTCGAGCACGCCGCCGGAGGTCAGCTCGACGCGATGGTTCACGCGCGCGAGCTCGTTGAGATTCGTCGCGCCGCCGAGGCAGCCCATCTTGGGGTCGGGCACGGCGTAGCAGACTCGCTTGAGGCGCGACATGAGCGTGGCGCCGCTGCACATCGGGCAGGGCTCCTTGGTGACGTAGAGCGTGCAGTCCTCCAGGCGCCAGTCGCCGATGGCGGCGGCCGCCTGGGTGATAGCGAGCATCTCGGCGTGCGCGGTGGGATCGTGCGCGGACTCCACCGTGTTGTGCGCGGAGGCGATGACCTCGCCGTCGCGCTCGATCACGCAACCGATCGGCACCTCGTCGCGGCGCCAAGCGTCGATGGCTTGGTTGTAGGCGAGCGACATGAAGAACACGTCGTCGCGCACGAGCTGCGAGGGGAAGCGTTTTTCGAAAGGGCAGGGCGGAGGCGTGGGCGCGGACTGGACCATGCGGGGAGGGAAGGTGCGAGACCCTTGGCGGCGCCCGCTGGCGGGGTCAATGTCCGCGGCGACGGTCCGAAAGCCCTTGACTAGAGGGGCGGGCATACGGCTTACCAGTATCTTTTACAAAGCTCCCTCGCATGACCCAAACCTCCTCCTCCGGCCTCCGCGCCACCCTCTATGTCTGACGGTAAATCGATCGAAGTGGAGGGCACGATCGTGACGGTCCTGCCGGGCACGATGTTTAAGGTTCAATTGGCCAACGGCCACGTGGTTTTGGCGCACATCTCGGGCAAGCTGCGCAAGAACTTCATCCGTATCTCCACCGGCGACCGCGTGAAGATGGAGATGAGCCCTTACGATCTGGAGAAGGCACGCATCACCTACCGCATCCGCGAGCAGAACCCGAACCCCAACTTTACGCCGCGTCGTCGCTACTGATTTGGTAGCGCAACCCGGTCCAGGCTCCACTCTCGACGCCCCGCACCACGGGGCGTTTTTTGCGTCCTGATGTCGCGACCTCCGAAAAAACCCGGCGCCGCCCGCCCGGTGGCGGCCGCGGACCACAGCCCGGCCTGCCCCGAAAAAGCTTCCGGGCGGTCCTCGGCGCCGCCTCCTCCGGCGATCCCCGAGCCGATGCGCGAAGCGATCATCGACTACGGCAACACGCTCAAGCTGGAGCGCGGACGCTCCGACCACACGGTGGCCGGCTACGAGAGCGACCTGCTGCAGTGCGCGGCCTGGCTGGCGGCCCGCAAGCGCGTGCGCGACTGGCGCGAGGTCACGCAGGCGCAGGCGACGGACTGGCTGTATTCACTCAGCGGAGACGGCGCGGCGGTCTCCAGCCTGGCCCGGAAGCTGTCGGCGCTGCGCGGTTTTTCGCGGCATCTGGTGCGCGAGGCGGTGCGGGCCGACGACCTCACGGCCTTGCTCCAGGGGCCGAAGCGGGTGCGCCGCGCGCCGGGCACGCTCAGCGCTGGCGAGGTGGAGAAGCTGCTCGCCGCGCCGCAGGGCGGCGACGCGCTGGCGCTGCGCGACCGGGCCTTGCTCGAGCTGTTCTACTCCTCCGGCCTGCGCGTGTCCGAGCTGGCCGGGCTGAACCTTCAGCAGCTCGACCTCGAGCAGGGGTATCTGCGCGTCTTCGGCAAGGGCGCGAAGGAGCGTGTGGTGCCGGTGGGCGGCAAGGCGACCGAGGCCTTGAAAACCTATCTCGCCGCGGGACGTCCCGGGCTGGTGAAGACCAGGACGGGCAGCGCGCTTTTTCTCAGCGAGCGGGGCGGGCCGCTCTCGCGAAAGACGCTGTGGTTCATCGTGCAAAAATACGCCGCCCGGGCCGGCATCGCGCGCGGCGTGAAACCGCACCAGCTACGGCACAGTTTCGCCTCGCATCTGCTCGGCGGCGGGGCCGATCTGCGCGCGATTCAGGAGATGCTCGGGCACGCGAACCTGGCGACGACGCAGATCTACACCGCGGTGGAGGAGAAGCGCCTGGTCGAGCAGCACGCGAAGTTTCACCCGCGAAGCCGGGAGTGAGCGGGCCGGCCGGCATCCGGCGCCTCCATTCGGGCTTTTCAACGCGATCGCGAAAAAACGCGAAGAGGGGATTCCGCTCGTGCAGGAGGCATGGGGCTCCCGCCCCGTGCGATAGGAAATCACGCAGCGCAGAGTGCGTGGTGGCATTGTTTTACGGTTGAGCTGAGCGAGCCGTCCCGCGAACCCAACCAACGGGGCGAGAGCCCCGTTGCTCCATAGGACTGACGCTAAAATCCGAAGATACGGAGGGAGGCCAAAAAAGCGCGTCCGGGACCTTTGCGGTTTCTGCGCCTTTGTGGCGAATTTCCGTGGAAGATCAGGCTCTGGTTTTATTCCTGCAAGGCAGAGTTACTCGGCGGCCGTCGTCTCGGGCGCGGGGAGCTCGGCCCAAGCGGGGGCGAGGCGCGGGCGGCTCTTGGCGTAGCCGGGGCGCGTGGTCGTGAATCGGTCTTCGGCGACCTCGAGGTCCGCGATTTTCTCGATGGTGAAAGTCCGCCAGCCGGGGCCGGCGCCCGAGGCGCTGCCACCCGAGATCTGAAAGCCGTGCACGATCTCGGCGCCGGAGGAGCCGACCCCGCAGGCGTGCGGCTCGACGCGGCGTTCGTGCCCGTCGTAGCGGAAGGTGACGACGCGCCGCTCCCGCACCGCGGCAGCCAGGCGGACGGCCGCTTCCGAGGGCGCGATTTCGGCGGCTGACGCGGGCTCGGCGGCGAGGCGGATGGACGCGGCGAGGGTGGCTAGGGCGAGGAGAGCGAGGGCGGCTAGGCGGAGAATCATGGCTGGAAAATCAGGCCCAGACGAAGTCCGCCACGAGCACGTGATGGTCGCTGGCGAGGGTGGGGATCACCTCGTGCCGGACGCAGCGCAGGGCGGAGTCGTGGAAGATGTGGTCGAGCACGTAGGGCTGGCGGCGCCAGGTGACGGCGGACTTTTGCACCGTGGCGAAACCCTCGGCGGCATACTCGGCCGCGAGCCCCTCGTGGTCGCGCACATTGAAGTCGCCGGTGAGGATGGCGGACTCGCCGGCGGAGCGGGCGGCGCGCAGACGGGCGGCGACCCGGCGGCGCTGCTCCGGATGGGCGCGGCTGTCGCTCTTGAGCATGAACAACGCGAGCAGGTGGGTGTTGAGCAGGCGGAGCGGGCGACCGGCGATCTCGGTGGTGGCGCCGATGAGCAGGCGGTCGGTGGGCGTCTTTTTCTCGCCGAAGAAATCGAACTCGACGGGTGGCGACGGGAGCGTCTCGGCAAAGGTGTCGCGCAGCGGAGTGCGCGAGAAGATGGCCAGGCCGACGCCGAAGGGGAGCTCGCGCGGATCGGCGGGCGGGTAGGCGAAGTGGCCGTAGTGCCCGGGCAGCGCGGCGCGGAGGCGCTCGTAGTTGGGCGGTGGATACGGCTGACCGCCGCCGGGGAGGGCGCGCTCGACCTCCTGGAGGTGGATGAGGTCGGCGTCGTGGCGGAGGATCTCGGCGATGGTTTCCTCCAGCCGGATCGGGGCCTGGTCGGGAGCGTGGTCGTCCCAGACCTGCCCATACTGCATGTTGAATTGCAGGACGCGAAAGGGTTTCACGCGGGGTGGGGGAGCGGCGGCGTGGCGGATACGGCTGCGCTCAACGGTTGCCGGGGGCGGCCGGGCCGGTGCGCGCGGGGGGAATGGAGCCGATGCCGAAGGGAGTGCCGCCAGGCGAGGATTCGGCGGAGATGTCGCGCGCGGACTGCTCGGAGCCGGCGGCGGTGACGCCGGGCGTCTGCTCGCCGTTGCGGCGGAAAGCGAAACGGTTCACGCGATCAAAGGTGGTGCGCTTGGTGATGACGGGCTGCACCATCCCGTTGTAGGGGGAGGCCTCGCCGATCTGCTCTTGGAAGCGGGTGGCGACGCGGGAGCGGTAGGCGTCTTCGCGGGTGGAGAAGCGGGACTCGCGGCCGTTCCATGCGCTCTCCTTGCGGTCGATCACGTCGAACTCGCGACGCTCGGGCGTGCGGAAGAATTTTTTGTCGCGCGTCTCCTCGGTGACGATGGTGCTGCGGCGTTCGCCGACGAGGGCTTCCTTGCGCGGCAGGGCCTCGGTGGGCACGCCGAGGGCGCGACGGTCCATGAGCACTTCGTTGCGCTCGAGCGCGCGGTTCTCGGGGAGGACGGCGCGATCTTCGGTGGAGACGCGCGGGGCGCGCTTGGAGACGTCGAGGGTGCGCGGGGAGGCTTGGGCGGTCGCGAGCGAGGCGAGCGCGACAAGGGCGAATCCGACGGCGAATCTCATGCCGGAAGATGGCAATAGGCGCGTGGTCACGGGCAAGGTTATTCCGGCTCCGCGGTGCCCTCGACCACCCAGGCCCGCGCCTCGGGGACCTGTTGGAAAAAGCCCGCGAGCGCGGAGGAGAGGTGCTCGGCGTAGCGGAAGTGCGCGCCGAGGCCGGTGCGCAGCTCGGCCTCGTAGATGAATTTGTCCGCATGGGTGGAGTGCTCGAAGGGCGTCTGCGCGCCGAGGAGCAGCGAATACACGTAGGCGGGCGAGCCGCGGGAGAGCAGCTCGCGGGTGAGGGCGAGCTGGTCGTCGAGCAGGGCGCGGTGGTCGGCGTGGGCGATCTCGGGCGGCAGGTAGAAGCCGGCCTGGATGAGCGGGGTGTGGCGGTGGCCGGTGCGGTGGCGGTTGAGGTCGCGCAGCTCGGCGAGGGCGAGGTTGTTCCAGGCGAAGGCGACGCGCATGCGCCGGGTGGCGCTGCCTTGCTGGCCGTAGCGGTTGGCGCGGGCGGAGAGGGCGTCGGCGATGGACTGCTCCTCGGCGAGGAAGGGCGGGGTGGCGCGGTCCACGTGCACCCAGGTCTCGTCGGCGAGCGGGGCGGCGGAGAGGCGGGCGAGGCCGAGGCGGCAGGAGGTGGCGAGCTCGGCGGCGGCCTGGGCCTCGTGGCTCTTTTCGGCCTGGCTGTGCCGCATGAGGCGCGGGGAGAGCTTGAGCAACTCGCCGCGGATCAAGTCGGCGGCGGCGCGGGCCTCGGGGTGGGGCAGGGACGCGAGGTGTTTCACCGTCTGCGCCCACATGCGCGAGGTCTGCACGAGGGCGAGGTTGGTGCGGGTGGCGAAGGGGATGAAGTAGCGGGCGCGGTCGAGCGCGTAGTTTTTGCGGATGCGGGAGACGACGGCGGGCTTGGCGCCGGCCGGCACGCGCACGCGGGCGGGCTCGGCCTGGCCGAGGGCGTCGAGGCGGGCGTATTCGGCCTGGTAGGTGGCGAAGGCGCGGGCCATGACCTCGCGCCAGCGCGGGGCGAGATCGGCGGGGATGCCGATCGCCTCGGGCTCGGGCAGGGCGCTGGGGGCGAGGGTGATGTAGCGGGTGGACGACTCCTGGCCGTCGGCCATCTGCGCGATCTCAAAGACCTTGTAGGCGAGCCACATCGAGACGTCGTCGAGGGCGATGGCGAGGCCGCCGGTGAGGCCGCCGATGGAGGCGTGGCCGTAATCGACAAACTTGAGGATGCGGTCGATGGAGGCGTCGGGATCGGCCGGATCCACTTTCGCGAGGATGGTGTGGATGCCCTCGTTGCTGCGCGAGTAGCGGGCGAGCACGGAGGCGAGAAGCTCGGGGGTGACGCGGGGCAGGTCGGCGGCGGAGGGCGGGGGAACGAGGGCGAGTCCGGTAATACGCATCGGTGGATCGAGGAGCGAGAGACCACACGCGGCCCCGGGAGCGGGCGAGCAGAAAGGCGGCAAACCCGGACGCGGGCGCAGCTACGGCTTTTCAGCGGGCGGTTTTTCGTCTCGGCTCCCGCCCCCCGCACGCTCCGTGTCCACCGCCGCCGCCACTCCTCCTTCGCCCGCCACGAAAACCGTCGCCTCCGCCCATGTCGTCCAGGGCTGGCGGCGCTGGTTTGCGTGGTCCGCGGGCGCCGTGGTGCGCCTGTGGTGTGCCTCGCTGCGGGTGGTTTGCCCGGAGGAGACGCGGCGGCTGATGAGCGACGACGATCGCGCGACCTTGTTTGTGCTCTGGCACAACCGGCTCTTTGTCGCGGCGGAGCTTTCGCGACGCCTGCGGCCCACGCGGCCGCACCACGCGCTCGTCAGCGCGAGCAAGGACGGCGCGTGGCTGTCGGCGTTTTTCGAGAGCGTGGGGCTGCGCGTGGTGCGCGGCTCGAGTTCGCGTGGAGGGCGCGAGGCGGTGGGCGAGCTGGTGGACGTGCTCCGCGGCGGGAACGACGCGGGCCTGACGCCGGACGGGCCGCGCGGGCCGATCTACGTCTGCAAGCCGGGCGTGGTCACGGTGGCGCGGCGCTCGCGCGCCCGGGTGGTGTTGCTCGGCATCCATCACGCCGACGCGTGGACCTTGCGCAGCTGGGATCGCTTCGAGCTGCCGCGGCCGTTTTCGCGCGTGGAGCTGCGGGCGGTGGCGTGGGAGGCGGATCAATTCGAAGGGGACGACGCGCTGGCGCGCGTCGAATCGACCTTGCGCGCGCTCAACGCGGACACGCCGCGCGATGGCGGCGCCGCGGTCGTCTAGCCCGGCGGGACGGAGGGGCGCGAGGCGGCGCCCCGTCCGAGCGCCCTCAAAACGTCGGCGAGAGGATGACGGTGGAGCCGGGGAGGACGGTGTAGTCCTCGCCCGCGCACCAGGTGGTGTCGTTGAGCAGGAACTTGCACACGATCGGCTGGGCGCTCTCGGGGAGGGTGATCGACCAACGGTCGTCGGCGACGCACTCGAGCGGCACGCCGGCTTCCCAGCTCAGGCCCGGGCCTTCGCCGCGCAGGGTGAGGTGGTTGCC
>JAUWBD010000185.1 GCA_030605125.1 Verrucomicrobiota bacterium | reverse complement strand
CGAGGAGCCAGCCGCCGCGCTCTTCGCCGCCGCAAAGGATGGCGCACGGGGTGTCGGCGAGCAGCGCCACGAGCAGGGCCTGCGCGACGAGCTCGGGGCCGCCGGTGACGGGGAAGAAGCAGCGCACGGCCTGCTGGCGCTGGATGAGATTTTGTTGGACGGAGCTCGGGTGGATCGAGGTCTGGAAGAGGGTGGGGCTGGGCGAGGGGAAGCTGTCGAGGTAGGCCTCGAGGGCGCGCGTCTCGGCGTAGGTCGAGGCATAGACGAGCGTGTCTTGCTCGCCTGGCTCGAGCGGGCGGAGGGCGGCGCCGAGCACGATGCCGAGCTGCGTCATGCGGCGGGTGGCTCCGGCGGGGAAGAGGGTTTTGAGGCGCTCGCGCGTCTCGGCGGGCGATTCGGCGGCGGCGTCCTCGACGCGCAGGGCGGTGATCCAGCGTTCAGGCATGGTGGACGAGGAAGGCGGCGTGGGCGCCGCCGAAGGCGTTGCTGGTGCAGACGACGGCGTCGAAGGCGTCGAGCGAGAAGGGCTCGAAGGCGACCTGCGCGGTGAAGCCGGGCGCGGCGGCGCCGACGGTGCCGGGCGCGCGGCCGGCGCGCAGCGCGGCGATGACGAGCGCGAGCTCCACGAGGCCGCAGCTGCCGAGGGTGTGACCGAGGGCGCCCTTCCAGGAGACGAGCGGGGCGCCGGGGAAATGCTGCGCGAGCGCGGCGGCCTCGAGGCGGCCGGCCTCGAGGGTGCCGGTGCCGTGGCCTTTCAGCCAGACGCGGCGGCCGGCGGCGAGGGCGGGGAGCGGGGCGAGGCAGGCCGCGAAACCGGCGCCGTCGGCGCGGTTGGCGGTGAAGTGGTGCATCTCGTTGTGCAGCGTCTGGCCCTGGAGGACAAAGTCGCCGCGATCGAGCGTGAGGACCGCGAAGGCCGCGCCGTCGCCGAGGCCGATGGAGCCGGTGGGGCGGTCCTGGTAGGGCGCGGGGAAATCGTTGTTCAGGATCTTGAGCGCGTGAAAGCCGCCGGCGACGAAGGCGCTGATGAAGTCGAAGGAGACGACGAGGGCGGAGTCGGCGAGGCCGGCGGCGAGCACGCGCGAGGCTTGGAGGAGGCCGAGGTGGGCGGAGACGCAGGCGTGGGAAAACACCGTGACGTCGGGGCCCCAGCCGAGCGCGGCGGCGACTTGGTGAACGCATTCCGAGGGCGTGCCGTAGTCGAGATGGCCGGGCGCGCCGCCGGAGGCGCGGTAGGCGTGGAGGTGGCTGACCCCGAAGTTGCTGCCGGTGACGAAGACGGGGTGACGCGGCGAGCCCCAAGGGAGGGAGTGAGGGAGTGAGGCAGTAGGGGAGCGAGGAGGGGGCTCGGGCGCGGGGATGCGGGCGGCGAGGTCGCGGAGGTAGGGCAGCCAGGAAGGCGGGAGCGTCTCGTCGTAGGCGCGGCCGGCGCAGAGCGCGATGGGCACGAGGTCGCCGCCGGCGGCGCCGTGCACGGGGCGCGGCTCGAGGGCGCGGCGGCCGGCGAGCAGAGCGGTGAGCGTCTCCGTTTCGTCGCCAAAGGCGGTCAAGGCGCCGGAGGCGGCGATACGGATCGACGGCAGACTCATCGAGGGCCGGGGCGGGGTGGGTTGGGGGCGGCGCCGCCTCAGGTCGCCGGCAAGCGGGCGGGATCGCCGTGGGCGCGGAGGTAGGCGGCGAGGGCGGCGACGCTGGCCAGAGCGGAGCGCGATTCCTCGCTGCTGGTGATTTTGAGGCCGAATTCTTTTTCGAGCTTCACGACGAGCTCGAGCGCGTCGATGGAGTCGAGGCTGAGGCCGCCGCCGACGAGCGGCTCGTGGTCGGGGATGTCGGCGGGTTGGATGTCCTCGAGGCGAAGCGTTTCTACGATCAGGACCTTCAGTTTCTCGTGCAGCGGATCGCTCATGTTGGACAAAGGGTGGGGACCCCGTCGGGGCCTTGGCTAGAAAAAGGTTGCGGGAAGGGAATCGACATTTTCCCAGCCTGGCATCGGGGAAAGGGCGGCATTCGGGCCCCACGTGAACATTGCGGGCGGACAAAAGGGCCGTCGGTCTCCGCCGCGGCTGGCCGGACGCGCCGCCGGGAGCCGCGGGCCGCGAAAACATCGTCAAGTCCCAGCGCGCGCCGCGGGAGCCGCCTGCTGGGGTGCTTGTTGCGGCTCGGTTAGCGTGGGCATACCCGGCCCTTCGTGGCCGTTTCACCTCACACCGTCATATCCAAAGTAAATGAAGACCCTGCTCGCACTCGTCGGCGCCACCGCATTTGTCGGTGCCGCCTCTCTCGGAGCCGCCGCTCCCGTCGTCACCGACAATGGTGAATACAGCATCGAATATCTCGGCCAGTCGGCGAACGGCGCCTACGTCGATTTTTCCTGGCAAGTCTGCAAGCTCGACGCCGCCGCGCCCGGGCTCAACCACGCGACCTTCGCGCTTGATTTCTCGGCATGCGCGCCGGGCGTGCCGCTGGAGGCCTTGGTCGTCTCCGGCTCGGTCACCCAAGGCGCCGTGACCGACGCCAATGTGCTCCTCTTCTGGGTGGACCCCGACACCACCCTCGAGGGCGTGAGCTTCACCGGCCTGCAATGGCTCGATGATGCGGAGGGCGCCTGCTACACGTTCACCCTCACGCTCGATCCGGCGGCGCTGCCCGCCGGGCTGACTTTCGGCACGGGTCCCGTGGATTTCGCGACGCGCGCCGGCGTGCAATCGCTCCTGTGCCCGGAAGGCGGCATCCCCGGCTTTGCCACCACGCTCGGGCCGGTGTGCGCGCCGGATGAGCGCGGCCGGGAGGGGCTCACGCCCGGTTATTGGAAAAACCATGTGGGCAACTGGCCCGCGCCCTACACCGCCGCGACCACGGTGGCCTCCGCCGGTTTTGTCGGCAGTCTCTATCAAACCACCACGCTCGCGGCCGCCCTCGGTGGAGGAGGCGGTCCCGGTGTGGCCGGCGCGCAGAAGATCCTGCTTCGCGCCGCCTGCGCCGCCCTGCTCAACGCCGCCGCGGCCCACATCGACTACCCGCTCACGGTGGCCGAGGTGCTCGCGCAGACTAACGCCGCCCTTGCGTCCGGTGATCGGGCCACGCTGCTCGCCCTCGCCGACGTGCTCGACGCCCACAACAACCTGGGGTTGAACAACTGATCGCCTGCGGTCGCTCCGGTGAACGGCTAGGGCGAGCCGCCCGCGGCTTTTCCCGGAGCCCCGCATTGCCCGCCGCCTCGCGCTTGCCTTCCGCGCGAGCGCGGCGAAGTTCGTCGCCAATCCTATGAGTTACTACGTGCCGATGGTGATCGAGAACAACGGCCGCATCGAGCGGTCGATGGACATCTATTCCCGCCTTTTGAAGGACCGGATCATTTTCATCGGCACGCCGATCGACGACGGCGTGGCCAACGTCGTGATCGCGCAGCTCCTCTTCCTCCAGATGGAAGACCCGAAGAAGGACATCCATCTTTACATCAACTCCCCCGGCGGCGTGGTGACCGGCGGCATGGCGATCTACGACACGATCCGCTTCCTCCAATGCGACGTCGTCACCTACTGCATCGGCATGGCCGCGAGCATGGCCACGGTGCTGCTCGCCGCCGGCACCAAGGGTAAACGCTTCGCCCTGCCGCACAGCCGCGTGATGATCCACCAGCCCAGCGGCGGCGCCGGCGGCCAGGCGGCCGACATCGCCATCGCGGCCCGCGAGATCATCCGCTGGCGCCAGACGCTCAACCAGGTGCTCTCCCGCCACACCGCGAAGAGCATCGAGCAGATCGAGAAGGATTCCGACCGCGACTATTACCTGAGCGCCCACGAGGCCAAGGCCTACGGCATCGTGGACCACGTGGTGGAAAACGCGGCCGAGACCGGCGCCATCACCCCCGTGACCGGCGCCGTCGCCGCCTGAGCCGGAGCCGCTGTTTCGCGCCTGGCGCCAAGGCCCTCGCACCTCGCTCCGACGCGCCCTTGGCGCCGGGGCGTAGGGTGGATGTTTTTCCCGTTTGCTTCGCGGCGAGACGGGCCGCATGGGTTTTCGTTCCCTTCTTTCCCATGAGCCTCGACGCGCCCAAGCCAGTGTCCGTGACCGACGCCGCCTCCCTGCGGTTTGGTATCGTCGCGGCCCGTTTCAACGCCGCCCTCGTGGACGCGCTCGTGGACCGCGCCTCCGCCACGCTTGCCGCCGCCGGCGTGCCGGCCGAGGCGATCGAGGTCGTGCGCGTGCCGGGCTCGCACGAGGTGCCCTGGGCCGCGCAGCGCCTCGCCGCCACCGGTCGTTTCCACGCGGTGATCGCGCTGGGCGTGCTGATCGCGGGCGACACCAACCACCACGAGATGGTGGGCGACGCCGTGGCGCACGCGCTGATGCGCGTCTCGCTCGACACCGGCGTGCCCGCGATCAACGGCGTCATCGTCGTCAACACCCGCGAGCAGGCGGAGAAGCGCACCACCGGCGCCTATGACCGCGGGGCGGAGTTCGCCGCCGCCGCGCTCGAGATGGCCTCGCTGCACAAGATCCTTTCCTGAGATGAGCAACAAAGCCCTCTTCGCCCAGCGCCGCGACGGCCGCACCGCCGCGCTCCAGTATCTCTATTCGTGGAGCCTCAACCGCCCCGCGCATCTCGGCGAGGATCTGCGCGTCTTCTTCCAGAACCTGCAGATCGCCGACAACAAGCCGCGCGAGCACTACGCCTTTGGCGAGGAGCTCATCCACGGGGTGATCGAGCACTGCGATGAGATCGACGGCCGCATCCGCGGCCTCGCCAAGAACTGGGACTTCGAGCGCATCGCGCGCATCGACCTCGCGATCCTGCGCCTCGCGATCTTCGAGATGGTTTTCCGCAACGACATCCCGCCCGTCGTCTCGATCAACGAGGCCATAGACCTCTCGAAGCAATTTTCCAACGCCGACGCCAAGCGCTTCATCAACGGCATCCTCGACAAGCTAAAGGACCAGCTCGGCCGCGACGCCCGCAAGGTCACCTGATTCCTCCACCGCGAAGGACGCGAAGAGGCGCGAAGCGGGGAAAATCCCGGTTCCATCCTTCGCGAACCTTCGCGATCCTTAGCGGTTAAACCATGTTCGGCCTCTTCAAAAAATTTAAGGAAGGCTTCGCCAAGACGGTCGCGGCCATCGCCGGCAAGACGCGCTCGCTCTTCGGCGGACGCAAGATCGACGCGTCCTCGCTCGACGAGCTCGAGGAGGCGCTGATCACCGCCGACTTCGGCGTCGAGACCACCGACGAGATCCTCCGCGAGATCAAGGACGCCTACCGCAAGGACCCGCAGATGGAGGGCAAACGCGCGGCCGAGATCGGCGCGGCCGTGCTCACCCGCGCGCTGGAAGGCGGCGCCGGCACGCCCGTGCTTGAGAAGCGCGCCGACGGCTCGCCCGCCGTGCTGGTGATGATCGGCGTCAACGGCTCGGGCAAAACCACCACGACCGCCAAGCTCGCCTGGGCCCTGCAACAGCAGGGCAAGTCGGTGCTCGTGGCGGCCTGCGACACCTTTCGCGCCGCCGCCGTGGAGCAGCTCAAGACCTGGGCGCAGCGCCTCGATCTCGACATCGTCTCCAGCCACACCGGCGCCGACGCGGCCGCGGTGGCCTTTGACGCGCTGCAGGCCGGCAAGAGCCGCGGCAAGGACGTCGTCATCATCGACACCGCCGGCCGCCTCCACACCAAGAGCAACCTCATGGAGGAGCTCGCGAAGATCCGTCGCGTGCTGCAAAAGCTCGACCCGGCGGCCCCGCATTTTTCCTGGCTAGTGGTGGACGGCTCGCTCGGTAGCAACTCGATCGAGCAGGCGCGCGTTTTCCACAAGAGCTTCGGCCTCACGGGGCTCGTGGTGACCAAGCTCGACGGCACCAGCCGCGGCGGCGCGGTGGTCGGCATCTGGCGCGCGTTGAAGCTGCCGATCCACTACGTGGGCCTCGGCGAGCAGAAGGAAGACCTCCAGCCCTTCGACCCCGAGGCCTACGCCAAGGCGGTCTTCGGGCTCGACGCCTGACCCGCGGCGTCCGCGATCACGCGGCGTCCGGCCCGGGCGGCGGCAGGTCGCGCGCGCGCTTCAGGTGCGCGCCGCGCTTGAGCGGCTTGGGCGTGCCGGTGTCTTCGGCGGAGGCGCGGAGGCGCTTCAACTCGTCGAACTGCTTGGGCGACATCAGGCGGCGCGGCACGCGCTTCGCCGCCTCGTCGATCAGGCGGTCCCACATCTCGGAGGTGACCGGCTCGATCGGCTCCCAGGGCTGGTGGTGGCCCTGCTTGCGTTTCCACGTGACCGCTCCGCCGTGAAACTCGGCGCAGACTTGGTATTTTCCTTGTTCGGGGTCGTCGCGGACCCACCAGCCGAATTCCATTGCCATGATGGCCGCGGATAAAGCCGGGCCGGGCCGGGCGTGCGAGCGCAAAGGGGCTTGCCGGCGCGGGCGGGGCGCGGCGGCATCGGCGGGCATGGCTCCTTCCCGTCTGCTCCGCTTCCTGGTGATCGCCTGCTTTTGCGTCGCGGGCGCGGCGCGGCTCGGGGCGGATTTCGCGGTGGATCTGGCGCGCGTGAGCATCGAGGCCGCGGGGGGAGTGCCGGCGCATGAGGCGCTGCGCGGGCTGCGGGCGGTGGGCGTCACGCGGGTGGGGGAGCGCGAGGCGGGTTTCATCCTCCATGCCGAGCGGCCGAACCGCCTGCGGGTCGAGAGCGTGGGCGAGCGGGGCTCGCTCGTCCGCGGCTTCGACGGCGTGCACGCGCCCTGGCGGCTGGACGATCCCGCGCAGGGGCCGCGGCGGCTGGCGCGCGGGGAGGAGCAGGATTTCCTTTTCGACGCGGAGTTCGACTCGCCTCTTTTCGACCACGCCCGGCGCGGCATCAGCCTCGACCATGCGGGCTCGGAGCTTATCGACGGGCGACGGCACCAAAAGCTGCTGGCGACGTCGCGGCGGGGGGAGCTGTTTATGCTCTTCATCGACGAGGAGACGCATCTGCTGACGCGCCGTGCGCAGGCGAAACGCATCCGCGGTCGGGAGACCGTGGTGGAGACCTGCTATGAAGATTTTCGCCCGGTGGCGGGCGTGCTGCTGCCGCACGTGATCCGGACCGTGGTGGAGGGGCGGGTGCTCACCGAGGCGCGGATCGAGTCGATCGAGGCCAACCCCGAGCTGCCGGCGGATTTGTTCGCGCCGCCGGCGCCGGAGTGGCCGCGGCTTTGAGGCGGCGCGGCGGGCGCGTCCGCGCTTGCCAGCGCGGGAGGGCCGCCGCGAGGCTCGCGGCCCCATGGCCCTTTTCGGTTCGCTCTCCACGGTGCGCGCGCAGCTCGCGGCGTCGCCGGCCTTCGATCTCGCGTTCGACTACGTCGCCCGCTGCCTCACGCCCGGCTCGCCGGAGGCGGCGCGCATCGCCGCGGTGCCGGTGGGCAAGACGGAGCGCATCGAGCTGGGCCACGAGGTTTTCGCGCTCGAGCAGGCCTACGAGGCGAAGCCGCCGGCCGAGGGAAAGTGGGAGGCGCACGAGCGCTTCATCGACGTGCAGGTCGTCGTGTCGGGGCGCGAGCTGATGGGCGTGATCGAGGTCTCGGCGCTCCGGCTCACGGAGGACCACCGCGCCGAGCGCGACCTGATGTTTTTCGCCCCCGCCGAGGGCGGCTCGACGCTCAAGGTCGGGGCCGGCGGCGTGGCGGTGTTTTTCCCGGCCGACGGCCACATGCCCTCGCTGGCCGACGGCGCGCCCTCGGTGGTGCGCAAGACGGTGGTGAAGGTGCCGGTCGCCTCGGCGGCCCGGGCCTGAGGCCGCAACCCGCCCGCACGCGTTCGCCGTGAACTACCGCCACCGTTTCCACGCGGGCAACTTCGCCGACGTGCTCAAGCACGCCGTGCTGCTGCGCCTGCTCTCCGGCCTGCAAGCAAAGGAGAAGGGTATCCTTTATCTGGATACGCACGCCGGGCGCGGCGGCTACGATCTGGCGGCCTCGGCGGAGGGCTCGAGCCGCCCGCGCGCGCCCGAGTGGCCGGCCGGGATCGGCCGCCTCTGGGGCCGCACCGACCTGCCGCCGGAGCTGGCGGACTACGTGGAGGCCGTGCGCGCCTTCGACGCCGACGCGCGGGCGCGGGCCGGGGCCGCGGGCGGCGAGTCCGCGGAGGGGCCGCGTTTTTATCCGGGCTCGCCGCGCCTGGCGGCGGCGCGCCTGCGCGCGCAGGATCGGGCGCTCTGTTGCGAGGCGCAGCCGGAGGAGTCCGCGGCGCTGGCCGACGAGCTCGGCCGGGCGCGGCGTGTTTCCGTGCAGACGATGGATGGATACACGGCGTTGCGGGCCATGTTGCCCCCGCCCGAGCGCCGCGCGCTGGTCTTGATCGATCCTCCTTTCGAGGCGCAGGACGAGTGGTCGCGGATCGTGGAGGGGCTTGCCGAAGGCCTGCGCCGCCTGCCGGGCGGCACGTTTGCGGTGTGGTATCCGTTGACGGCGCGGGCGCGGGTGGACGCATTTTACCGCGAGTTGCTCGCCATCAAACAGCTGCCGCCGTGTTTCACCGTGGAGCTGTTGATCGGTGGGGAGGCCGCGGGGCTAAGGCTTTGGGGCTGCGGTTTACTGGTAATTAACCCGCCTTGGGGTTCGGCGGCGCCTCTGGATGCTCTCGCGCGGTGGTTGGCGCCGGTGTTGGCGCAAGCTCCCGGAGCGGCCGGCGGCGTGCATTGGTTGGTGCAAGACAAATAGTTCCGCATGTGTTTCCTATCGGGAGCGAAGGGTTTCCGTTAAGTTTTGGGTGGAATTGCTTATCGTAGCCTTGCTTCTGCCCGACTACGTAGTTGAGTGTGCGACAAATGATGACCCGCACCGCCAAAACTCCCGAAGAGCCCGTCCAAGCCCCCGCTGACATAGCGCTTTGCACGCGGGTGGTCATGGTTGAGGACGATCCCGTGTATCGCCAGTTTGTCCGCCAGGTCTTGAAGAAGATCGACGGCGTGGAGCTGGTGGGGGAATCCGCCACGGGGCAGGAGGGCATCGACTTGTGCGTGAAGACGAAGCCGCAGGCGCTGCTGCTCGATCTCGTGCTTCCGGACATGCAGGGCGTGGACGTGATCAAGACGCTGCGTCACGAGTTGCCGCATCTGGTGGTGTTGCTGCTGACGGCGCACCCGAGCAACGAGTTGCCCCGCGAGCTGTTGAAGCTCGGGGTGCAGGGCTTCGCCGACAAGACGGCGACGGCCGCCGATCTGACCAAGACGATCCGCAGCGTGCTCGCCGGCGGGCTCAGCTACACGAGCGTGGCGGGCATCGCGCCGCCGACCGCGGAGCGTCCGATCAGTCTGCCGGGCCACGCGGAGAACGTGAAGCCCGAGGTGCTCACGCCGCGCGAGCGCGAGATCGCGGCTCTCGTCACCGGGGCCATGTCCTCGAAGGAAGTCGCCGCCAAGCTCGGCTTGAGCACGCGCACGGTGGAGAAGCAC
>JAUWBD010000156.1 GCA_030605125.1 Verrucomicrobiota bacterium | reverse complement strand
TTGCGCCCGGCTCCGCCCGCTGCGCGGGCACCCGAGTCCGGGCGGCCCTCCGGGCCATCGCCTGCGGCGATGCCATCTCCGCGCTACCGCGCTCCGTCGTCTCGAAATACCCTCCGGGTATTCCTTCGCTCGGTCCGCACCGAAATCTGCTCGCCACCTCGCCACGCTGCTCCGCCGGCCAACTGAATGATCCCGGCTGAGCCGGCTTTCAGCAATCGGTCCGGCCAACAGCCGGACGCCCCCTTGTCCGCTTCAGTGCTGGGGCCCGTTCCTGTATTCGATCTTCGACGGGAGGTATTGCGCCAAGAAATCCATCACCGGCGACAGGATCTTGGGCTCCGTGCGTTCGTAGGTCCAATAGAGGATCACCGAGCCGCCCACCATCACCAGCGCGATCCACGGCGCGAACTCGTTGAACTCCCGCAAGGACTTCCAGACCCGCACCAGAAGGATGATGATGAGAATCGCCACCAGCAGGCTGAGCCACGTGGCCATCGGCACGGCTTGAATTTTTTCCCAGACGGTGGGCTTGGCGGCGGCGAGAAAGAGGAACATGGCGCGCTCTTCACCATGCTTCCCCCCGGGGAATTGTCGAGGCCCGCACCGGGCATTTCCCGTGCATGTTCCGTCAAAATGCAGGTTGGCGCCGGCGCCTCGCACCGGGTATGACCCATGCCATCTCATGAAGTCCGTCCTCGAGTTCCGCGCACGCAAGGGCCGGGCCCCGATCAGCATGATCTCGGCCCACACGCACTGGGAGGCGCGCCTGCTCGCGGATTCGCCCGTGGACTGCGTGCTCGTCGGCGACTCCGTCTCGACGGTGATCGACGGCGAAGCCACCACCTTCGCCGCCACGCCCGAGATCGTGGCCCGCCACGTCGCGGCCGTTTCCCGCGGGCTCGGCGATTTCTCAAGCCGCAAGCTCCTCGTGGGCGACTTCCCCTTCCTCGCCGCGCGCAAGGGCACGGCCGCCGCCGTCGATGTGGCCGCGCTCCTCCTCCGCGCCGGCGCCCATGCGGTGAAGATCGAGGGCGTGGACGGCCACGCCGACGTGATCGCGCACCTCGTCGAGTCCGGCGTCCCGGTCATGGGCCACCTCGGCCTCACTCCGCAGACCGTGCACGCCCTCGGCGGCTACAAGGTCCAGGGCCGCGACACGGCGGCCGCCGCCGACATCCTTCGCCAAGCCCGCGCGCTCGAGGCGGCCGGCGTCTTCGGCATCGTGCTGGAATGCGTTCCCGAGGCGCTCGCCCGCGAGATCACCGCCGCCGTCGGCGTGCCCACGATCGGCATCGGCGCGGGGGCGGGTTGCGACGGGCAGGTGCTCGTCATGACCGATCTGCTCGGCCTCAGCCCCGGGCCCGCGCCGCGCTTCGTGCGCCATTTCGCCGACGCCGGCGAGGCCGCCCGCTCCGCTCTCGCCGCCTTTCATGCCGCCGTCGGCGAACGCAGCTTCCCCTCCGCCCGCGAAAGCTACGGCTCCGGTGCGAAGGAGTAACCACGCCCGCCCGCCCCCCGTCTCGCCCGCCATGCCTCGCCTGCTCTTCGCGCTCACCGGCTCCATCGCCTGCTACAAGGCCTGCCACGCCATCTCGCGCCTCGCCCAAGCCGGCGTGGAAATCCAGACGGTCGCCACGCCGTCCGCGCTCAAATTCATCGGCCCCGCCACGCTCGAGGGCCTCACCGGCCGCGCCCCGTTTTCCGACCTCTGGGAGCCCGGCCGCGCGATGGAGCACATCGACCTCGCCCGCTGGGCCGATCTCGCCCTCGTCTGCCCCGCCACGGCCCACACGATCGCGCGCTTCGCCAACGGCCTCGCCGACGATCTGCTCTCCTCCCTCTTCCTCGCCTGGGAGTTGAAAAAGAAACCCTGGTGGGTCGCCCCCGCGATGAACCACGCGATGCTCGCCCACCCCGCCACCCAAGCGAACCTGCAAAAACTCGCCGCGCTCGGCGTGCGCGTGCTCCCCACCGGCGAGGGCAACCAGGCCTGCGGCGAGACCGGCGCCGGCCGCCTCCTCGAGCCCAACGATATCGTGATGCACGTCCTGGCCCAGCTCGGCCCCAAGATCGCCTGAGCGCGCCCGCCTTTCTCCCCGCCCACGCGCCCCCCCACTCCTCCCGCGCATGAAAGTCCTCGTCACCGCCGGCGCCACTCGCGAGCCCCTCGACGCCGTCCGCTACCTGTCCAACATCAGCAGCGGCGCCACCGGCTCCGCCATCGCCGAGTTCCTCGCCACCGCCGGGCACGAGGTCACCCTGCTCCACGGCGAAGGCTCCGTTCGCAGCTCGGCCACGGGCGTGACCTGCGGCGCCTTCGGCTCGACCGAGCAACTCGGCGCGCGCCTCGAGTCCGCGCTTTGCCAAGGAGGCTTCGACGCCGTCGTGCACGCCGCCGCCGTGGCCGACTACCGCCCGGAGACGGTCCACGCCGGCAAGCTCGGCTCCTACGCCGACGAACTCGTGCTGCGCCTCGTGCCCACCCCCAAGCTCCTCCCGCGCCTCAAGGGCTGGTCGCCCACGCCGCTACGCGTGCTTGGCTTCAAACTCACCGCCGGCGCCGATCCCGCGACCCGCGCCGCCGCCGTCGGCAAGCTCTTCGCCACCGGCGGCGTGGACGCCGTCGTGCACAACGACATGGACGAGCTCGGCTCCGCCGGCGCCGGCCGCACCTTCCGCATCTACAAGGCCGGCGACAGCGCCGCCGCCGCCCACGCCCTCGGCGTGCCCGCCCTCTGCGCCTGGGTCGAGGGCTGGGTCCGCGGCGGCTGACGTCTTCGCGCTAAAATCCAAGGCCTTGGAGCGTGGGCGTGAGTATTAGCCGCCGCGCCCTCGCCCCTCCGCCTCCCGCTTGCGCCACTGGCGCGGCGAGCAACCGCACTCCGCGGAAAAAGCCCGCGAAAACGCACTCGCCTCGCTGAAGCCCAGCAGCGCCGCCACGCGCTCCAGCTTCCACCCCTCGGCGAGGCAACGACGCGCCGCCTCCATCCGCAGACGCGCCAGCTCCGCGCGCGGCGAAGCCCGCCCCGCCTCGGCGAACAAGCGCCGCAAGTGCGCCGCCGAAACCCCCGCCGCCCGCGCCACATCCTCCACCGCGGGATTCTCCGCGAGATTCTCCGCAAACCAATGCAAGGCGCGCTCCACCCGGCTGCCCGCCGATAGCACGGGCGCGGCCGGCGCCCGCCGCCCCAGCACCAGCAGCGCCACCTCCACCAGCACCTGCTCCAGCTTGAGGCCGAGGCGCACGTCCCCCGCGCGCCACAGCTCCCACAACTCCTCCAGGCGCGCCGCCTGCGCCCGGTGCTCCCGCTCGCTCAGGCACACGATGAGCGTTTCCGCCGGTTTTACCCCCGCCGCCAATTCCGCCGGCACCGCTCGCGCATGCACCACAAACACCTCGGAATGCCGCCCGGGCGTGTCCGTCCAGCCATGCCGGGACCCGGGATGCGAAATGAAAAGCCGGGGCGCCCTCCCCTCCTCCACCCTCGTGTCGCCACGCAACGGCACCGCCTCGCCGCGAAAAATCCACTGCAATTCCCACACGCCACGCGCCCAGCCCACGACGGGCCGCGCGGCATAGTCGCGCCCGCCGCGGGCGAGGTAGGCGAGATTTTCCACACAGGTCGGCATGCGCGTTTCTGTCATGTTTCCGCGCGTTGGCGCAATGGCGGTTTTCGCGTGGCGCCGCTACCCTCCTCCCCCTCGCCCACCATGAATTCCCGCAAACGCTACGCCATCGTCGGCACCGGCAGCCGCTCCCGGATGTTTCGCGACGCCCTGCTCCAGGACTACGCCTCCAGCGCCGAACTCGTCGCCCTCTGCGACATCAACCCGCTCCGCATCGCCGCCTGGCAGAAGGAGGCCGGCCTCGCCCTGCCCGCCTACGGCCCCGCCGACTTCGAGAAGATGCTCCGCGAGCACAGCGTGGACACGGTCATCGTCACCTCGATCGACCGCACGCATCACGAGTTCATCTGCCGCGCCATGGAGGCCGGTTGCGACGCGATCACGGAAAAGCCCATGACGGTGGACGCCGACAAGTGTCAGCAAATTTTGGATACACAGCGCCGCACCGGCCGCCGCCTCGCCGTGACCTTCAACTATCGCTACGCACCGAGAAACTCGAAGGTGAAGGAGCTGATCCAGTCCGGCCTCATCGGCCAGGTGACCTCCGTCCACTTCGAATGGGTGCTCGATACCCAGCACGGCGCCGACTACTTCCGCCGCTGGCACCGCGACAAGCGCAACGGCGGCGGCCTGCTCGTGCACAAATCCACCCACCACTTCGACCTCGTGAACTGGTGGCTCGGCTCGCAACCCGAGACCGTGATGGCCATGGGCGGGCTCCGCTTCTACGGACGCGAAAACGCCGAGGCCCGCGGCGAACCCCGCAGCTATCCACGCGGCACCCACCCCGCCGCCGCGCAAGATCCCTTCGCGCTCGATCTTAATAAAATCGACGACCACCGCCGCCTCTACCTCGAGTGCGAGGCGGCCGATGGCTACCAGCGCGACCAAAACGTCTTCGGCGACGGCATCTCCATCGAGGACGAGATGAGCGTGCTCGTGCGCTACCAAAATCGCGCGGTCATGACCTACCACCTCGTCGCCTTCGCCCCCTGGGAAGGCTACCGCATCGCCTTCACCGGCACCAAGGGCCGCCTCGAACTCGAGGTGACGGAAAACGCCTTCCTCACCGCCGGCGCCGGAGATCACAACCTCGCCAAAAACATTCGCGGCGCCTCCGCCCACAAAGTCACCGAACCGGCCACGCTGCTCTTCCGCCCGCTCTGGGGCGAGCCGGTGAAGATCGACGTGCCCCAGGAGGGCGGCGGCCACGGCGGCGGCGACAAGCGCCTGCTAGACGACCTGTTCTCGCCCACGCCCGCGCCCGATCCGCTCGGCCGCGCGGCGGGCCACCTGGATGGCGCCATGTCGATCCTCACCGGCATCGCCGCCAACCGCTCCCTCGCCACCGACGCCCCGGTGCGCACCAGCGACCTGCTGCGCACCCAAGCCTGATCGCGACCGACGCAGGCCCCGCCCGATGATGGTGGAGTGCGTTGTCCTCAACGCACTTGCTTCGGGCGCGGCTACGGCACGCTTCGGCGACGGCGTCATTTGCTCGTCCTCCGCCGGCGGGTGCATGGAATAAGCGCCACCATGCCCACCGTTCTCGCCATCTTGCCCGAGGGAGTCGAAGAGCTCGAGGCCGTCGCGCCCATCGACGTGCTGCGCCGCGCCGGCTGCTCCGTCACCGTCGCCGCCCTCGGTCCCGCCCGCCGCGTCGTCGGGCGTAACCAGATCGCGCTCGAAGCTGACACCACGCTGGCCGAGCTCCCCGCCGACGCCGCGCCCTTCGACTGCCTGCTGCTCCCCGGCGGACCCGGCGTGCAACACCTGCGCGCCTCGCCCGCCGTCCATGCCCTCGTGGCTCGCCACCATGCCGCCGGCAAGCTCCTCGCCGCCATCTGCGCCGCGCCCACCGTGCTGCACGACGCCGGCCTGCTCGCCGGCCGCCGCTACACCGCGCACCCGAGCGTCGCCCACGAGCTCCCCGCCATCCTCGGCGACGAGCGCGTCGTGCGCGACGGCCAGCTCCTCACCTCCCGCGGCGCCGGCACCGCCCTCGACTTCGGCCTCGCCCTCGTCTCCGCCCTCGTCTCGCCGGAAAAATCCGGCGAGATCGCCGCCTCGATCCGCGCCTGATCCGGCCCGCCCGGCCTCCCGGCACTGACGGATTATTTACGTTTACCCGGTTCGCCGCGCCCCTTCACTGTCTCGCTTTTCCCGCGGCCTCGCCGCCCAGCCCCGGCACGTCACTCGCACATGAAAGCCATCCTCCTCGCGCCCGAGTTCGCCTCCTGCACGGAAGGCGGCCTGCCGGGCGTGATGCGGGCCTGCTTGACCGCTCTCGCGGCGACCCCCGCCGTGTCGTCGCTGGTGCTCGTGGTGCTTCACGACCCGCCGGAAAAACTCGCCTCGCTCGGCGACCGCATCGCGGGCAAGCCCTTGCAGGTCGTCGCCGCCGCGGGCTCCAAAACCGTCTTCGCTCGCGCCGCCTGGGCCGCGGCCTCGCGGGCGAATCGCGTCGTCTGCGGCCACGTGGCCCTGCTCTCGCTCGCCGCGGTGGCGCTGCGCCCCGGCGCCCGGCTCGCCCTGTTGGCGCACGGGCCCGAACTTTGGGCGCGCCTGTCCCCCCGCCGCCAACTCGCGATGCGGCGCGTGGACCGGGTGCTTTGCCTCTCGCAACACACGCGCGAGCGCCTGGCGGAAAACCACCCCGCGCTCGCCCCCCGCCTGCGCGTGCTGCCCGGCCCGGTCTCCGGCGAGTTTCTCGACGGCGACGCGCCATCCCCCCCGCCCGTCGATCACCCGCCCGTGGTGCTCCACACGGGAGCGCTCCGAGAAGACGCTTCGGGGCACGGCGCCGAGTTGCTCCTGCGGGCCTTCGCCCTGATACCGCGCGCCGCCTTTCACCACCACCCGGAGCTGATGCCCCGGCTGCGCTTCGTCGGCGGAGGCGAGGCGCTTCCTCGCCTCCGCACCCTCGCCGCCGATCTGCACCTGACCGGGCGGGTGGACTTCGACGGCCCGCTTGACGAGGCCGGGCGCCGGCGCGCGCTCGCCGACTGCGCCTGCCTCGCGGAGCCCTCCACCGCGCTGGGTTGCGGCGCGCCTTTTCTCGAGGCGCTCGCCGTCGGTCGCCCCTGCGTGGGCGTGCGTGCCGGAGCCACCCCCGAATTCGTTCGCAGCGAGCTTGGCGTCATCGCGCCGCCCGACGACCCGGTGGCCCTCGCCGCCGCGCTCGCCGAGTGTATTTCCCGCACTTGGGACCCTGCGGCCCTTCGCGCCGCCTGCCTCGAACACAGCCCGGCCCGCTTCGAGACCGCGTTTGCCTCCTCATGGCGCTAGGCTCCTCAGTTCCCGACGTGATCGCGCCCTCCGGCGCGGCCGATCCCGCGCTCCTGCTCTGCCCGGAGCTCTTTGCCACAGAAGGCGGCATCGCGCGCGTGTCGCGGCTCTACCTCGAAGCCCTTACCGAGATCGTGCCCGGCGGCCGCCTCGTGGTGCTCAACGACGCGCGTTTCGAGTCCGCGCAACTTGCCCGCCACCTCCGCGGCGACTCCTCCTCACGGGGCCTGGGACAAGCCACCGCCTGCGGCCGCTCGAAACTCCGCCTCGCGCGCGCCGTCCTCGGCGCCGCCCGGTCCTGCCCGCGCGTCCTCTCCACGCATGTGCGCCTGCTCCCCGTCTTGCTGCTCGCGCGGATCGCGCGACCCGGCCTCGCGTGGGACGTCGTGCTGCACGGCATCGAGGCCTGGGGCGCGCTGCCGCCGCTCGCCCGCCTGGGCCTGCGCCGGGCGCGGCGGGCGTATTGCGTAAGCGAATACACCCGCGGCGTCGTGGCGGCCGGCCATCCCTCCCTCGCGCTGCGGCTCCGCGTGCTGCACAACGCGATCGACCCTGGCCTCGCCGCCGCCCTGCGCCAGGTGGACCCCGCGGCGGCCGAGCCCGGGCGCATCCTCGCGGTCTCCCGCCTCGCCCCGCATGATCGACCCAAGGGCATCGACCACCTCATCGCGGCGATGCCCGCGATCCGCGCGGAGGAGCCGCGCGCCACGCTCCACATCGTGGGCGAGGGGCGTGATCGCGCCGCGCTCGAGGCGATGGCGGCGGCCTCGCCGGCGCGGGAGGCGATCACCTTTCACGGCCACGTGGACGAGGCGGGCTTGGTCAACCACTTCGCCCGCTGCAGCCTTTTCGCGCTGCCGAGCGAGAAGGAGGGCTTCGGCCTCGTCTATGCCGAGGCGATGGCGGCGGGGCGGCCCTGCGTGGCGGCGCGCGCGGGCGGGGCGCCGGAAGTAGTCGGTGAAACCGGCGGCCTGCTCGTCCCTTACGGAGATCTGCGCGCTATTGCGCAGGCTTGTGGCGAGGCCTTGCGGCGCACATGGTCGGTCCCGAGCCTGAGGGCGCGCGCGGAGCTGTTTTCCCCCGAGACCTTTTATTCGAATTTCAACCGCCTATGGACGTCTCCGTGAGCCCCGCCCAAGCCTCCTCCGCGCCCGCGGCGGCGACCGGTTTGGTCATCGAGGCTGGCCGCGCCGAGCGCCACTACTGGCGTGATCTCTGGCGCTACCGCGAGCTGCTCGGCTTCCTCGCCTGGCGCGACGTGAAGGTGCGCTACAAGCAGGCCGTGCTCGGCGTGGCCTGGGCGTTCATCCAGCCCGCGCTCACCACCGCGATCTTCGTCTTCGTCTTTCGCCATCTGGCCAAGCTGCCCGACGGCGGCGTGCCCTACCCCTTGATCGTGCTGTCCGGCGTCATGGCGTGGCAGCTTTTCGCGAGTTCGCTGTCCGGCACGAGCGGCAGCCTCGTGGGCAACTCCAGCCTCATCTCGAAGGTGTATTTCCCCCGCCTGCTGGTGCCCCTCTCCTCCCTCGCCGTGTCGCTGGTGGACTTCTCGGTGGTCCTGGCGTTTTTCCTCGGGCTCTCGCTCTGGTTCGGCCACTGGCCGAGCTGGCACTGGCTCGCCCTGCCGCTGTTCATGGCGATGGCGCTCGGGGCCGCCTTCGGCCTCGGCCTGTGGTTCACGGCGCTGACGGTGAAGTATCGCGACTTCCGCTTCCTCGTGCCCTTCCTGCTCCAGATCGGCATCTTCGTCTCCCCGGTCGGATACCGCGCCGACTTTTTCCCGCAGTGGCGCCATCTCTTCGCGCTCAACCCCATGACCGGCATCATCGACGGCTTTCGCTGGTCGCTGCTCGGCGGGCAGCACGCCCTGTCGCCCGTCGCCCTCCTCGTCTCGCTCGCCCTGATCGCGATCACTATCACGGGCGGGCTCTGGTTTTTCCGCCGCACCGAGCGGAAGTTCGCCGACGTGATCTGAAAAAATGAGCGCCACAGCCCTTGAAGTCAGCGGCGTGTCCAAACGCTACGAAATCGGCCACCTGGCCAAGGCCGACACGCTTGTCGAGACCCTCGCCGGCGGGCTGGGCGCGCTGCGGCGCCGCCTGCGCGGACGGCGCCTGCAACGCGAGGAGTTCTGGGCCCTTCGCGACGTCGGCTTCTCGGTCGAGACGGGCGAGATCGTGGGCATCGTCGGGCGCAACGGCGCCGGGAAATCCACGCTGCTCAAGATCCTCTCGCGTATCACCGAGCCCACTACGGGGCGGATCTCGCTGCACGGGCGCGTGGCCTCGCTGCTCGAGGTGGGCACGGGCTTCCACCCCGAGCTCTCGGGCCGGGAAAACATCTTCCTCAACGGCGCCATCCTCGGCATGAGCCGCGCGGAGATACGCCGGAAGTTCGACGAGATCGTGGCCTTCTCCGAGGTCGAGCGCTTCATCGACACGCCCGTGAAGCGCTACTCCAGCGGCATGTATGTGCGCCTGGCCTTCTCCGTCGCCGCGCATCTCGACCCCGAGATCCTGATCGTGGACGAGGTGCTCGCCGTCGGCGACGCCTCCTTCCAGCGCAAGTGCCTCGGCAAGGTCCGCGACGTGAGCCGCGGCGGCCGCACCGCGCTGCTCGTGAGCCACAACCTCGGCGTCATCTCCAGCCTGTGCAACCGCTGCGTCTGGCTCGACCAGGGCAGGCTCAACGCCGTCGGCGGCGCCGGCGAGATCGTGCGCCGCTACCTCGCCTTCACCGAGTTCCCGCAGGACGGGCGGCTCGAGCTCGCGGCGATCGAGCGCCCCGCGCCGCACGCCGAGCGGCTCCGCATCACCGCCGCCGAGTGGCTCGACTCGCCCGCCCTCGTGCAGGGGCGCGATTCGCGGCTGCGCATCCATTTCGAGGCCCGGCAGGAGGTCTCCGAGGCGAGCCTCGCGGTCGGCTTTTCCCGGCCCGACGGCACCCGCCTGCTCACCTACGAGACCGACTACACGAACCGCCAGACGCCCCGCCTGCGCGCCGGGCAGCGCGGCTGGGTGGAGTTCACCCTGCCGTCGGTCCCGCTCTCGGCCGACACCTACCTGCTCGATCTCGGCGCCAAGTCCGGCCTCTTCCACGACCTCGACTACCTCCCCGGCTGCGCGCAGGTCGAGATTCGTCCCGGCCCCGACACCCACCCGCGCATCGTCAAGCAAGGCTGGAGCGTGCGCCTCGACGCCGCCGTCCGCTGGGGGGAGGGAGGCGCCGCGTGAGCCACGCCGGGCGCATCTTCCATTTCAACGTCACCGACTGGCACCTCAGCGGCGCCGCTCGCCTGATGCTGGACCTCGACGCCGGCCTGCGCGCCGCCGGCCTCGACTCCCGCGTCATCACCCCGCGCAACCAGCCACCGCGCCCGCTGCTCCAGAAAATCCGGGCCCGGCTCTCGCGCCCGCGCGCGAAGCGCCAGCCCCCCTTCACCGGCATCCGCTCCACGTTCACGCGCCTGCACGCCGTGGAGCACACGGCCGCCGACATCGCGCACCTGCACTGGACCGGCGACTGGCTCGACTGGCCCTCGTTTTTCGCCGGCTGGAAGGGCCGCATCGTCGTCACCCTGCACGACGCGGCCGTCTTCACCGGGGGCTGCCACGTGCCCGGCGACTGCGAGAAACACCTCGAGGGCTGCGGCCGCTGCCCGCAGCTCGCCTCGCGTCGCGCCTCCGATCCGAGCGCCCGCCAATGGCGGGAAAAACGCGCCCTGCTCCGGTCCCTGGGGCCCCGCCTCGCCCTCGTCGCCCCCTCGGGGCACTTCGCCGCGCTCGCCCGCCGCAGCCTGCTCGCCGATCGCCTCGAGGTGAAAGTGGTGCGCAACGGGATCCGCCCCTCGATCTTCGCCCGCACCGACCGCGCCTCGGCGCGCCGTATCCTGGATCTTGATACGGAGACCGGGCCGGTCGCGCTCGTCGTGGCCACCCATCTCGACCAGCCGCACAAGCGCGTGCCCGACGCCCTCGGCGCGGTGGCCGCCCTGCCCGGCTCGCTCGCGGTTCTGATCGGCGAAAACGGCTTCACCGCCCCCCCCGGGCTGCGCGTCCGCGCCGTCGGCCCGGTCTCCGACCCCCGGTTGCTCAGCCTCTACTACGCGGCGGCCGACGTGTTCGTCAGCGCCGCCCACTCGGAGCCCTTCGGGCTGGCCTTGGCGGAGGCCGTGGCCTGTCGCACGCCCTTCGCCTCCCTGCCCGTGGGCGTGGCCGCCGAGCTGGCCGGCGCCGCCGGCGAAACCTGCGCCTCCGCGGACCTGCTCCCCGAGACCATCCGCCTCGCGCTCGCCCGCCGCGAAAGCTACACCTACCCGCGCCTCGGCATCGAGGACTGCATCCGGGGCTACCTCGACCTTTACCGGGAGGCCGCGTGAAGATCCTGCTTTTCACCCTCGAGCTGCCGCCCGCGACCAACGGCATCGCGACCTTCGACGGCGAATTCGCCGCCGGCCTGCTCGAGGCCGGGCACGAGCTCGTGCTCCTCACCACCCAGGAGACGGCCGCTTGCGCGCCCCACACGGGAAAGGCGCCCGCCTGGGTCAGGCTCTCCGGACGCCACGCCGCCGCGCTCGACGAGGTTCGCCACTTCCTTCCCTTCGACGACGCCGTCGCCGCCCACTACGCCGCGGCCGGCCTCGTTTACGCCGAATGGCTGCGCGCCCACGCCGACACGCTGCGGGCCGACCTCGCGCTCGTGCCCGACTTCGGCGGCATCGGCGCCTTTCTCCACCCCCTGCCCTGCCCGCTCGTGGTCGTGTGCCATTGCCTGCACCAACAGCTCGCCGCGCACGATCCACGGCCCACGCCCGGGGCCGGCTTTCTCTCCGCGCTGGAGTTCGACGCGCTCACGCGGGCCGACGCCCTGATCGCGCTCGGCGAGCGCAACGCCCGCGACATCCGCCGGCGCACCGGCCGCGAGGTCGGCGTCGCCCCGCTGCCCTTGCCGCCCTCGGCCTTCGCGGTCGCCCGCGACGCCTCGATCGCCGCCCCCCCGCGCGGCATCGTGGCCGGCCGGCTCGATCCCTACCGCGGCGCCGAGACCGTCGCCCGCGCCCTGCAAACGCTGCACGACGAGGGTCTGCCCGTGGTCGTCGATTGGTATGGCGCCGATGTGCCCGCGCCCGGCGGCGGGCGGATGTCCGACCGCCTCGCGGCCGAGTTTCCCTCCGTGTGGGGGCGCAGCCTGCGCTGGCATCCGCCGCTCCCGCGCGACGAGCTCGCGCGCCGCCGCGCCGCC
>JAUWBD010000079.1 GCA_030605125.1 Verrucomicrobiota bacterium | reverse complement strand
GCCTGGTGGAGTGGGGCGAGGCCGGCGCGTCCGGCCGCCCGCGCTCGCGCACGGTCCGGCTCGCCGCCGGGGCCGACGAGGCGCTCGGGTTGCCCTTCGACCGCCCGCGCGGCGAGGCCGGCGCCGTGCCGCTGGAGATCCGCCTCTCGCACGGCGGCGGCGTGCGCTGGAGCACCGCGACGCGTATCATTTTTCTTGATACACGATCCGGCCTGGCCACGCGCCCCGGCGTGCGCGTCACCGCCGACAGCACCTTCGGCGGCTACGACACGAAGGCGCTGCACGACGGCATCGCCGACGGCGCCAACCTCGCGTGGAACGAGGCCGCCTGGGCCTCCGAGGACTCGCCGCTCGAGCACTGGGTGCGTTTCGAGTTTCCCGAGCCCGTCGCGGTCGAGGAGGTCATCATTCATTGGAACCACGAGGGCGGTGTCACCTACACCGGCCGCGAAGGCCTGATCCTCGGCGAGGTCGCCACCGGCCAGGAACTGCCTCTGGCCAACTGGAAATCCCGCCCCGGCGAGCGCGCCACCCGCGTCTCGTTCCCTCGCCAGATGCTGCGGACCGTGCGCGTGGTGCAAAACCCGGGACAAGGGGCGCCCGAGCGGCCCGGCATCATGTGGATCGCCGAAGTCGAAGTGAACTGAAGTCAGCGTCGCGCGGGCCGCCCTCGACCACTCCGTCACGACGTGGATTCATCCCCTTTGACTGCTTGAGGTTATATACAAAAGGCAACGACTTCGTTGATTTTGCGTAACTGGTTACTTTGTCCTTGTAACCAGTTACGCGTTGGCATTCATTCTGCGTCTAGCCCCTGAATCCATGATCCGCCTCGGAATAATCGGTCTCGGTCAACGGCTCGCCCACATGCTGGGCTGCTTCCAAGCGAGCGATCCCTCGCTGAGGGTCGCGGGAATCGTGGACCCCGATCCCGCGGCCGCGCTGGCGCGCCTGCCGGAGGACAAGCGAGCGGGTATCCGCTTCTTCGATACGGTCGCCGACCTCCTGCGCGAGGGCCGTCCGGACGCGCTCGCCGTCGGCACGCGCTGCGATCTGCACGCGCGCTACGGCATCGCCGCCGCCGCCACCGGGCTGCCGCTCTTCCTCGAGAAGCCCGTCGCCACCACCCTGGTCGACGCGCGCGCCCTCGAGCGCGCCTTCGCCGACGCGGCCGGCGAGGTCGTCGTGAGTTTCCCGCTGCGCGTCTCCGCCCTCGCCGGCATGGCCAAGGCGAGGCTCGACGCCGGCGCCGTCGGCCGGCTAGAGCATGTGCTGGCGGTCAACTACGTGCCCTACGGAAACGTGTATTTCGACAGCTGGTATCGCGACCACGGCGTCACGCAGGGGCTCTTCCTCCAGAAGGCCACGCACGATCTCGACTACATCGCGCACCTCGTCGGCGCGCCGATCGTCCGCGTCGCCGCGATGGCCCAGCACGGCCGCGTGTTTCGCGACAAATCGCTCGAGCCCGCCGGCGGCGACGACACCCGCGCCTACTTCGAGCGGATCGGCACGCCCGAGACGGGCATGAACGAGGACGCGTCCAGCGCCTTGCTCGAATTCGCCAACGGCGTGCAGGGCGTTTACACCCAGGTTTTCTACACCAAGCACCACGGCGCCGTGCGCGGCGCCACGCTCTCGGGCAAGGACGGCACGCTCCGCTTCGACTGGTATCGCAACGAGCTCCTGCTCCATCGCCACGCCGAGCCCGTGACCGAGCTCACCCGCCCGCCCGAAGGGCTCAACCACTTCGGCGGCGACGGCGCGCTGGCCGACAACTTCATCGCGGTCATCAAGGGGGAGGCCCGCTCCGCCTCGCCCATCGCCGCCGGCCTGCGCAGCGTTTACGCCTGCCTCGCGGCCAAGGAGAGCGCCGCCACCGGCCGCTTCGTCGCCGTGCAACAACTCACCGACCTCGAGGCCCCGCCGGTCTCCCTCGGCACGGATTCCGCCTCGCCGATCCATTCCCCCGCGGTCGCCTGATCGCCTCCGCCTTCCGATCCTTCCCTCCCCAAAAACACCACGTCCCAACCGACACACCACCATGAACAAGCTCGCCTGCCTGCTCGCCCTCGCCGCCGTCTCCGCCACGGCCGCCGTCTCGTCCCGCGCCGGAACCTACGCCAACATCACTCCGGACGGGGAGATCTCCGACTGGGCTTCGGTCCCCGCGATCACCCTGTCGTTCTCCAACGGCGTTGATAACGGTCGCCTGGACATCGCCGAAGTCAGATTGGCGAACAACGGGACTCATTTGTTCGCCCTTATCACCTACGTCTCTCCGGTGAATCCGAACGGTCCGGTGGACGAGTTTGGTTCATCTTGGAACGGGCCCACCCTGTATTTCGGCATCGACCGCGATTCCGACAGCGGCACCGGATTCCAGCCCTTTGGGGGACATCCCGGCATCGAGGGGGCGTGGCGTAACGACATCGGCCTTGATACGCTCAACGGCGGCAACCTCTCGGCGAACGCGGCGATCTCGCCGTTTGGCGTCGCGACGCTCACGCAGGAGATTTCCGTCAGCCTCACGACCGTGCTAAGCGACAGCAGCGCCCTCTTCGGCGGTGAGGGCAGCACCTTCACCTTCGTCTTCTACACGCGCGGCAACAACTACACCGATGCGGGCGCTCCCATCGACAACGCATGGGACAAGCTCGTCGTCGGCACCTACACCATCGCCGCCATCCCCGAGCCCTCGGCCTTCGCCGCGTTGGCCGGTCTCGGCGTCCTCGGCCTTGCCGCCGGTCGCCGCCGTCGCTAAGCCCCTCGCCTGATTCCCGCCGGGCGCCACCCCTCGCCAAACCTAAAATCGCGCATCGTCATGAACTCCCCGTTCGCACGTCGGCGCCCGGCCGCCTTCACGCTTATCGAGCTCCTCACGGTCATCGCCATCATCGGCATCCTGGCCGCCATCATCATCGCCACCGTCGGCACGGTGCGTCGCAACGCGCAGCAGACCCGTTCGCTCGCCAACCTGCGCCAGATCGGGAGCGCGTTGCAGCTCTTCGCCAGCGAAAACAAGAACATGGTCCCCGTCTGGCACGACTACACCCAGTCCACGCCCGACGTGCCCGGTCAGCCCGCGCTGGCCGGGCGCTATTGGTGGGAGGCGCTCCAGGCCTACACCGGCCCCGATCCCGCGATCTTCCACAGCCCCGCGCACGTCCAGTTCGACGGTTCCAGCCGCGCCCGCATGCGCGAGACCCTGTCCTACGGCTGGAACTACGCCGTCATGGGCCGCCACGTCGGCGACAACAGCAAGGACGGCGACCACTCTCTGCGCATCACCGATTTCCCCAACCCCAGCCGCACCCTCGCCGCCTCCGACGGCCGCGCCGTCGATTCCTGGGGCTTCATCGCGATCGACGCCCAGCCCGACGGCGGGCGCTACGGCGGCCGCGTGCCCTCGCTCTTCGTGGACGGCCACGTCTCCACGGTCCCCGCCTCCGACTTCGCGCAAGAGAATCCCTGGTTCAGCAAGGTGAAGGCCCTGCCGAACAACAAATAGCCCTTCCTCGTTTCGCGCCGCCCCGCGGCTCCCTTTTTCCGATGCACCTCCTCCGCTTCTCCCTGCTCTCCGCGCTGGCCGCCGCTTCGCTCGCCGCGGCGCCCGTCACCCAGCCGCGCCCCGGGGTCGCCGTCCCGGCCGACGCCGCGCTCATCTCCGGCGACACCGCGATCGAAAAAGGCGTGCTCACGATCCACCTCCGCTCCACCGGTCCCGAGATCACCGAGTGGATGCACGTCTTCATCGACATCGGCGACAGCCGCCAGTCCTACAACCACAACTCCGAGCGCCCCCGCGGCTACGGCCTGGAGATCCTCCTCGAGGGCGAGAGCGCCTACCGCTTCAACGGCGACGATCCCTCCGTCTGGACCTGGGCCCGCATCGAGAGCCTCGTCGTCGAGCGCCGCGTCGTTGGCGACGTGCTCACGCTGCGCATGCCGCTTGCGCCGCTCGGCCTGCCCACCGGCCGGCCCGTGCATCTTTTCGCCGTCGCCTACACGCCCGACTACGCCGAGACGCTCGACACCCTGCCGCGCGGCGTCACGCCCTGGCGCATGGTCGTCTCCGACCACGCCCTCCAGTCCGCCTCGCGCTGAGTGCCGCCGCCGGTCGGGGCCTCCGCGCGCCCCGGCTCCCCCGGCCCCGCTAAATCCCGCCGATGCGCACCCTCGATTGGGTCATCCTCGCCGCCGCGCTGCTCGCGCTCCTCGGCGCCTGCGTCGGCGCGAGCCGCCTCATGCGCGGCGTCTCCGACTACCTCGTGGCGAGCCGCTGCGCCGGCCGCTACCTGCTCACCCTCTCGGAGGGCGTGGCCGGCCTCGGCGCCATCACCATCGTCGGCACCTTCGAGGTGTTCTACAACGCGGGCTTCGTGCCCGTCTGGTGGGGCTACTTCCTCGCGCCGCTCGGCCTCTTCATCGCCCTGAGCGGCTTCGTGATCTACCGCTACCGGCAGACGCGCGCCATGACCATGGCCGAGTTTGTCGAGATGCGCTACTCGCGCCGCTTCCGCCTCTTCTTCGGCGCCACGACCTTTCTGTCGGGCGTCATCAACTACGGCATCTTTCCCGCCGTCACCGTGCGCTGCTTCATGCAGTTTTGCGGGCTGCCCGACACCGTGGCGCTCGGCGGCGTCTCGCTCCCGCTTTTCCCGCTGCTCATGGCGCTCGAGCTCGGCCTCGCCGTCGCGCTCGTCTGGCTCGGCGGGCAGATCACGATCCTCGTCTCCGACTACCTCCAGGCGGTCTTCTGCCTGGTGGTGTTTCTCGCGCTCATGCTTTTCACGCTTTGGTGGATGCCGTGGGCGGAGCTCATGGCCGGCCTCGCCACCGCGCCCGAAGCCCGCTCGCTCGTGCATCCTTTCCGCGCCGGCGACGCCTCCGACTTCAACACCGCCTACTACCTCATCGGCGCCTTCATGGTCGTTTACACCACGCGCGCCTGGCAGGGCACCTCCGGCTACAACGCCTCCGCGCGCAGCCCGCACGAGGCGCGCATGGCCGGGATCCTCGCCAACTGGCGCGCGATGGGCCAGAACCTCGCGCTGCTGCTCATGCCGCTCTGCGTCTTCGCCGTGCTGCACAACCCGCACTTCGCCGAGCAGGCCGCGCGGATAAACGAGGTGCTCGCCGGCATCGCCGATCCCGCCACGCGCGCGCAGATGACCGTGCCGGCCGGCCTCTCCGTCATCCTGCCCGTCGGCTTCGTGGGCCTGCTCGCCACGGTGCTCGTCGCCGCCGCGATCAGCACCGACAACACCTACCTGCACTCGTGGGGCAGCATCTTCATCCAGGACGTCGTGCTGCCGCTGCGCAAAAAGCCGCTCGACCCCAAGCAACACGTGCGCTGGCTGCGCGGCGCCTCGCTCGGCGTGGCGCTCTTCGCGCTGGGCTTCAGCCTGATCTTTCCGCTCAAGGACTACATCTTCATGTTCATGGACGTCACCGGGGCCATCTTCCTCGGCGGCGCGGGCTCGGTCATCATCGGCGGCCTCTACTGGCGGCGCGGCAGCACGGCCGCGGCGTGGACCGCGATGATCGTCGGCGCGGTGCTCTCCGGCGGCGGCATCGCCGTGCAACAGGCCTGGCCCGGCGCGCTCGCACCCCGGCTCGCGGGCATTTTCCCCGAAAACGCGTGGCTCGCGGCGCACGCCGACCGCTTCCCCTTCAACGGTCGCGAGATCATGTTTGGCGCCATGCTCGCGGCGCTGTCCTCCTACGTGCTCGTCTCGCTCTGCGGCCGCACCCGCTTCGATCTGGAGACGATGCTCGGTCGGGAGGCGCGGGTGGCGCACGACGCCGCCTCGGCTCCGCGTTTTGGCTGGCGCGAACGCCTCGCGGAGCTGGTCGGGCGCGGCCCCGAGTTCACCCGCGGCGACCGTTGGCTCTGCCGCCTCACCATGACGTGGACGCTCGGCTGGTGGTGCGTCTTCGTCGTCGGCACGATCTACAACCTCGCCGTGGACGTGCCCGTCTCGTCCTGGGAGACGTTTTGGCGCTGGAACATCGGCCTGTCGGTGCCGCTCGGCGTCTTCGCCACCGGCTGGTTCCTGGTCGGCGGCGCGCGGGATTTTCGCCGCCTGTTCCGCGATCTGCGCGCCCCGCGCGAGTGAGCGGCGGCCGCTGCCCCCTCACGTCGTCGTCCCGAGATGCAGTGTCGGGGCGAAGACCCGCGCGCCCGCCATCGCGTCGGCCATCATCTCCACCGCCGCGCGGCCCATCGCGCGAAAGTCGAAGGCGAGCCGCGTGAGCCCCGCCGCGCCCGCCACGTCGGTGCCCATCACGGCGAGCAGGCCCGCCGATTCCGGGCAGGCCCGGCCCGCCGCCGCCAGCTCGGCGCGCAGCCGGGTGGCCACATGGTCCTCGGGCACGATCAGCGCCACGCGCTGCTTGCGCGGCAGCCCGCTCACCAGCGCGGCGCGATCCGCCGGTCGGTGCGCCTTGGCCACCGGCGCGATCCGCTCCGCGCAGCCCAGCGCGGACGCGGCTCGCGCGAGCGCCGCGAGAAACTCCTCCACCGCCGGGTCGCCGCCGAAGGGCTCGACCGGCACCAGCCGCGAAAACCCGCGCCCGAGCAGGTGCGCGAGCGCCTGTGTCGCCGCCGCGTCGAAATCCGCCCGCACGTTGGCCAGCGGGCTTCCCTCCGGCGCCCGACGAAAAAGCAGCACGCCGGGCGCCAGTTTTTTGTCCGCGCGTTTTAGCACCGAGTCCGTCCACACGTGGTCGAGCACGAAGCCGCCCGCGTCCCCGCCGTGGCGCTCGAGGAATGCGTCGAGCACCACGCGCTGGGCCGCCCCTCCGGCGAAGCTCGGCGGCAGGTCGGGGTCGGCGTGGTTCACCAGCACGTCGTCGTGCCAGAGCAACATCGCGCGCCTCGCCGCCCCCGCGCCGGCGCTGATGCCCTCGAGCAGCTCGCGGTAGAGCGCGCTGCACAGCTCCAGCCGGCGGATGAGGCAGGCCACCGGCTTGGGACGATCGAGCAGCGCGCGCGCCGCCGCCCGGTGGAAACGTCCGCTCGAGTGCTGCCAGAGCACGCCCTCCGCCTCGAGCTGCTGGAGCAGGCGAAACACCGTCGCCGCCGAGGGACCGAATTCGCCGGCCAGCTCCCGCGTCGTCGGCAGCGGGCGGTCGGGCGCCCAGCCCTCGTCCGCGGCGATGGCACGCAGGTGTTTCTCGAGCAGATCGCGGGGTTTGGGCGGGAGAATCGGCTTGGGCATTCGTGAAACAAACGAGCCGCTTGCTTCAAATTGCAACAAAAACTTTTGTTGCAAACAAAAAGTATCCAGTTTCACATGATCGCATGCAACTTACCTTGGTCGTCCTGGCCGCCGGCATGGGTTCCCGCTATGGCGGACTGAAGCAGGTGGACCCGATGGGGCCCGCCGGGGAGACGGTGCTCGACTACTCGGTGCACGATGCGATCCGCGCCGGATTCGAGCGGGTGCTCTTCATCATCCGCCGGGATTTCGAGTCGGAGTTTCGCGCCGTCGTCGGCTCGCGCTTCGAGGGCCGCGTGCGGGTGGACTACGTCTTCCAATCTCTGGACGCGTTGCCGGCCGGTCACGCCTTGCCTCCCGGCCGGGTGAAGCCCTGGGGCACGGGCCATGCCGTCTGGTGCGCGCGGGAGGCGCTCGACGGACCCTTCGCGGTGGTCAATGCCGACGACTTCTACGGCGCGGGCTCCTTTGCTCGGTTGGCCGCCTTTTTGCGTGCGGCGGCCGTGGCTCGGGCCGGCACGCCGGAATACGCGATGGTCGGGTTTCGCCTCGCCAACACGCTCTCGGAGCACGGCGCGGTGTCGCGCGGCGTGTGCACGGTGGAGGCGGACGGTCTGCTTGCCGGCATCGAGGAACACACCGGCATCCTCGCCTCCGAGGTGGGCCTCGCGGCGGGCTGTAAGTATGCGCCGGATACGATCGTTTCGATGAACTGCTGGGGTTTCACCGCCGGCTTCCTGCCCCGGCTCGACGAGCGCTGGCGCGAGTTCCTCGCGGCGCACGGCGGGAGCGAGAAGACCGAGTTCTACCTGCCTTTCGCGGTCAACGACCTGCTTCGGGCCGGCGAGGCTCGCGTCCGTGTGCTCCCGACCGACGACCAGTGGTTCGGCGTGACCTACCGTGAGGACAAGCCTCGCGTGCAGGCCGCGATTCGCGCCCTCGTCGCCGCCGGCGCCTATCCATCGCCGCTCGCCGGCTGATCCGGCTCCACCTCGCCTCCGTCCGCTTCTTCGCCGCGCGCGCCTCGCGCCGCCGCGCCAGGGCACTGCCGTGCCCAAGCTCCGCTTCTTCCATGGCCTCCAAATCCGTCCCTCCGCTCGCCGAGTTCGTCGCGCTCGGCCGCGTCTTCGCCCTGCACGGCGAGGTCGTCGCCGCCGCGCCTCATGGCTCCGGCCACATCAACGACACCTACGCGGTCACCGTCTCCCAGGCGGGCGCGCCGCTGCGCTACATCTTTCAGCGCATCAACCACACGATCTTCCAGGACGTGCCCGCGCTGATGGAAAACATCCTGCGCGTCACCGCGCACCAGCAGGCGCGCCTGCTCGCCACCGGCGCGGAAGACGCCTCCCGCCGCGCCCTGACCGTGATCCCCTCGCGAAGCGGCGAGCCTTACGTGCGCGACGCGCAGGGCCGCTGGTGGCGCGCCTATCTCTTTGTCGAAAAGGCGCTCACCTACGACAAGATCGAGTCGCCCGCGCAGGCGCGCGAGGCCGCCCGCGCCTTCGGCGAGTTCCAGCGTCTGCTGGCCGACCTGCCCGGCGGGCGCCTGCGCGAGACGATCCCGGGTTTTCACGACACGCCGCGTCGCTACGCGGCCTTCGAGGCCGCGCTCGCGGCCGATGCCGCCGGGCGCGCCGCTTCGGTCGCCGTCGAGATCGAGTTCGCCCGCTCGCGCCAGCCGCTCTCGCGCACGCTCACCGACCTGCTCGCCGCCGGCCTCGTTCCGGAGCGCGTCACCCACAACGACACCAAGCTCAACAACGTCATGCTCGACGACGCCACCGGCGCGGGCGTGTGCGTCATCGACCTCGACACGGTGATGCCCGGGCTGTCGCTCTACGATTTCGGCGACATGGTGCGCACCGGCACCAACGCCGCGCTCGAGGACGAGACCGATCTCGCCAAGGTCGTCGCCCGTCCCGGCATGTTCGCCGCGCTCGCCGAGGGCTTCCTCGCCGGCTGCGGTGACTCGCTCAACGACGTCGAGCGGGCCCACCTCGTGGTCGCCGGTCAGGTGATGACCTACGAGGTCGGCCTGCGCTTCCTGACCGACCACCTGCAGGGCGACGTCTATTTCAAGATCAAGCGCCCCGACCACAACCTCGACCGTGCGCGCAACCAGTTCGCGCTGCTCCGCAGCCTCGAGGCGCAGGCGGCGGGCTTCCAGCGGATCGTGGACACCTGCTCCGCCGTCGCAACCGCCTGAGGAGGACGCACGCCATGGCTTCCGTTTCCCTTCCTCCCTTCAGCCGCGCCCTCGTGACCGGCGGAGCGGGCTTTATCGGCGGCCACCTCGTGCGCGCGCTGCTCGATGCGGGCGTCGAGGTCGTGGTGCTGGACAACTTCCGGACCGGCCGGGCCTCCAATCTCGAGGACCTGCCCGTGCGCCTCGTGCGCGGCTGCATCACGGACCGCGCGGCGGTGCGCGACGCCGTCGCCGGCTGCGGGGCGGTGTTTCACCTCGCGGCGCTCGTCAGCGTGCCCGAATCCATGGAGCGGATACACGAGTGCGTTTCGCTCAACGTCACCGGCCTGCTTGTCGTGCTCGAGGAGGCCGCGGCGGCCGGCGCGCGCAAGCTCGTGCTCTCCAGCTCGGCGGCGATCTACGGCGACGACCCGGAGGTGCCCAAGCGCGAGGACATGCGGCCGGCGCCGAAGAGCCCCTACGCCATCACCAAACTTGACGGCGAATACTACTGCGCGCTCTTCGCCGCGACGGGGCGGATCGAGACCGCGTGCCTGCGCTACTTCAACGTCTTCGGTCCGCGCCAGGACCCGCGCAGCGCCTACGCGGCCGCCGTGCCGATCTTTATCCGCCGCGCGCTCGAGGGCAGGCCGATCACGATCTTTGGGGATGGCGGCCAGACGCGCGATTTCGTGTTCGTGAAGGACGTGGTGGCGGCGAACATCTTCGCCGCGTCCACCGCCGGCCTGACCGGCGTGTTCAACGTCGGTTACGGCGGCAGCGTGACGATCCGCGAGATCGCCGAGCGCATCCTCACCCAGACCGGAGGCGCGAGCGTGATCGAGCATGCGGATACGCGCCCTGGCGACGTGCGCCACTCGCGGGCTTCGGCCGACAAGCTCCGCGCGGCGGGCTGGGCCCCGGCCTACACGCTCGAGAGCGGCCTGGCCGAGACGCTCGCCTGGTATCGTGCCCATGCGGACCCGGTGTGAGCAGCGGGAGCTACGCGGTGAAACACTCCGGAATCCGGGCTTGAACTCACCTCGCCCGAAACCGTCGTGGCGATTTTGGTAAAAACATCAGCATTCATGCCATTTATCCTCGGCCAGCGATTCCCTAGGATCGCGCGCCCCAGCCCCTTCCCCGCCAACCATTCCTTTCCTGATGGCCCGTCCCACCTCCGCCGCCGCGCGCGGTCTTCGCGTCCTCAAGCCGTCCGCCGATTTTCAACGCCAGGCCCGTCTCTCCGGTCTCGCCGCCTACAAACGCCTGCACGCCGAGTCTCTGCGCGCGCCGGACACGTTTTGGCGGCGCATGGCCGAGGAGCATGTGGTCTGGCGCAAACCTTTCCACGAGGTGCTGCGCTGGAAGCCGCCGCACGCGAAGTGGTTTGTCGGGGGCTCGCTCAATGTCGCCGAGAACTGCCTGGACCGGCACCTCGGCACGAACCGCGAGAACCAGGCGGCGATCATCTTCGAGGGCGAGCCGGGCGACGTGCGCACGCTGACCTACCGTCAGCTCCACGCGGAGGTCTGCCGGGCGGCGCACGTGCTGGAGAATCTCGGCGTGGGCAAGGGCGACCGTGTGGCGATCTACCTGCCGATGATCCCCGAGGCCGTCGTCGCCATGCTCGCCTGCGCCCGACTCGGCGCGATCCACACCGTGGTCTTCGGCGGGTTCTCGCCCGACTCGCTCAAGGACCGCATCAACGGCTGCCATGCCAAGCTCCTCATCACCGCCGATGGTGGCTGGCGGCGCGGCAAGATCGTCGAACTCAAGTCGGCCGCCGACAAGGCGCTCGAGCACACCCCTTCGGTGCAGGCCGTGCTCGTGGTGAAGCGCACGGCGCAGGCCGTGACGATGCGGTCCGGGCGCGACATCTGGTGGACGGAGGCGCTGGCGGGCGCGCCGAATTCGCACCGCGCGAAAGCCTTTGGCTCCGAGCATCCGCTCTTCATTCTCTACACCTCCGGCTCCACGGGAAAACCGAAGGGGGTGCTCCACACCTCCGCCGGCTACTTGCTCGGCGCGAAGTTATCGTCCCGCTACGTCTTCGATCTGAAGGACAACGATCGCTACTTCTGCTCCGCCGATATCGGATGGATCACCGGCCACAGCTACGTCGTCTATGGGCTGATGAGCAACGGCGCGACGGTCTTCCTCTACGAGGGGGCGCCCAATCAGCCCGGCCCCGACCGCTTCTGGGAGATGATCGACCGCCACGGGCTCACGATCCTCTACACCGCCCCGACCGCGATCCGCGCCTTTATGCGCTGGGGCGACGAGCACGTGTTGCGGCACCGCCTCGATTCGCTGCGCCTGCTCGGCAGCGTGGGCGAGCCGATCAACCCCGAGGCTTGGCATTGGTATCACCGGCTCGTGGGCAAGGGTCGTTGTCCCATCGTGGACACCTGGTGGCAGACCGAGACGGGCTCCATCATGATCACACCGCTGCCGGGGGCGACTCCGCTCAAGCCCGGCTCGGCCACGCTGCCCTTTTTCGGCGTGGCGCCGCGCGTGGTGGACGAGCGCGGCCGCGAGGTGGGCCCCGATCAGGACGGCAAGCTCGTCATCACCCGCCCCTGGCCCTCGATGCTGCGCACGCTCTGGGGCGACGATGAGCGCTACCGGCGCACCTACTTTGGCGAATACGGCGAGCATCCGGACTGGTATTTCACCGGCGATGGCGCGCGACGCGACAAGGACGGCTACTTCTGGATCATCGGCCGGATCGACGACGTGTTGAACATTTCCGGACATCGCATTGGCACGGCCGAGGTGGAGAGCGCGCTCGTGGCGCACCCGGCGGTGGCGGAGGCGGCGGCGGTGGGAAAGCCCGACGACTTGAAGGGCCAGTCGTTGGTGGTGTTTGTCACGCTCAAGCAGGCTGCGGTCGCGACTGACGAGCTGCGCGAACAACTGCGGGCCCACGTGGCGCGCGAGATCGGCGCGCTGGCGCGACCAGATCAGGTGCGCTTCGCGCCGGCTCTCCCGAAAACTAGGTCGGGGAAGATCATGCGTCGCATCCTGAAGGACATCGCGGCGGGCAAGCCCGTCGTCGGCGACGTCACCACGATGGAGGACGTCACGGTGATCGCGGCTCTGCAGGACGCTTGCTGAGGCGAGGGGGCCGGCGCACTTCCCGCGGACGGCGGCGTTTTCAACGCGCGATCGGCCAGTCTTCGAGGAGCCGGTTTTCGCCGGTGGCGGCGTCCCACGCGCCGAGATTGGCCAGGCGGTGGGCGTAGCGCGGATCGGGGGCGAGGCGCGGCGAGGCGTCGGGCAGGTGCAGCGCCCACGCGTAGGCGCCCGGCGCCAGCCCGGCGGGCAGGGTGACATCCGCCTCGAGGCGGTTCGTCTCGCCGGCTTTCCAGCGGCGGGGGTCGGTGGAGAGCGGGAAGCGGTGACGCGTTCCGTCCGGCGCGATCAGGACGAGCAGCGCCGGGCGGGCGTTGTAGAGCGAGGCGAAGCCGCGGTTGGCGACGGCGAGGCGGATCTTGAGCCGTTGGCCGGGGCGACCCTCCGCGGGCGGCTCGAAGGCCGCGACGTGGAAGCGCGCGCCGAGGCGGCGTTCGACGACCTCCATGACGCCGTTTTCCCGCCAGCGCTTGAGGACGTCGGGGTGGTATCCGGAATTCAGATACGAAGCGTGAAGATGCTCGAGCTCGAAGAGCGCGCTCTCGCGCTCCCCGCGCTCGTGGAGGGCGCAGGTCTCGCCGCCGAAGAGCGTGTGGCGGGTCTCCGCGTGGAGGTAGTCGATCTCGTCGGCCATGGATTGCCCGCCGCGATCGTAGGTGCCGACGTCGTTGGGCGAGGACAGGAAGCAGTCGTTGTGGTGGCCGGTGCGGGCGCGCGGGCTTCCGTCGTAGGCCTCGCGTTCGGCGAGGGGCCGCGAGGTTTCGAAGATGGACTGCTTGAGGGCGGGGTAGCGCAGCAGGACCATGCGGTCCTTCGGCGTGTGCTCGAGCAGGTGGAGGAAGATGCGGCGGCGCAGGCGCGGGTCGTTGGCGATGCGCGTGGTGTGCCACTCGCCCCAAGGGCCGATGAAGCCGGCCTCGAAGAAGGCGATCAGGTCGGCGTTGCGCGCGAAGAGCGGGGCGAGTTGCCGCATGTGGCCCTCGATGATCTCGGGGCGCGGGTCCTCGTAGCTGCGGTAGTCGCCGCCGGGGCCGGCGTGGCCGTATTCCCCGCGCACGATGACCTTGAGCCCGGCCTCGCGGGCGGCGTCGAAGCCGTGCTGGAGTCGCGCAAGAAATTCGTCGGGCAGGCGGACGGTGTCGCGCCACGGCCCGAGCGAGATTTTTCCCCAGAGGAGCGTGATGTTTCGTTCGGCGCGGAGGTGCCGGATCGCCGCGGGATCGGCGTCGGCGAGCGAGTGGTAGAAATAGAAGCCGCGCTCGGGGTTGGGGAACACGGAGTCGTCCTCCTCGAGGCGCGGCTGAGCGGCCGAAAGCGGCGACACTCCGATGCCCAGCATCAGGAGCGCGGCGAGGACGGTTCGGCGAAGCAAAGGCGGGCGAGGCGTGGTCATGGGGGAGGAAGGGGGGACCGCGGAGGTGGGAAACTAGTTACACAAAGACTCGTCACATTCAAGGGCGCAGAGAAATACGTGAAGGTTTCGGCTGGCCATCGACGACAAGCTCCGGCGAGTTGGGCGGCTCCTCGCGTTTATCGCATCCTCTTCCCTCCCAATGGCCACGCCCAAGCCCCATGATCGCGGGTCCATGCTCCTCGTGGAGGAGTGTTTCTCGCGTCAGGCCGAGGGCTTCCTGGATGCGCTGAGGCAGGTTTCGCACCCCAAGGTGCTCGCGGCGTTCGCGGACCGCTGGAAAAAGGATCCGCGGCCTTGGGCGCGGGAGCAGTTGTTCGCCTATCTAGACCAGGCGCTGGATCGTCCGGGACACCAGCCGCTGGTGAAGCGGCTCTTCAAGGACGCGGAGGAGCGGAAGGACGACGAGATGGTCGGCGCGTTTCTCGTCGCGTTCGACACGCTCGTGCGGCGCGTGCGGCGGACGACGTGGAAATGGGATCGCGCGACGCGCTCGGCCTTCGAGCAGGAGATCCTCGGCACGCCGCACGATTCGAAGCTGTTTTCGCACCGCACGCGCCAGTATCTGCGGCGGCGCGCGTGGCGCTATTTCCGCTGGCTCGGCTACGCGCGGCCCGAGGCCTACGCGGCGGCGGTCCTGCCGGCGCTGAGGCGCTACCGCGACGCCGATCTCGAGAAGGGGGAGAACATCCTCGATAGCTGGGCGCTGCTGCGGATCTGTTTCCACGGCGGCGACGTGATCGAGTTTCACTCGCGCCACCACCGCGTGCGCGAGGGGCGTTCGCTCGCCGAGCTGCGCGCGGCGCCGCGTTTCCCCGAGGCCTGGGACCGGCCCGAGGCGGCGCGCGGGGTGCTGCGGCTCGTGACCGAGGCGCGGGCGACGCTCGTGCGCCGCTGGGCGATGGATTTGTTTCGCGGGCTGAAGTCGCGGGCCGAGGTGGCGATCGGCTGCGACGACATCCTCGCGATGCTCGACCACGCCGACGAGCGCGTGCAGCAGTTTGGCGCGGAGCTTTTCGACGCGCAGGGCGGCAACGAGCGGCTGCCGGTGTCGGATTGGCTGCGCCTGCTGCGCACGCAAAACCTGACCGCGCTCGCGACGCTGTGCGCCGCGTTCGAACGGCACGTGAGCGGCGAGCGGCTGGGCTTCGACCAATGCGTCGAGCTCGCGACGGCGCGGCCGGTGCCAGTGGCGCGGCTCGGTTTCAAGCTGCTGCAAACGCGCGCGCTTTCGGGCGCGGAGCAGGCGGCGCTCGGGCGGCTGGCCGACGCGCGTTGCGAGGCGGTCGCGGGCGAGTTGGCGACCTGGGCGCTGGCGCGGGTGGGCGCGGACGAGGCTTACTCGCTCGAGGCGACGAGCCGCTTTTTCGACAGCGTGGTCGCGCCGACGCGCGAGGCGGCGTGGGGCTGGCTCACGGCGCTCAGGCCCGACGGAAGGCCGGCCGCGACCAAGGCCTACGGCGATCCGGTGCTGTGGAGCCGACTGGCCGAGACGCCCTTCGATGATCTGAGGCTGCGGATCGTGGACCACCTCGCGTTGCGCGCGGATGCGGCGACGCCGGGGCCGGGGCTGGGCGCGGATCAACTCGCGCCCGTCTGGTGCGCGGTCCTGCTCGGCGTGCATCGCGGCGGGCGGCAGAAACTCAAGGCGGTGCGCGAGCTGGCCGACGCGATCGCGCGCGAGCCGGGGAAGGCGCCGAGCCTGCTGCCCGTGCTCGCGGTGGCGGTGCGTTCGGTGCGCGGGCCGGAGATGCGGGCGGGCCTCGCGGCGGTGCTGGGCCTCGTGGCGCGCCGGCCGGAGCTCGGCGCGGCGGTGCGCGAGCGGCTGCCGGAGCTGGAGTTTGGCGAGATCGGGGAGGCGGCCGCATGAGCTTTTCGTTTTCCTATCTCGGACGCAGCGGGCTCGACGGCTCGACGCTGAGCCTCGCGCCGAACCTGGCGCGCGAGCCGGTGGCCTTCGACGCGGCCTTGCGCCGCCCGCAGCGTTTTCGCGAGGCGATCTCGGCGCTGCACGACGTGGTGATCAGCGACCATCGCTTCAAGCGGCGCGACAAATCCGCCTACGAGGCCTGGAAGGCCGGCGAGGCCGCGCGCCTGCGCGAGGTGCGGGCCGACGCGGTGGAGCAGGCGAAGGCCGCCATCGCGGCGAAGCGCGGCGAGCCGCTGCCGGCGGGCTTCGAGCGCGAGTTCAACCGCCACTGCAAAACCTACTGGGGCGCGCGGCAGGCCTACGCGGAGCATCTGCGCAAACACGACCTCGAGCTTTGGCGCAAACTCATGCCCTGCGATCCGGTGATCACCGTCGCGGACGACGTGGTGTTCTTCGAGTGCTTCTCGGCGGACGAGTCGAGCTACGGGTGCCTGACGGTGAATCGCGAGGACGGTTTCGGCGCCTCGCCGGAGCTGAAGCTCGGCACGACGAACGTCGATTACTCGTGGGACCTGTATGAGCATTTCCAGGCCTTGCGCTCGTATCGCGAGACGCGCTTCCGGCTCGATCCGGCGGGCTTCGACGTGGCGACGCACGGACGCGCCGACTACCGCGAGCAGAAGATCGACCTGCCGCGCGGCTGGCTGCGCGGCTTCATGCAGTTGCAGGCGGCGATGGCGCTGCCGATGCGCAAGGTCACGCTCACGCGCGAGGCGGTCTATTCGCTGCTCGCGTGGCTGAAGCGCCACAAGGCGGCGACGAGTCCGCGCGCGCTGCGCTTCGAGCCGGGCTCGGCGGCGACGGGCGGCGCGCCCGCGCTCGTGCTGGAGCCGTGGGAGCAACGCATCCCGGTGCGCGGCGGGCCGGAGTGGGGCGGCGCGTGGCCGGAGCCGATCCGCATCTGGGGGCGGCAGCGCCTGCTCGCGCTCGCCCGCGTGCTGCCGCTCGTGGAGAGCGTGGATGTTTACTTGCTCGGCACCGGCTTCCCGAGTTTCTGGGTGGCGCACATGGGCGAGATGCGACTGACGCTCGGACTCTCCGGCTGGACGGCCAACGACTGGACGCGCGGCTCCTCGCTCGACCAGCTCGCGCCGCCGACGCCGGCCGGCGCGGCCGAGATCGAGATCGCGGCGAAGTTTTTGCAGCGTCGGCGCGCGGCGAGTTTTTCGGAGATCGCGCAAAACGTCCCCGGCCCGGCGGCCGCCGTGCAGAGCGCGCTCAACCACCTCGCGCACACCGGGCAGGCGATCCACGACCTCGGCGCGGGGCTTTTCCGCTGGCGGCAGATCATGCCGCGCGCGCTGGGCGAGGCGGAGCTGGGGCCGGAGAACGAGGAGGCGGCGGCCTCGCGGGAGCTCGTGCGCGCGGGGCGCGTGCGGGTGGACTCGCGCGTGGCGGCGCCGGGCGGGGGAACCATTTTCATGGGCGAGGCGGAGTCGAAACCCGTCGAGCTGCTCATGGACGACAACGGCCGGATCAAGCGCGGGCGCTGCCTCTGCGGACACCACCGCAAGGCGGGGCTGCGCATGGGCCCGTGCCGCCACCTGCTGGCGCTGCGCTGGCAGGCGATGAACCCCGAGCCCGGGCGCGGTGGCGGAGCGGACGACTGGTTCGCCCGCCTGCGCGCCTCGGCGGAACGGAAAGGAGGCGCGTGAGGCAATCCCTTTGAGAGCGGCGGGCCGGTCTGTCCGAGACCATCCATACTGCGGCGTTCCGCCGTGGTTGCGTCTGCCCAGCCATGCTTCCCCACGACCGTTGTTCGTTTGGCACCGCAGGCCCCTATGGGCCGCGGCCAAGACGACCCAAGGGTCCCGCAGCCCATAGGGGCCCGCGGTGCCCTGGTTAACGGCCGCGGTCCTGAGCGAGTAGTCGGAAGACCACCCGCCGCTCTCATTCCCCTTTTCGCCTCACGCCGCCGTTTTTGAAACCATGGGCCTGCTGAGCCTGATCGCGCGTTTGTTCGGCGGAGGCGCTTCGGCGTCCCGTCCTTTGGCGGGCGCGCCGCGCGATCCGGTGGCGCCGCCTGGGATGCCGTATCGGAGCGGGGCGACACCTTCCTCGGCGCCGGCGAAGAAGACGCCGCCCGCACCGAGAAAGCTGAACCTCGACGCCGGCCAGTTCACGCCGATCAGCCGCGAGGAGATGATGAAAAACGCGGCCACGCTGCGTTGGACCTGGGCGAGCGTGAACTTCGACCGGCGCGACCAGATCCCCTCCGCGGGCGATCCGCGCACGGCCCTGATCGATCGCGCGCTCGTCGCGCAGGGCCTGCTCACGCCGGAGCAGCTCGTGGAGATCCACGAGGCCGGCACGAAGATGGGCGAGCTGCGGCCGGTCCTGCGCGAGGTGCAGAACATCGCGGCCGACGCGGTGCTGGCGGACGCGGCGGCGCGGCGCGCGCGCAAGGAGGAGAAAATCGCCGAGGCGGAGCGGAAGCGCCAGGCGCGCGCGGAGGCGATCCGCACGCGGCGCGCGACCGACATCGTGTTTCTCGGGCGCGGCGTCTCGGGCGGCCTGGCGGACCGGCGCGCGAACATCGAGCGTTTGCAGGCGCAGGGCCTGCCCGTGCTGGCAACGCCGGCCGACGTGGCGAAGGCGCTGGGCCTGGAGGTGTCGCGACTGCGTTGGCTGGCCTTTCACAGCGAGGCGACGGCGGTGACCCACTACGTGCGGTTCCAGATCCCGAAGAAGAGCGGCGGCGTGCGCGAGCTGTCGGCGCCGCATCGCGACCTCGCGCGCTGCCAGGAGTGGATCCGTATCCAGATTTTGGAGCGCGTGGCCTTGCACGACGCGGCGCACGGCTTCGTGCCGGGGCGGAGCACGCTCAGCAACGCGCGGCCGCACCTCGGGCGCGCGGCGGTGGTCAACGCGGACCTGAAAGACTTTTTCCCGAGCGTGACCTTCCCGCGCGTGAAGGGCGTGTTCCAGCAGATCGGCTACTCGCCGGCGGCGGCGACGGTGCTGGCACTGCTCTGCACGGAGTGTCCGCGGAGCCGGGTGAACTACGACGGGCGGGAGTTGTTCGTCGCCACGGGGCCGCGCGGGCTGCCGCAGGGCGCGTGCACGAGCCCGGCCTTGAGCAACCTCGTGGCGCGCGGGCTGGACGGGCGGCTGGCGGGCTTTGCGAAGCGGCTGGGCTGGACCTACACACGCTACGCGGACGACCTGACCTTTTCGGCGGACGGCGAGGCGATGGGGCAGACGGCGCGCCTGATGACGGGGCTGCGGCACATCGTGGCGGAGGAAAATTTCACGGTGAACGAGAAAAAGACCCGCGTGCAGCGTCCGAAGACGCGGCAGACGGTGACGGGCATCGTGGTGAACAAGCACCCGAATGTGTCGCGCGAGACGGTGCGGCGTCTGCGGGCGATCCTGCACCGGGCGAAGACGGAGGGGCTGGCCGCGCAGAACCGCGAGAACCACCCGCGTTTCGAAGGCTGGGTGCGCGGCATGATCGCCTATGTGGCGATGGTGAACCCGGAGCGCGGGCGCGAGCTGCTGGCGGATTTCGAGCTGCGGAAGCGCTGAGCCCGGACAACTGAATGATCCCGGCTGAGCCCGGATTCGGCGAGAGCCCCGGCTATCGGGCCGCCGCGGGGATGGGGGCGGAGTCGAGCGCGGTGATCCACACGACTTCGCAGGCGCCGCCGCCGGTGTCGTCGCGCGTGAGGGAGCTGCGCCAGCGGTAGCCGCCGGGGCCGGCCACCTCGACCAGGTAGCCGGAGAGCGTGACAAGCTGGTGGCGACGCACGCGGAGGAGTTTTTTGCGCAGCTCGGGGGTCGCCGGCAGGCAATGGGTGTTGGCCGAGTGGCGGGCGATGTCGGAGGGATGCAGCGGCGCGCCTTCCGAACCCCAGCGGTATTCATACCAGCGCGAGGACTGGGTGATTTTGAGGCTGTTGATGGCGTGCGCGGCGGACATGGGGCCCCAGCCGAGGGCGAGGTCCACGGGGGAGAGCTTGGCGTTGACGTCGTGCCGGTAGCGTTCGCGGCCGAGGACGACGGCGGTAAGCGAGTAGCGGGCGAGCGGGGTGATGGTGTAGTCGCCGTGGGCGAAGGGGGCGGGGAGGTTGTGCGTGTCCTGCGCGGGCTCGTGTCGCGCCGGGAGGCCGGGCCAGCCGGCGGGCGGCTCGTGCAGCCACCAAGCCAGGGCGCCGACCAGCAGGGCGAGGAAGAGCCACTTTTTCATGGAGCGGCGGCGCGGGTCTCGGCGAGGGCGAGGAGCCGGTTGGCGGTGGGGACGACTTCGAGGATGAGGGGGAAGTGGTCGCTGCCGATGTCGGGGCCGACGCGGTAGGCGGTGCAGGCGAGGCGCGGGTTGAGCAGGGCGTGGTCGATGGGGATGCGCAGCCAAGGGATCGGCACGGGCCAGGTGGGCGCGATCTGGCCGTGGTCGCTCGCGGCGGTGCGCAGGCCGGTGGCGGCGAGCAGGCGGCGGAGCGGCGGGCACCAAGGCGTGGCGTTGAGATCTCCGAGCACGAGGATCGGGAGGGGAGGGGCGTCCGGCGGGGTGAGCCCCGAGACGTGGCGGTGCCAGTTGACGAGATCGCCGAGGTGGAAGTCGCGCAGGCTGGTGCCGGACGCGTCGCCAGGGGGAAGGGGATGGGTGAGAAGGACTCGGATGTCGCCGTCGGGGTGCGGGAGCATGAAGTCGAAGGAGGGCGTCTCGACGTCGGCGAAGAACTCGACGCGACCGCCGGCGGGCTGGTTGCGGGAATAGACGGCGAGGCCGAAGTTGTCCTCGCGCGTGCGGGCGAAGCGGTGCGGATACTCGGCGGCGAGGACCGGGGTGAGTTCGCGTTCCCAGCGGGCGTTGATCTCGAGGAGCGCCACGAGGTCGGGGCGCTCGGCGGCGATGAGGGCGAGGAGCGGCGCGGGGTCGGTGTTGGAGGTGAGGACGTTGGCGTAGAGGATTTTCAGCGGACGCGCGGGAGCTTCGGCGCCGGGGGCCGCATAGGCCGAGAGGGGGCCGGCGCCGGGCGTGGCGGCGGAGAACAAGCCCGACTTGTGGTGGACGGCGACGACGTTGAGCAGGCCGAACGCGGCGAAGAGGGCGGCCCAGCGACGACGGCGAAGCGCCAGGCAAAAGAGAGCGTGCGCCGCGAGCAGCACGGCGGCCTGGACGCGGAAGGGCGAGAGCTGCGCGAGGAAGTAGGGCGTGCTCGTGAACCAGGCGACGAGGGAGAGCGCGGAGGCGGGGAGGGCGAGGACGGTCACCGTCCAGAAGGCGGCGCGGGCGGCGGAATGCAGGGCGGCTCCGTGAGCGCGACCCGCCGCGGGCGGGGTGGGCGGGGTGGATGGAGCGGGGGGGGGCACGGGGGTGGGGGTGGCTGCCGAGGTGGACACGAAAATGGCAGCCCGGGGTGGGGC
>JAUWBD010000245.1 GCA_030605125.1 Verrucomicrobiota bacterium | reverse complement strand
CTCCAAAAGCTCGGAAAATCCGAGCCCGTCACCCGCTCCACCGCCCTCGCGAAATAATAAAGCCTTCAACGCGGAGACGCAGAGACGCGGAGAGAAAGACGCCCGCCTCCTGCCGCCTCCCCTTCCTCTCCTCTGCGTCTCAGCGCCTCTGCGTTAAAACTCAAAACTCCCCGCCATGTTTCGCCGCCTCATTCTCGAAAACTGGATGGCCGTGTTTACCATCACGGCCTTCGTCACCGCGCTCACCGTCTATGTAAGCTGCGCCTGGCGCGCCCTGCGCATGAAGCCGATCCAGCGCGACCGCTTCGCCCGCATGCCGCTGGAGGGGGACGAGGGAGTGAGTGAAAGGGAGTGAGGGGATCAGACCCACGCTCCGAGACGCCTCCGCCCTCGCTCCCTCCTTTCCGCACTCCCTCTCCACCCATGTCTGCTTCCAAACTTCCACAGGAACCCGGCGAAGATCCCATCCGGCCGCACGTCTTCGACGGCATCGCCGAATACGACAAGCGCCTGCCCAACTGGTGGCTTCTCACGCTCTACGTCTCCATCTTCTTCGCCATCGGCTACTGGATGTGGTCGCAGCACTTCCGCCGCGACACCGACGGTCAGCGCGTCGAGGCCACCGTGCAGGAGCTGCGCGCCGCCAAGCTCGCCGCCGCCGGCGCCTTTGATGACGCCGCGCTCTGGGCCATGAGCCGCTCCGCCTCCATCCTCGCCGCCGGCGAAGCCACCTATCAGACCACCTGCGCCTCCTGCCACGGCGCGAAGCTTGAGGGCGGCATCGGCCTCAATCTCGCCGACGGTGACTGGGTGCACGGCGGCACCCCCGCCGATATCATGAAGGTCGTCAACGAAGGCGTGCTCGTGAAAGGCATGCCCGCCTGGGGTCCCGTGCTCGGCCCGAAAAAGACCGCCGAGGTCGTGGCCTTCATCCTCAGCAAACACCCCGCGCCGTGAAGTCGTCCGCCCCCGGGAACGCCGAGCCCCAGCTCGGCACGCAAAAGCCGAGCTGGGGCTCGGCGCTCCCGGGCCGTGCGCCGCAACCCAACCGCGACTCCGTCACCACGATTCGCGACGACGGCTCGCGCATGTTCCTGCACCCGGCGGATGCGCGCGGCTTCTGGACGAATGCGCGCCGCGGCTCGGCCGCGCTCCTGATCGCGATCTACCTGCTCCTGCCCTGGATTCCCGTCGGCGGCCATCCCGCGGTCTTCCTCGATATCGCGAGCCGGCGCTTCCACCTCTTCGGCTACACCCTGGCCTTCCAGGACGTGTGGCTGCTGTTTTTTGTCATCACCGGTCTCGGCTTCGGGCTCTTCTTCATCACCTCGCTCCTCGGTCGCGTGTGGTGCGGTTGGGCCTGTCCGCAGACGGTTTTTCTCGACCACGTCTTCCGCCGCGTGGAGCGCTGGATCGAGGGCGACGCCGTGGCGCGCCGCAAACTCGACGCCGCGCCGTGGACCGCGCCCAAGGTCGCCAAGCGCATCGCGAAGCAGGTCGCCTTTGTCCTGCTCTCCGCCCTCATCACGCACCTCTTCCTCGCCTACTTCGTCTCGCTGCCCGAGGTGTGGAACATGATGCGCCACGCGCCCCGCGAGAACTGGGGCGCCTTCCTCTTCATGTCGGTGGCGACCGGCATCCTCTATTTCAACTTCGCCTGGTTTCGCGAGCAGCTCTGCCTCGTCATCTGCCCCTACGGCCGCCTGCAGTCGGTGCTGATCGACGACCACTCGCTCGTCATCGGCTACGACGCGAAGCGCGGCGAGCCTCGCGCCAAGCTCGGCATCCCCGACGCCGGCGCCTGCATCGATTGCAACCGCTGCGTGCAAGTCTGCCCCACCGGCATCGACATCCGCCAAGGCCTCCAGATCGAGTGCATCGCCTGCGCCGCCTGCATCGACGCCTGCGACGAGGTGATGACCAAGGTGAAGCGCCCCACCGGCCTCATCCGCTACGATTCCAACGCCGGGTTCTCCGGTGGTCGCACCCGCTGGCTGCGGCCGCGCATCTGGCTCTACATCGTGTTGCTCTCGGCCGGCATCACCGCCGCCACCTGGGCCGTCTCGACCGTGCGGCCGGCGGTGCTCGGTGTCACGCGGCTCGGCGGCGCGCCTTACTTCGTGGACGCCGGGACGGTGCGGAACCAGTTCCTCGTGCGCCTCGTGAACAAGCGCGACGAGCCCGTGAGTTTCCGCGTGGTGGCCGAGACGCCCGCGGGCGTGGAGATTCGCCAGACCGGTTTCGAAAACGCTATCACGCTCGCGCCGCTCGCCGAGGAGGTGCGGCCCTTCATCGTCAGCGTGCCGCGCGAGGCCTACGCGGGCGGCTTCCGCTTCGAAGTCGTGGCCCGGCCCGAGTCGGGCGGCTACCAACTGCGGCGCGCGGCCAAGTTTACCGGTCCCGAGCCGGAGCTGCTGCGGGAGGAGAAAAAATGAAATCGTCGAAATGGCTTTGGGCCGGCGTCGCGCTGGTCTTTGTGCTCATGGCCTGCGCGTGGACCGCGATGTTCCTGTTCTCACGGCAGGCGCACGTGGAGTCGGTGCCGCTGGTGAAGCCGGCCGCGACGACGAGTTCGGAAGCGGAGGTCCCCTGATGGAACTCGCCGCCGTCAACACGCCCGCGGCGGCCTTCGTGGCCGGTCTCGTCACGAGCCTGCACTGCGCCGGCATGTGCGGCCCGCTCGCTTGCCTGCTCACGCCCGCGCGCGGCGAACGTGCCGACCTGGCGACCGTGCACACCGCCTACCACGGCTCGCGCCTCGCGGCCTACGCCGTGCTCGGCGCGGTGGCCGGCGGCATCGGCGCGGCGCCCGCGGCCTTTTTCGACACCACCTTCGCGCGCGCGCTGCCCTGGGTGATGGTCGTCTATTTCGTGTTTGTCGCGCTCAAGCTCGGCCACCGCCTGCCGCGGCTCGCCTTGCTCGGGCGCGTGCAGATGGCGTTGCGCGGCTGGGTGCGCGGCCGGCCCGCGACGCAGGTGGCGGCGACGATGGGCGCGGCCACGCCGCTGCTGCCCTGCGGCCCGCTCTACTTCCTGATCGCGATGGCGGGCTTCGCCGGCTCGGCGGTGCGCGGCGCGGAACTCTTGTTGGCCTTTGGCCTCGGCACGGTGCCCTTGCTCTGGTTCGCGCAGGCCAACGTGGGCTGGCTGCGCGCGCGCCTCACGCCGGTCGCGATGGGCCGCGCCCGCACGGGCTTGGCGCTCGCCGCGGCGGCGGTGCTCGTGTGGCGCTTGCGTGGAGATTTCGGCCTAGCCGGGCCGAGCTTGGAGAACTGGGTATGCCACTGACCACGATTTGGAGGGACCGCGTCCCCGCGGTCCGCGAGCAGGAAACGGATGGCGATGGCCGGCCGCGGGCGCGGACGCCGGGGACGGCGTCCCTCCAAAAGCGCGCCCCCCGCTGCGCGCACTGCGGCGCGCCGACGGCGGCGGGCGAGGAGTATTGCTGCGCGGGCTGCGCCTTCGTGGCGCGGCTGATCCGCGACGAGGGCCTCGAGACGTTCTACGCGCTCAAGGACAAGGTGACGCCGCCCGCCGACGGCGCGCTCGAGCCGGCCCGCGACTTTGGCTGGCTGGTCGAGGCGGCGCAGGCCGCCGAGGCCGCGGCGGCGCGCGACGGACGCGTGGCCGAGCTCGAGCTCGGCGCGCAAGGCATGTCCTGCGCCGCCTGCGGCTGGTTGATCGAGCGCCTCTACAAGCGCCGTCCGGGCGCGGGCGAGATCGAGGCTTCGGCCGAGACCGGCCGCGTGCGCCTGCGCTGGGCGCCCGAGAGCGGCTTCGACGCCGCGGCCTTCGCGCGCGAGTTGCAGCGCTTTGGTTACCTGCTCGGCCCGATCGGCGCGGAGGCGAAAGAGGCGGAATCGGAGAGCCGCATGCTCGCGCGCAAAGCCGGCCTGGCCGGCGCGCTCGCGATGAACGCGATGATGGCGGCCTTCCCCTACTACCTCGGGATGGCGGCCGATTTTGAATACGCGCGGCTTTTCGAGGCGGCGGGTTTTCTCTTTGCGACGCTGAGCGTCTTTGCCTGCGGCACCTATTTCTTGGGACGCGCGGTGGGCATGTTGCGGGCGCGCCAACTCCACCTCGATCTCCCGATCGCGCTCGGTATCACGGGCGCCTACCTTGGCTCCACCTGGGGTTGGCTGACGGCGAATCCGGAGGCGCAATACTTCGACTTCGTGACCGGCTTCATCGCGTTGATGCTGACCGGGCGCTGGGCGCAGGTGGCGGCGGTGGAGCGCAACCGCAAGCGCCTGCTCCGCGAACAACCCGTCGCCTCGCGCGTGCGGGTGTGGCGCGCGGACGATTGGGCGGAGGCCGAGGCGGAGTCGCTCGTCGAGGGCGAGCGCTTCGTCGTCTCGGCCGGCGCGCGCGTGCCGGTCGAGGCGCGGCTGGAGGCGGGCGAAGCCGAGTTTTCGCTCGCGTGGATCACGGGCGAGGCGGAGCCGAGGCTCTTCCGCGCCGGGCAACGCGTGCCGGCGGGCGCGCTGCTCGCGGGCGGCGGCGCGGCGGTGGAGTTCACCGCCACGCAAGGCTGGGCGGGCTCGTTGCTCGCGGAGTTGTCGCGGCCGGTGGAGCGCGCGCCGGAGCGGGCGCGGCTCATCGAGGTCGTCGTGAAGTGGTATCTCATCGGCATCCTCGGCACCGCCTTCGGCGCGGGACTCTGGTGGGGCTGGACCACGCGCGATGCCGCAGAGACCGGCGCGGTGGTGATTTCGATTCTCGTCGTTTCGTGCCCTTGCGCGCTTGGGCTCGCGTTTCCGCTCGCGGAGGAGATCGCGACGGTGCGGCTGCGGCGGCGCGGCGTGTTCGTGCGCGCGGGCGAGATCTGGCAGCGGCTCAACCGCGTGCGCACGGTGGTCTTCGACAAAACCGGCACGCTCACGCGCGAGACGCCCGCGCTGCGCGACCCCGAGGCGCTCGATGCGCTAGGGGCGGAGGCGCGCGCGGCGCTGCTCGCGCTGGTGCGCGACAACCCGCACCCGGTGGGCCGCGCCTTGCACGAGGCGATTCTGCTGCGCGGCTGGGATGTCGTGCCGCTCGCGGGCGAGGTGGTCGAGGAGACCGGCCGCGGCGTGCGTGTCGGCGAATGGAGCCTCGAGCGCGCGGGCGAGGGCGGCGGCGACGCGGCGCTGCGGCGGGCC
>JAUWBD010000039.1 GCA_030605125.1 Verrucomicrobiota bacterium | reverse complement strand
ACGCCGCGAGCGCGCAGCTCGATCTCTTCGAAGCGGCGGCCGACGACAAACGCCGCAAGCTCGCCTCGGTGCTCGACCAGCTCAACGCCAAGGGTCGCGACCCGCGCGTGAAGCACGGCCACCAGCTCCGGCGTCCGCCGGGCTAGGCGGCGTCGTCAGCCGCCCCACGCGAGGGGCAGCTCGCTGGTGTTGCGCTGCCAATCCACGCGCGGCCAGCCGGATTTCGGCGCGGGCTCGCCGAGCACATGTCGGGTGCGTGGCGGCGCATGCACGCGCGTGCTCACGCCGTCCGTCAGCTCGATGTGGCTGATCGCGACCTGCCCCACACAGCGCGTGGCGATGCGCAGCGGCGCGTCGGGGTCGTCCACCGGGCAGGCGAACTCGAGCCGCAGGTCGCGCGGGTGGGGCCGGGCGGCGCGGGCTCGAAACTCGATCGTCACGCGGCCGTAGATCTCGCGCCAGGCGCCGTCGGGCTGTAGTTGTTCCACGACTACTTTCTGCCAGGCGGGGGCGAAGTGGTGCACGGTGAAGCGCAGCGTCCAGCGTCCAAGCACGGGCGAGGCGCGTCGTGCGTGGCCGAGCCGGCGGGCCACGGCGCGCAGCCACGCCTGCCAGGCGCGGAGGCGCGCGGCGTCGCCCGCGAGCACGGCGGCGTTTTGGCTGGCGGCAAAGGTCGCCGCCGGCCGGGAGGCGATCCACATCGCGCGCGCATCGCGTCGGGCCGCGAGCAGCGCGACGGAAAACTCGGCCGCCGCCGCCTGCAGAGATGTCACCCATTGGGTGACACTTTCGGGTTTGGCTTGTTTGGCGGCCAGCCGGCGCAGGCGCGCGGCTCCGCTCGTCGCGCGGCGCACGAAGACGTCGCGCGCGGCCAGGTAGCTCTGGAAGCGCAGCGTGGCGGCGAGCGGCGCGAGGGGCGGGGCGACGGTGGCTAGCTGGGCGCAGCGGGAGGCCAGGCGTGCGAGATGGCGTGCGGCGGCGGCGTGGGGCAGAGCGCTTTCGCGGCGGGGACCGACGCTGTCCCAGCGGCTGTTGATCTCCCAGCGGGAGTTGCCGGCGAAGGCGAGCGCGTCGGAGGCGAGGAGCCCGCGGGCGAGCGCACGAGCGTGGACGTTGGAGAGCCAAGACTTCGTCGCGACCGCGGTCTTCGCGTCGGCAGCGCCCGAGCCAATGTCACCTATTGGGTTACATCTCAGGTCGGCGGAGGCGGAGGGAGCGCCGGGGAGATTGTCACCAATCTGGTGACAATGTGCCGGAGTGGGGACGCTCGGGATGGAGGGGGTTTTGTCACCCAATGGGTGACAGTCTGAGCGGGTCGGGTGGGTGGTGTAGCGGCGGAGGCCGGCGGCGAGGAGGGTGGCGGGATCGTCGCCAAGGGCGGGCTGGAGCCAGAGGGTGGCGGCGGCGGCGTCCATCAGCGTCGTGGTCGGCAGGGCGAGGCGGTAGGGCTCCCAACTGGTGACAAGAAAACCCTCGGCCCCGGCGGCGTGGGCGCGGCGCCACCAGGCGGCGAGGTTTTGCATGCGCTCGCCCCAGACCGGAGCGACTTCGTGGCGGAAGGCGCCGTTCATCGGGCAGGCCCACCAGGCGATCCCCGCGGCGCGCAGCGCGGGGGCGAGGTCGTATTCGGAAAAGTTATACAACTCCATCCGCGGAAGACGCGCGAAGGGGTGGTAATACCAGTCGTAGGCGACGAGGCCGGGAGACGGGGTCGAGGAGTCGAGGGGGCGAGGAGCCGAGGAGCCAAGGTCGGCGGAGCGTCTCGGGGAGGCGGAGTGTCTCAGGGCGTCGGTTGTTTGAGGGCTTCTCGACCCCTCGACTTCTCGACTCCTCGACAGTGGTTCGAGGAGCGGAATCGCCTCGGGCAGGAGCGCAAGCATGTCGGCCCAGAGGCCGAGGCGCAGGCCGCGCGCGGAGGCGAGGGCGTGGAGGCGGGCGACGTGGCACGCGAAGTGGGCGGCGAGGCCCACCTCGGCGATCTCGGCGCGGGAGAGCGGGTGTTTGCCGAGGTGAAAACTCTCGTCGAGGCCGACGTGGATTTCGCCCGCGGTGCAGAGCGGGGCGAGGTCGCCGATCAGCCGCGCGGCGAGCTCGGGTGTGCGCGAGTGGAGCGGGCAGATCTGGCCGACGGGCAGGGCGGCGCCGGTGGCGGGGTCGCGGAGCTCGTTGAGATCGCGCCATTCGGCGGTCTTGATGAGATACTGCGTGTGACCGAGGAGATTCGCGATGGGGACGACGCCGATGCCGTGTCGTTGCGCGGTGGATACGAGGGTTTCGAGATCGCGCCACGGGTAGGCGTCGGCCCGGGCGACGCCGGGCAGGGACGGGTAGTCCACCGCGTCCTCGAGGTGGAGATACAGGCGCGAGTAGCCCCACTCGGCGTAGCGGGGAAGCAGGCCGAGGAGGTGGTCGAGGCGCTCGACCTGGCGAGCGAGATCCCACTGGAAGGCGCGAAGCATGGGCGAAGCCTCAACGCAAAGCCGCCACGATGCGAAGTGGGCAAAGCAAAAGAGCGGAGAGGCTCTCTCCTGTGAGGCATTCGTGAGGGGAGAAGCGGAGGAGTGGCGATCAAGGCGACGGGGATTGCGCCCGGAGCCGCGCGAGCTCAGCGAAAATCAGTTCGGCGGCCGGCCGGCGGGTGCCGTCGGAAAGACGTATTTGGTAAACCTCGCCGCTCATGCTGGAGCGGGTGGCGCATTGTTCGACAAAGGCTTCAGCGGTCGTGATCTTGGACCGTAGCTTCTGCCATTTCGCGCGCAGATGCTTCTCCGCCTCCGCGGCGGAGTATTCGGTTCCGTTGCGAATGAAGCGGGCGTTCTCCAGATTCTTCACGAACGCGAGCAGATGCTCGATCTCAACCTGAGAGGATGCGACCTCGGCTGCGCTACCGCGTGGAATAAATCCCAGGCAGAAGGCAACCGCGAGGGCGGCGAGGAAGAGGTGGCGCATGGGTGTAAGGTGCTGCTTTAGCCGGAAATTAAAAGGCCCGACACGCGAGGCGGGTCGGGCCGGGGAGGACGTAGGGCTGGCGCGAGTCGCCTGCCGCGGGCCGCCGACAATCGGCGAACCTGCGGAGCGCTCAGCCGCGCTTCTGGGCGATGAGCTGCTCGAGCTTCACGATGTCGGCGCTGAAGAGGCGGATGCCTTCGGCGGTCTTCTCGGTCGCCATGGCGTCTTCGTTCATCGCGAAACGGAAACCCTTTTCGTCGAAGCTCACCTTCTTCAGGTCGGCCGCGGCGGCGCACTTCGGGTCGAGCTTGCGCTCGAGCGGCGCGTCGCTCTTGGCGAGCTCGGCCAGGAGGGTCGGCGCGATGGTGAGCAGGTCGCAGCCGGCGAGTTCGAGGATCTCGCCGGTGTTGCGGAAGGAGGCGCCCATGACCTCGGTCTTGTAGCCGAACTTTTTGTAGTAGGTGTAGATCTGGGTGACGGACTGCACGCCGGGATCCTTCGCGCCGGCGAAATCGGCGGTCGGGTTCTTGGCCTTGTGCCAGTCGAGGATGCGGCCGACGAAGGGCGAAATGAGCTGGATGCCCGCCTCGGCGCAGGCCACGGCCTGGGCGAAGCTGAAGAGGAGCGTAAGGTTGCAGTGGATGCCCTCCTTCTCGAGCACCTCGGCGGCCTTGATGCCCTCCCAGGTGGAGGCGATCTTGATCAGCACGCGGTCGCGGGGCACGCCGGCCTTTTCATACAGCGCGATGATCTCGCGGGCCTTGGCGAGGGTGCCGGTGGTGTCGAAAGACAGGCGGGCGTCCACCTCGGAGGAGACGCGGCCGGGGACGATCTTGAGGATTTCGAGGCCGAATACGACCAGCAGGCGATCGATCACCTGATCAAGGCGGGCGGAGGCGCCGGCGTCCTGGATGGCCTTCTCGAGCAGGGCCGCATACTCGGGCATGGCGGCGGCCTTGAGGATGAGCGAGGGGTTGGTGGTCGCGTCGCGGGGCGCGAAGACCTTCATGCTCTGGAAGTCGCCGGTGTCGGCGACCACGGTGGTGAACTGCTTCAGTTGGTCGAGTTGGTTGGGCATGGCGGAAAGGGTGGCGTGGAAAGATAGTTACCGCGCACCGTAGGAGGGGCTGGCGCGGCGTCGAGCGCAGGCGCGACCAAGGTTAGCACGGAAGCGATTAGCACAGCCGCGGGCGGCGGGGCTTGTCACGCCCCGGGTGCGGCCGGAGGCGGCAAAGATTTTCTCAACCACATGAGCGCGCCCGATTCATCGGCGAAGGCGCCGTCGAGCTGGGCCTCGAAAGCCGCGTCGAGCAGGCGCTTGAACTCCGGTCCGGGCACGAGGCCGGCGGCGATCAAGTGGCGCCCGAGCAAGAGGGGGCGCGGGGCGGCGGCGGCGAGGGCGAGCTCGGCGGCACGGTCGAGCAGGCGCCCGATGAGCGGCAAGCTGTCCTCGCCGGTCAGCGGCGGGCGTCCCCGGGCGTCGGCGCGCATCACGGCGGCGAGGTCGGCGAGCGTGGCGGGATGCAGGCGGCGGGCGAGGCGGCGGATGGCGTTGGCCGAAAGGCCGTCGGGCCCGCCGTGGTGGTGCACCATGTGGTTCGCCACGAGCGGCGTGATCGCGGGCGCGTGGTCGTGGGGCGCGCCGACACGGCGCAAAAAGGCCTCGGCGGGCGCGACGCCGGCGCCTTCGTGACCCGGGCTGGTCCAGCGCAGGCGTCCGGAGCCGGGGGGCTTCTCCTCGCGGAGGGTGCAGGCGGGTTTGCCGACATCGTGCAGCAAAACGGCAAACATCAGCAGGCGGCGGCGGCGGGGGGCCGCGTTTTGCCACTCGGGGTCGGAGGCGAGCGCGTCGCAGCAGTGGGAGGTGTGGGTAAACACGTCGCCCTCCGGGTGCCAATCTGGGTCCTGCGGGCAGCCGGCGAGCGCGGCGATCTCGGGGAAATGGGCGAGCCAGCCGGTCTCGGCGAGCACGGCGAGCCCGCGCGAGGGTTTTTGGGATTTTTCGGCCCATTTGGCCCACTCGTGCCAGACGCGCTCGACGGGCAACTCCGCGTAGGTCCCTGCGATGGAGCGACAAAGCGCGGCGGTGGCGGGGTCGAGCACGAGGTCGAAGCGGGCGGCAAACTGCATGGCACGCAGCACGCGCAGCGGATCTTCGACAAAGGCCGCGCTGGTGTGGCGCAGGCGGCGGGCGCGCAGATCAGCCTCGCCCCCATGAGGATCGATGAGGCGACCGACGGCGGGGTCCCACGCGATGGCGTTGAGGGTAAAGTCCCGGCGCGCGGCGGCCTCGGCGTCGCTCAGCAGCGGATCGGGCTCGACGCGAAAGCCTCGGTGCCCGGCGCCGGTCTTCGACTCGCGGCGGGGCAGGGAGATATCGTATTCGGTGCCGGAGGGCAGGCGTAGCTTGATGACGCCGAAGCTCCGGCCGACCACGTCGGTGGCCCCGAGCGGGGCGAGCACGCGGTGCAGATCGGCGAAAGAGGCGCCCCCCACCTCGATATCCAAATCCTTGGCTTCGAGCCCAAGCAGCCAGTCGCGCACCGCGCCGCCGACGATGCGCGGCCGCCCCACCCTGCCTAGGGCGGCCAAGACGGGTTGGAGTTCGGACGGCAGGTTCAAACGGAAGACGAGGCGGCGGAAGATGACGTGCGACGGAAGGCCTCGACGGCAAGCAGGCCCCAGCCGGCCAAAAACGCCAGTCCGCCCAGCGGCGTTACAGGCCCCAGCGCGCGAGGCCCCCCAAGCGCCAAGACATAGATCGAACCGGCAAACAAGATGCAGCCGACTTGCCAAAACCAAGCCGCGCGACGGAGCCGGGCGGAGCGGGAGGCGTCGTGGCCGACCGCGGCCCACGCCACGAGGGCCAGCGAGGCGACCGCGTGCGCAAGATGATACTGACTGGCGGTTTGCCAGGCCCCCACCCTATCCCGCGCGAGCAATTGCTCCTCCAGCGCGTGAGCGCCGAGAGCGCCTAGCAGCACGGCGGCAAAGCCGTTGAGCGCGGTGACAAGGAGGAGGAGACGGGGGGTGTTCATGGAAAATGGGGAGGGCGGCGGAGGGGCCATAGCGGATTTGCCGGAGGCGGCGAACGGGAAAGAGGACTTGCCTTTTACAACCTGTTCCTTCTTCTGCGCCCTGTCGTCTAAACCGCGACAACCAAAACCAAACCAAACAAACCAAAACCATGATCAAGAACACCGCCCTCGCCCTCGCCGCCCTCGCGGCCGGCGCTTCCGTTCAGGCTCAGGACGCCGCCGCCCTGTCCGTGACCGTCGATGTCTCCTACGTTTCCGACTACGTGTTCCGCGGCCAGCTCCTGGCCAACGACTCCGTGCAGCCCTCCGTCGAGGCCACCTACGGCGACTTCTACGCCGGCGTCTGGCACAGCAACGAGGTCAACGGCACCACCGGTTCCGAGACCGACGTTTACGCCGGCTACGGCTTCGCCCTCAACGAGACCATCAGCCTCGATGCTGGCGTCACCCGCTACCTCTACAACGGTCAGAGCGCCGGCGACACCACCGAGGTCTATGTTGGCGCCAGCGCCGACGTGCTCCTCAGCCCGAGCCTCTACTACTACTACGACTTCGACCGCGAGGCCTCCACCGTGGAGCTCTCCATCGGCTACAGCCTCCCCCTCGACGTCATCAACGCCTCCCTCGACCTCTCGGCCAAGGCTGGCTTCACCAACAAGCAGCCCACCGGCGCCGGCCAGATCAACGACGACTACACCTACTACGTCGTTGGCGCCGCCGTCCCCTACAAGCTGAGCGAGACCGCCACCTTCACCGTTGGCGTGGACTACGTTTACAACGACACCGCCTCCGCCACCGGCTTCCCCCGTGGCGACTCCGGCCGCTTCGTCGGCAAGGCTGGCGTCTCCATCGGCTTCTAATCTCGCCCCCGCGAGTTAAAGCCCGACTGAAGAGTCGTTCGATTCCCTGCAAGACCCGTCCCCGCCTCGCGCGGGGGCGGGTTTTTCCTTTTCCCGTAAATCCACCGTTGACAGGCCTCCGCACGGCCTATGCCTTCCACCTCTTTTCTCATGAAAACGTTCCTCGCCAAGCAGGAGACCGTTCAGCCCAAGTGGTATCTCATCGATGCCGAGGGCGAGGTTCTCGGCCGTATCGCCGTCAAAGCCGCCAACATCATCCGCGGTCGTCACAAGGCTTCCTACACTCCGTCCGTGGACACGGGCGATTTTGTCGTCGTCATCAACGCCGAAAAGGCGGTCGTCACCGGCAAGAAAGAGGAGCAGAACGAGTATATGTTCTTCTCCGGCTTCGTCGGCGGCGAGAGCTACCGCTCCCTTCAGCAGCAGCGCGAGCGCCATCCCGAGTTCATCATCGAGCACGCCGTGAAAGGCATGCTGCCGAAGAACCGCATCGCGCGCAAGATGCTCACCAAGCTGCGCGTCTTCGCCGGTCCCGCCCACACCCACGAGGCGCAGAACCCCGTCAAAGTTTCCGTTCGCTAAGCACCTTCCCCCACCATGAGCGCTGAAACCACCGTTTTCCTCGGCACCGGCCGCCGCAAGACCTCCACCGCCCGCGTGCGCATCACCGAAGGCACCGGCAAGCTCGTCGCCAATGGCCGCGAGTTTGAGGACTACTTCTCCCACGAGAACTTCTCCAAGGCCGCCCTCCGCCCCCTCCTCACCGTCGAGCTGCGCGACAAGATCGACGTGACCGCCAACGTCGCCGGCGGCGGCGTCGCCGGCCAGGCCGGCGCGGTGGCCCATGGCATCGCCCGCGCCCTCCAGCGCATGAACCCCGAGCTTCGCGCCGCCCTCAAGAAGGCCGGCCACCTCAAGCGCGACCCGCGCGAGAAGGAGCGTAAGAAGCCCGGCCAGCCCGGCGCCCGCAAGCGCTTCCAGTTCTCCAAGCGCTAAGCCGCCCAAGAACTTCTTTTCAAGAAACCGTCCCGCTCCATCGGGACGGTTTTTTTGCGCCCGCCGTTTTCCGCCTACGCGGCGAGTTCTAGACTAACCACAGATTACACGGATGGACACAGATGGGGCAAAGGCCGGCCTTTAGCCGCGGATCACGCGCATGGGCGCGGATAATGATTGGGGAACATCCTGCTTCTTATCCGCGATATCTGTGCGATCTGTGGTCAGATTTCAGACTTCCAAAAGTCTAGTTCTTCACAGCCGTCGGTAGCAGACTTTCAACGCAAAGGACGCGAAGCACGGACCAAGGCGAGATCCGAACTTTGCGATCTTCGGCTCGTTCTTGGCGTCTTCGCGCTAAAATCCGAAAACCGATCAATCCGTGGCCATCGGCGCCAGCCGTGGCCACAACTGCTGAACCCGTATCAGTTGGTCAGCGTCGGAACGGCGAAGATCTCCGGATCAATCTTGGGATTCACGGTGATCTCGTCGAAAGTAACCCGGATCGTCCGCGTGCCGCCATCGGGCAGCGTGTTCAGCGTGACGATGCGCTTGGGGAAACGCAGGCCGCCGGTGCGAATCTCGCCCTCCTCGCGGATCTGGGTGCCGCTGTCGGTCTCGGTGAGCACGAGACGACCGGTGGCCGGATCGAAGCTGCGGGTAAAGATGATGTCGGGCGCGTGCACGAAAGCGAGCTTGCGGCAGACGACGCCATCCACCGTGGCGTTGCCGCGATCCTCGATGCGGGCGCCGCGGGACTCGAGATTTCGGTAGAAGGACAGGTTCTCGAAGGTGTTGGCGCGAAGTCGCTTGATCTGGTCGGGCCCAAGCAGCGTGACCTGCCACTGCGAGGGATCGCGCGGATCGGAGACGCGGCTCCAAGCATCGTAGCCATCGAGGGCGGTGACCTCGATGCGGGCCTCGCTGGTGGCGGTGATGCGCTGGCGATTGGGCTTTTGGAAAACGATCTCGATCTTCGCCGTGCCGGGAGCCGACTCGGCGCCATCCACGACCTCCAGTTGTCCGACCATGCGGAGCGCCTGCACGCCATCGAGAGCCGCCTCGGAGCCGATGAAGGACCGCGCCTTGGTGATAAGGGCTTGGTCGGCGTGGAGTGCGGGCGCGAAGCCGAGGCAGACCACAGGGAGGAGGACGCGGAGCAGGCGGGAGGCGGGAGTCATGGATGGGGAGCGATAAGGGGTAAGAAAGCGGTGAAGGGCCCGGGTTCCGGTGGCAAGTGCGCGCATCGTCGGGGCTCGGCGGGAATATCCGCGGCGCCGAAGCGTTCCGCCCCGCCAAGCCCGCCGCCGCGGCTCACTCCCACTCGATGGTCGCGGGCGGCTTGGAGCTGATGTCGAGGAGAACGCGCGACACGCCGCGCACCTCGTTGGTGATGCGCGAGGAGATCTTGGCGAGCAGGTCGTAGGGCAGGCGCGCCCAGTCGGCCGTCATGGCGTCGCGGCTCTCGACGATGCGGAGCGAGATCACGTCGGCGTAGTTGCGCTCGTCGCCGATCACGCCGACCGACTTCACGGGCAGATAGACCGCGAAGGACTGCCAGACCTTCCAGTAGTAGCCGCTCTTCATCATCTCCTCCTGGAGGATGGCGTCGGCGGCCTTGAGCACGTCGAGCTTGGCCTTGGTGATGTCGCCGGCGACGCGCACGCCAAGGCCGGGGCCGGGGAAGGGCTGGCGCCAGACGACCTCGCGCGGCAGGCCGAGGGCCTCGCCGACGGCGCGCACCTCGTCCTTGAAGAGCTCGCGGAGGGGCTCGAGGAGCTTGAGCTTCATGCGCTCGGGCAGGCCGCCGACGTTGTGGTGGCTCTTGATGAGCGCGGCGGGGTTGCCCGCGATGGCGACCGACTCGATGACGTCGGGATAAAGCGTGCCCTGCGCGAGCCACTTGGCGCCGCCGATCGAGCGTAGGGATTTTTCGAATACCTCGACGAAGGTGTTGCCGATGATCTTGCGCTTGGCCTCGGGCTCGGAGACGCCCTTGAGGCGGCCGAGGAAGAGCTTCGACGCGTCCACGACGCGGAGGTCGATGTGGAAGTGGTCGCCGTAGAGTTTTTCCACCTGCTCGCGCTCGCCGGCGCGGAGGAGGCCGTTGTCCACGAAGACGCAGGTGAGCTGCTTGCCGATGGCCTTGTGGATGAGCGCGGCGGCCACGGAGCTATCGACGCCGCCGGAGAGGCCGAGGAGCACGCGCTCCTTGCCCACGGTGGCGCGGATGGTCTCCACGGAGTGCTTGATGTAGTCCTTGGTGGTCCAGTCCTGCTTGGCGCCGCAGATGCCGAGGAGGAAGTTGCGGATCACGTCGATGCCGCGCTCGGAGTGGAAGACCTCGGGGTGAAACTGGATGCCGTAGAAGTTGCGCTTCTTGTCCTCGATGACGGCGAACTCGGAGTTTTCCGTGGTGCCGATGGCGGTGTAGCCGGGGGGCAGCTTGATGAGGCGGTCGCCGTGGGAGTTCCAGACCTTGAGCTTCTTGGGCAGGCCCTTGAAGAGGCGGCCGGGCTTTTGCAGGGTGAGCACGCCGTGGCCGTATTCGCGGTGGGTGCTCTTGGAGACGCGGCCGCCGAGGAGGTGGCCTTGGAGCTGGATGCCATAGCAGATGCCGAGGATGGGCACGCCGAGCTCGAAGATGGCGCGGTCGGGCATGGGCGCGTCCTTGGCGAAGACGCTGCTCGGGCCGCCGGAGAGGATGATGCCGATGACGCCGTCGGCCTTCAGCTGCGCGGCCGGGGTGGAGAAGTGATAGATCTTGGACAGCACCTGGCACTCGCGGATGCGACGCGCGATGACCTGCGTGTATTGGGAACCGAAATCGAGGACGGCGATGGTCTGGGACATGAGGCTAAAGGAAGAGCGAAGGGGTAAGCAGCCACGGGGCCAAGGAAGAATCGGCGGGGGGCGGCGGAGCCGGAAAGGGCCCGAAAAAGAAAAGGGCCGGGCCCGAAGGCCCGGCCGGGGAAGCGGACGGAGGCGGGAGGCGCGACCGGAATCAGCCTTGGAGCATGTCCACGACGGCGGCGCGCTCCTCGACGAGCTCCTTGTTGGTGATGGCGACGCGCTCCTTGCAGAAGTCGCACAGCTCCTGGCCGGTGATGACCTCGTAGCTGCCGGGGGTGGTGGTGCGCACGGGCATGCCGGCCCAGACCTCGGGGTCGAAGCCGTAGAGGCCGTTGCTCTTGACCGCGACGGAGTGGATGGCGCCGGGCGTCATGAGGTCGCGCACGTGGTCCACGAGGGCGTTGGCGGCGGAGGCGGCGGAGGAGGCGCCGCGGGCGGCGATGATGGCGGCGCCGCGCTTGCCGACGGTCTCGAAAAAGGGGCCCTTGAGCCAGGCGTGGTCGGTGATGACCTCGGTGGCCTTCTTGCCGCCGATGGTGGCGTTGCAGTAGGCCGAGACCATAGTCGGGCTGTGGTTGCCGTAGATGAAGATGTCCTTCACCGCGGTGAGATCCACGCCGGCCTTCTTGGCGAGCTGGGTCTGGGCGCGGTTTTGGTCGAGGCGCACCATGGCGGTGAAGCGGTCGGGCGTGAGGCGCTTGGCCTGGGAGGCGGCGATCATGCAGTTGGTGTTGGCGGGGTTGCCCACCACGGCGACGCGGGCGTCATCGGCCGCCACGCGGTCGATGATCCGGCCCTGGCCGATGAAGATCTTGCCGTTGTCCTTGAGCAGGTCGGCGCGCTCCATGCCCGGGCCGCGGGGCTTGGCGCCGACGAGGAGGGACCAGTTGGCGTCCTTGAAGCCGACCTCGGGCTGGTCGGTGAGGACCATGCCCTTGAGCAGCGGGAAAGCGCAGTCGTCGAGCTCCATGGCGACGCCCTCGAGGGCCTTCATCGCCTTCTCCACCGGGGCCTCGATGAGCTGGAGGATGACGGGGCGGTCCGGGCCGAACATCGCACCGGAGGCGATGCGGAACAGCAGGGCGTAGCCGATTTGGCCGGCGGCGCCGGTGACGGCGACGCGAATGGGGGAGGCGGTGGTGCTCATGGGATTGGGAAAGGGAAAGCGACGAGCCTAGGCCAAAAATCGCCCGCCCGACACGCACAGATTGCATTTTCTCCCGCAAAAAAGCTCCGACCGGCCGCCGCATAAGGCCGCCGCCTACAACGGGGCGACGATTTCGCCCGCGGGCTTGCGCAGGGCCCGGGGGCTTCCGCCGCGCCGTCGCGCCTCGATCAGGCGAAGCGGGAGGCGAGGCCGGCGTGCAGGTCGCGCACGAGCTTTTCGGTCGTGGCCCAGTCGATGCAGCCGTCGGTGATGCTCACGCCGTATTTCAGCGCGGACTTCGGCTGCGGGAAGGGCTGGTTGCCGGCGCCGAGGTTGCTCTCGACCATGGCGCCCATGATCGAGCGGTTGCCGGCCTGGATCTGGCCGAGGAGCGCGTGGATGACATCGGGCTGCAGCTCGGGTTTTTTCGAGGAGTTGTCGTGGGAGGCGTCCACGAGGATCGAAGCCGGAAGGCTGGCCTTGAGAAGGATGGCCTCGGTCTCGGCGATGTGGGCGGCGGAGAAATTGGGCCCCTTGGAGCCGCCGCGCAGCACGATGTGGCAATCGCGGTTGCCGCTGGTGCGCACGGCGGCGGCGGCGCCGTCGAGCCCGATGCCGAGGAAGGTCTGCGGCTGGGAGGCGGCCTTGATGGCGTTGATCGCGACCTGGAGGCCACCATCGGTGCCATTTTTGAAACCGATCGGCATCGAGAGGCCGGAGGCGAGCTGGCGATGGGTCTGCGACTCGGTGGTGCGGGCGCCGATCGCGCCCCAGCACACCAAGTCGGCGATGTATTGCGGGGTGATGGGGTCGAGAAACTCGGTCGCGGTCGAGATCGAGCACCTCGCGCAGGAAAGCGCGGCCGAGCCGCAGGCCGCCGGCGATGTCGTGCGTGCCGTCGAGGTGCGGATCCATCACGAGGCCCTTCCAGCCGACGGTCGTGCGCGGTTTCTCAAAATAGACGCGCATGACGATCATCACGCGGTCGGAGACCTCCTTCGCGAGGGCGGCGAGGCGGCGGGCGTAGTCGCGGCCGGCCTCGACGTCGTGGATCGAGCAGGGGCCGACGATGAGCAGGAAGCGACGCTCGTCGGTGAAGATCAGTTTTTGAATCTCGCGGCGGGCCGCGGTGATGAACTCGGCCTGCGCCTCGGACTTGGGCAGCTCGGCGAGGAGCTGCGCGGGCGTGGGCAGGGGACGGGTTTCGACGACGTGAAGATCGGAGGTCTTTTGCATGGACGGGCGGACGCGCGGGGAGGCGGAGGAGACTCGGGGAGGGCGGTCAGGCGAAACGGGGGGCGAGGGCGGCGTGGAGCTCGCGGACCAGCGCCTCCGTAGTGGCCCAGTCGATACAGCCGTCGGTGATGCTGACGCCGTATTTGAGGTTCTCCTTCGGCTGGGGGAAGGGCTGGTTGCCGGCGCCGAGGTTGCTCTCGACCATGGCGCCCATGATCGAGCGGTTGCCGGCGCGGATCTGCGCGATCAGATCGCGGACCACGTCGGGCTGCAGCTCGGGGTTCTTGCGGGAGTTGTCGTGCGAGGCGTCCACCAGGATGGAGCGCGGCAGGCCGGCCTTGACGAGCAGGGCCTCGGCCTCGGCGACGTGCGCGGCGGAGTGGTTGGGGCCCTTGGCGCCGCCGCGGAGCACGACGTGGCAGTCGCGGTTGCCATGCGTGCGCACGGCGGCCGGCACGCCGTCGCGCCGGATGCTGAGGAAGGTATGGGACTGGCCGGCGGCCTTGATGGCGTTGACCGCGGCCTGGAGACCGCCGTCGGTGCTGTTTTTAAAGCCGATCGGCATCGAGAGACCCGAGGCGAGCTGCCGGTGGGTTTGCGACTCCGTGGTGCGGGCGCCGATCGCGCCCCAGCACACCAGGTCGGCGATGTATTGCGGCATGATCGGGTCGAGAAACTCCGTCGCGGTGGGCAGGCCGAGATCTAGCACCTCGCGCAGGAAGGCGCGGCCGAGGCGCAGACCGGCCGCGAGATCGGCGGAGCCGTCGAGATGCGGGTCCATGATGAGGCCCTTCCAGCCGACGGTGGTGCGCGGCTTCTCGAAATAGACGCGCATGACGATCATCACGCGGTCGGCGACCTCCTTCGCGAGAGCGGCGAGGCGGCGGGCGTAGTCGCGGCCGGCCTCGACGTCGTGGATCGAGCAGGGACCGATGATCAGCAGGAAACGGCGCTCGTCGGTGAAGATCAGGCGCTGGATTTCGCGGCGGGCCGCGGTGACAAACTCCGCCTGCGCCTCGGTAATAGGCAGCTCCGCCAGCAGTTGCGCGGGCGTGGGCAGCGGCCGGGTCTCCACAATGTTGAGGTCGGAGGTGGCTTGCATAGAGGGAAACCCGGCAGCATGGCGCGGATGTCTCCCGCAGGGCAAGCCGTCGCTTCCGAACCCGCTTTTTCGCGCCACGCGCCTATCGCTCCTCGCGACTTGCCCGCGCCGGGCCCTTGGTTTTCTCAATGATCCTTCGCGCGCGCTCGCCGCCTCGTTTCCGAAGCACGTCGAGCGTCGCCAACACTCACCCTTCCTTTTCCAACATGTTCCCCCTTCGCCTTCTCCGCCTCCTCGGCCTGCTCTCGGGCCTCGCGATCCTGTCCGCGCTCCACGCCGCGCCGGCCGACGACGCGCGCGCCGCCCTTGCCCAAGGCATCGACGAGGTCTCCGCCGTCCTCCGCGAAACGCGCGATCAGAGCGACCTCATCACCACGCTCGACTCGCTCGCCGACAAACATTTCGCCTTCACCACCACCACCCGCCTCGCCATCGGCCGCGACTGGCGCGACTTCACTCCGGCGCAGCAAAACCGCGCGGTGGAGCTCTTCAGCCGCCTGGTCATCCGCACCTACGCCGACCGCATCAACGGCGACACGCAACCCCGCGTAACTTACGGCTCTCCCACCGAGCTCCGCGCCGACCGCGTGGAAATTCCCACCACCGTGACCAGCGCCGGCCAGACCTACGCCGTCATCTACCGCATGGAGCTCGACCGCGCCTCCACCCCCGCCCGCTGGCGCGTTTACGACGTCGTCGCCGAGGGTGTCTCCCTGATCGCCAACTACCGCTCGCAATTCGAGCCGATCGTCCGGCGCTCGGGCGCGGCCGGGCTGATCTCCAGCCTCGAAACAAAGCTCGCCGAGCCGCCCCCGCCCGCGACCAACTAAAGCCCGTCCGTCGCCCGCCTTCCGCCTCGTCCATCCTCCCTCCCGCTCCCGCTTCTCTCGCACGATGCTTCGCCTCTCCCGCCTCTCCCGCCTCGCCCTTCCCGTCCTCGCCACCCTCGCCCTCATCGCCCTCCCCGCCGCGCCGCTCGCCGCCCAGGAACTCGACCGCGGCCGTGCCATCGACGAACGCACCGGCGCCGCGCCCGATCCCGACGATTACGACGACTATGCGCCGCTCCGCATCAGTGATCCGCTCGGAGGCTGGAACCGCCGCGTCTTCGCTTTCAACGACTGGACCTACTCCTACGTCCTCACTCCGGCCACCAAGGCCTACGAGACCGTCGTGCGCCCGCCGGTAAACCGCGCCATCGCCAACTTCTACGACAACGTCCGCTACCCCGTGCGCCTCGTGAACTCGCTCCTCCAGGGCAAGTTCCGCCGCGCCGACCTCGAGACGCGCAAATTCGTGGTCAACACCCTCGGCGGCCTCGGCGGCTTCATCCGCCAGTCCGACAACGTCCCCTCGCTCGCCCAGGTGCCGCGCGAAGACCTCGGCCAGACCCTCGGCGTCTGGGGCGTCCCGCACGGTCCCTACATCGTCGTGCCCATCTTCGGCGGCTACAGCCTGCGCGACCTCGGCGGCCGCCTCGGCGACAGCGTCGTCTCGCCCACCGGTTGGGAATACATCGACCTCGCGAACCGCGAGTGGACCGGCGAACTCTCCTGGGAGTGGCGCGCCGCCATCACCGTCACCGACACCATGAGCACCCTGCCCGGCGTGCTCGAGATCTACGGTCAGATGAAAGAGGCCGCGGTCGATCCCTACCTCTCCGTGCGCGACGCCACCCGCCGCTACCGCGACGCCGAGACGGCCCGCTGAACCTCAACGGGACGGCCGCCGCCGGGACAAAACCAGCATCGTCCCGCTGCCCGCGAAAAACCGGTGTTCCGTCGCGCGCGTCTCCATCGCGATCCCGGCCGCGGCCAACTCCGCGCGCAGCCGCCCCAGCTCCGGATAGGGCAACCCGTCCGCGCCCGCCGCCGGATAGATCCTCGCCTCGCCACGCGACACCCGCGCCAGTTCGCGACACGCCGCCAGGTGAAAACCAAAATCCAGCCGCTGCGCGTAGATGAACAACAGATGCGCGCACAGCACGGTGTCGAACACGCCGTCTTCGAACGGCAGCCGCGGCAGTCCGCCGCCCACATATCGTCCGTGCACGAAATGCCGCTCGTAGTCCTCCACAAATACGCGCGCCGACTCCGCCCGCGACGCCGCGGCCTCGTCGATCGAGGCGAACGTGCCGCTCCGAAACAACCCCGCCTTTCGCCGCATCTCCGCGACCACCCGCCGATGATCCATCGACGCGTGCGCCGCCAGCGCGTCCGCCGACAACCCGTAGAGCGGATCGACCGCGGTCGCATGCACACCGCGAGCGTTGGCCCCGGCGGTGAAGGCCGACGGCCCCGCCGCCACGTCGAGCACCCGACGCCCGCGCAGCGCGTCGGTGTCGAGGGAAAACATGGAGCGGTATTCGTCGAAACCGCGTCCGAAAAACGCGACCGAGGACAGATCAAACGACAAAGGCGAGGAAACGGCTGAGTGCATGAGAAACGAAAGGAAGGATCGGCTGACAAAAGGCCCGGCGAGGTCGGCGCCCCGGGCGACGGGCGCTAAAAAACCCGGCTCTCGGGGAGTCGGGTTCGGAGGACGTGCGATGGGGGTGCGTCGTGAAACGCGCGCTCGGCGGAGCGTCATCATCGCCACGTCCGCGCGCGCCACCAGCCCGCGCCGCCCAAGGCGGCGACGACGACCGGAAAGGACTGCGCGTGGAGCGACATCGACCCGCACCCTGCCACGACGCCGGCTCCGGCGCAAGCCTCGCGCTCTCCACCTGCACTCCACGCGCGTCCCCCGCCCGTTAATTTGATAAACCCCGCCCGCCGCCCCGCTCCCCGCACCAGCAAGCGCCCCGATCTCCCCGTCCTCGCCCCCCCCTGGCGCGCGCCCTCAATCCCGGCCTCGCGCCCGAGAGTTTTTTGATCCAGCTTCCTCGGCGTCATGCACATCCCCGCCCCTCTTCCCCGCCCGTTCGCGGTCGCCCTCCTCCTCGCCCTCTTGCCCCTCGCCGGCTGCGTGCGACCCGCCGAGCAGACCGTGCCGGAGAACAATCCCGCGCCCAAGGCCGAGCCCTTCGCCGACGCGCCCGCCGCCCCCGCCCAGCCGCCCTCCGTCGCCGGCATCCCCGCCGCCGCCATCGCCGCCGCCGAGCGCGCCAAGGCCCGCGTCGAAGTCGCCTCCACCGCCACCAAGGACCAAGGCGCCCTCTACCGCGAGGCCCAGGCCCACTACGCCGCGCAGCGCTACCAAGAGGCGCTCAACACCCTGGACCAGATCCAGCCCGAACTGCTCACCGCCCCGCAGGAAAAAGCAGTCGGCGAACTCCGCGCGCAGATCAACACCGCCCTCGGCCGTTGACGGGCGCGAGGCGATGGCCGCGCGTCAGGCGCGACCCGGGAGGGAGGCGCGGGAGAGCGCACAGGTTGCTTAACGGGTGAACTCAGGCGGCCATCGGCAACGCTTCGGCCCCCTCGCAGCATCGCGCTCGCCCCCTTGCCCATGATCCCTCGCCTCTTCCTTCCCTCGCTCGCGCGCGTCGCGACCCTGCTGTTCTTCCTGCCCGCGGCATCTTTCGCACAACGCGACGCCACCACGCCCCCTCCCGGCGGCGTGCCACTCATCTCCACCGCCAACGTGCAGGGCCAGGGAAAATCCGAGCTCTACACGCTAAAGACCACCGGCCCCGCCTCCTCGCCCACCTGGGAGATCGCCACGCTGCGCGACACCAACCCGGCCTGGGCCATCCAACTCATCGCCCGCACCACCGCCCCGGTGAAGAAGGGCGACATCGCCCTGCTCCGCTTCCGCGCCCGCGTCAGCCACACCCACCACGAAACCGGTCAGGGCCAGATCCGCGCTGTCGTGCAACGCGCCGGCGGCGACTACCAACGCAGCGCCATGGCCCGCTTCGATCTGCTCCCGCAGTGGCAGGACTACCACGTGCCCGTGCGCTTCGCGTCCGACTACGGCGCCGGCGAAGCGGGCGTCTATCTCGGCTTCGGCTTCCACGCCCAGACCGTGCAGATCACCGATCTCGCCCTCCTCCATTACGGCACGAAGATCGCCTACGAGGACCTGCCGCGCACCCGTGTCACCTACCAAGGCCAGTCGCCCGACGCCGCCTGGCGCCGCGAGGCCGAGGCGCGCATCGAGCGCCTCCGCAAGGGCGACATCGCCATCGAGGTCGTGGACTCCGCCGGCCGCCCCCTCCCCGCCGCCCGCGTATCGGTCGAGATGACCCGCCACCACTTCGAATTCGGCACCGCCGCGCCCTTCTCCCTCCTCATGAGCGAGGGTGAAAACGGCCCGCGCTTCCGCGAGACGCTCTTCTCCATCTTTAACGCCGTCGGCCCCGAGAACGACCTCAAGTGGCCCTTCTGGGCCGGCGATCGCGACACCCATGGCCAGCACCGCGAGCGCACGCTCGCGGCCCTCCGCTGGCTCAAGGAGCGCGAGATCCCCGTGCGCGGCCACGTGCTCGTCTGGGCCTCCTCCAAACGCCTGCCCAAGGAGATCGTCTCGCTCATCGGCACCCCGCGCCAGAAGGAGATCCCCGAGCGCGTGCTCGCCCACATCCGCGACATCGCCTCCGCCACCGCCGGCCTCGTCTCGGAATGGGATGTATTGAACGAGCCCTACAACAACCACGAGCTCATGGACCTCTTCGGCAAGGACATCATGGTGGACTGGTTCAAGACCGCCCGCGAGGTCCTCGGCCCCGACGTGCCGCTCTACTTCAACGACTGGGGCAACCACGATCTCGCCCTCGACCCCGTCCACCTCAAGCACTTCATCGACACCGCCCGCTTCATCCAGAGTCGCGGCGGCCCCATCGACGGCCTCGGCCTCCAGTGCCACATCGGCGGCATCCCGCCCGCGCCCGAGAGCCTGCTCGCCACGCTCGACCACTACCAGAAGGAGCTCGGCCTCCCCGTGAAGGCCACCGAGTTCGACTTCATGACCGACGACCCGCAGCTCCACGCCGACTACAGCCGCGACTTCCTCATCGCCTACTTCAGCCACCCCATCGTCGCCGGCGTGCAGTTCTGGGGCTTCTGGGAGGGCGCCCACTGGCGCCCCGCCGCCGCGCTCTACGACCGCGACTGGACCGAGCGTCCCGCCGGCACCGCCGTGCGCACCCTCATCCGCGACACCTGGTGGACCCGAGCCGCCGGCGACACCGGCGCCGACGGTCGCTACTCCGCCCGCGGTTTCTACGGGCGTTACCAGGTGCGCGCCACGCTCGGCGACCGCACGGTCGAGGCCGAGCTGCGCCACGTGCCCGGCGCCACCGGCCCCACCACGCTCCGCCTCGTGCTGCCCTGATCGGCGCGCTCTCGCGCCTCCCACATCCAGCCTTCGCCAGCCCCTCCCGGCGGCGCCGCTCACCGCGGCGCCGCCGTATTTTTTGGCGACTACACAACGCCGCCGCATCACGCCGCGCCGTCGCGCGGTTCAACGGGTGAAACGGCGCGCGCGTTGTCATACCCGCCCCCCGCGGACGAAGGATGTTGCCCGCGAGAGGCCCTCACCGGCTCTCGCGTCTCCCCCAACCCCACCCCCACCCCATGAACACCCATCCGCTCCCCCGCGGCTGCGCCTTCGCACGCCGACTTCTCGGCCTCGGCCTCGCGTTCTGCCTCGGCCTCGCCGCCACCGCCACGGCGTCCGACCAAGTTTCCCTCAACTTTGTCAGCCAAGGCACCGTCACCTCCGGTGGCGCCACCAAGGACACAGCCAACAACCACATCCTCACCAACCCGATCAACAACGCCAACGACGTCATCTTCTTCAACAACGTCAACTTCGGCACCACCGGCTTCGACACCCTCGAAATCGACCTGCGTCTCGCCTACGGCTCCGGCGGCCAACGCATCGACGCCCGCGTCGGCGACGTCAACGGCCCCCTCATCGCCACGCTCTACGCCGACGCCACCGGCACCGCCTCGTCCATCGCCTACCTCAAGCAGACCGCCACCATCGAGACCTCGCCCACCGGCAGCCAGAGGCTCTACCTCATCATCCACGACACGCCCGGCGGCGGCGTCGCGCCCATCCGCTTACGCGAACTCGTCCTGCGAAACCGCGGCCCCTTGAGCACCTTCCTCAAGCGGGACGGCATCTACATCCGCAACCACCACGGCAAGGGCGACATCGTCCGCCTCTACGGCGTCAACCTCGGCGGCTGGGCCATCCACGAGCCATGGATGACACCCCTGCAGTTCCGCAACACGCCCACGCTCAAACAAGACCACGTGGGCGCGATCGAAGTTCTCACCAACCGCTTCAACAACGCGACTGTCGCCGACAATATCCTGAACGAGCTCTACAACCACTACATCACGGACGAAGATTTCATCAAAATGGAACGGGCGGGCATAAACTGCATCCGCCTGCCCATCTACTGGGCCGACTACATGAACGCCAACGGAACGTTTAAAAGACTGCCCAATGGGCGGATCAATTTCAGCCGAATCGAAAGCGTCGTGGAAAAGGCGAAGGAGCGCGGCATGTATGTGGTGATCGATCTGCATGGGGTGCAGGGTTCGCAAAACGGCCACCTTCACTCGGGCGACCAGATCGGCGAGACCGACATTCCCGACTTCTGGACCAACAGCACCTACCAAGAGAACACGCGAAATCTGTGGCGCGAGATCGCCCGGCGCTTCCGCTCCGAGCCCGCCGTCGCCGGCTACGATCTTCTCAACGAGCCCGCAAAAGGCCGAAAGGCCCATCCTTGGGACGACCAGATCCGCGACTACGTGCGGACCCTTTACGCCACCATACGCGAGGTGGATCCGGACCACCTCGTGTTTTTCAACGTGTGGTCCGAATACAACCACGTGGGCAACCTCCTGAACGGCTATGGCCCAGAGGACAACCTCGCCCTGAGCTATCACTGGTATCACTTCCCCGCCTATACGGCCGGCGACGAATCCCACTTCTGGAGCAACTGGATCAACAACTCGGCCCTCTCGCGAACCAACTATCCCTTCCCTGTTTGGATCGGCGAGTTTAGCTACAAGGATCACCACAACCATAGCCAATGGGCCAACCGTCTCAAACAAATGACCCGCTACGGGGTCAGTTGGACCAAGTGGAGCTACAAGGTGCGGTATAATCCTGGTTCGCCCGAGGAACCAGGCAGACCTCCGGGTTGGGGCATGTATGAAGCCGCGACGACCGCAGGCCGTCTGGACCTCGAACGCGACGACCAAGCCACCCTGATGCAGAAAGCACGGAGTTGGGGCACCAGCGCAAAATTCACGGAGAACACCATCGTCACGGGCGCCATGACCGGTGCCATCGCCCTCTACGGCAAGCCCGCCCGCCCCGCCATCGGCGGCCCCATCACGGGGCTCACCGGCGCCATGCCGAACAACGTCCACCCCGCGTCCAACGGCCCCACCCAAGGCCCCAGCGGCTGGGGCAATTTCAAGCACAACTACTACGTCACCGTCCGAGCCGTGGACTTCGGATCCGATCATGATCGCTTCTTCACCGAGTTTACCGTGGATGCCACCGTCGGCACGAATGAAGGCGGAGGGTATCTCGACATCCACCTCGGCAGCGCCAACAGCCCGCGAATCGGCACCGTTCGGCTTTTGGGGTCGGGACAGAGCAGCGCGAGGCTCGAACGTCGCCCCACCGGCGTGCACGATGTCGTCCTCAAAGCGAGGCGCACCGACGGTAGCTCCAACAACATCGGGCTCATCAAACGCGTGTCCTTCGCCGAGCCGCCCCTGGTCACCATCGAAAACAGGGTTCACGCAAACCACTTCTCGGTCTCCGAGAGCGGGGCGATAAAACTTTCCGGAAACGAAAATGTCACGCGCGACCAAGAAGAGTTCTTCATCCTCGCAGCGGCCGGCACCAATCCGATCGCCAGTCCGGATGTCTCCGTCCGCATGCTCTCGCGCAAGACGATGAAATGGCTCCGGGTCGGCGCAAACAGCGTCCTCGAAACCGGCAACACCTACGACAACTCCCAGACCTTGGAACACCAACGGACAAACGCGACCCAGTTCCAAATGCGCTCCGCCAACGATACGACTCAGGGCCGCTATTACCGCTCGATCCAAGTTCCCAGCGGCACCTATCTCCGGGTTGCCCAATCAAACGAAAACGTAATGACCAATCACCCCGGTCCGACGATCGGAGGCTACGAGAAATTCCACCTGAACCACCGTAACCCCTGAAGCGTCGCACGCTCCATACAGCGCCCTCCCCCGAGCCGCCCCTCACCGGGCGGCTCTTTTTTCGCGCCCTGGTAAACGGGTAAAACTCCCGCTCCCTCGCGGCCCCCCGCCGCGCCGGCAGCCTTCGAGGCGACCCCGCCCCCCGCCCCGTCGCCTCCCCTTTCCCGACCTCCGCCATGCACCGCGCCCGGCTCACCCCCTTCGCCGCCCTCCTCCTCGCCCTCGCCACGCTGCTCGGCCTCCTCGCCACGCCCGCCCCGCTCCGCGCCCAGGAATCCGTTTACGACGGCATCTTCGTCACCAGCAACCTCGACTCCTCCCTCTCGCATATCACCCAGTTCGAGGCGCTGACCGGCAAGGGCGTGGCCATCGTGCACGTCTTCCAGGGCATCGACTCCACCGGCAACGTCTTCCCCACCTCCCGCATGCAGTCGATCCGCGCCCGCGGCTCGATCCCCCTGCTCACCCTCGAGCCCTGGCTCGACCTCCGCCAGATCGCCGCCGGCGTCCACGACGAGCTGCTCACCGCCTGGGCCCTCGGCGCCAAAGCCTGGGGGCACCCCTTCTTCTTCCGCTACGCCCACGAGATGAACAGCGACTGGTATCCCCGCTGGTCCGTCTGGCCCGGCAACGGCAACACCGCCGAGGACTTCGTCGCCGCCTGGCGCCACGTCCACCACCTCTTCACCCGCCTCGGCGTCACCAACGCCACCTGGGTCTGGTGCGTAAACCGCTTCTACGACCTGCCCAACGGCCCCTCCACCCGCATCGCCGCCCTGTATCCGGGAGATCGCTACGTGGACTGGCTCTCCTTCGACAGCTACAACCGCGGCACCATAAACGGCAACACCTGGCGCTCCTTCGCCGACGCCTCCCAGCCCGTTTACGACGAGCTCGTCCGCATCGCCCCCGGCAAACCCATCATGGTCGCCGAGACCGGCACCGTCGAGGAGGGCGGCGACAAGGCCCAGTGGTTCCGCACCGCTCTCAAGAACCACCTCAAGACCCGCTTCCCCCGCATCAAGGCCTGGGTTTACTTCAACCTCGACAAGAGCGGCTACGACAACCGCGTCCAATCCACGGAGGCCTCCCGCGCCGCCTACGCCGAGAGCGTCGGCCTCTCCTACTACAGCACCAACCGCTGGGCCAACCTCTCCACCAGCCCCATCCCCCCTCTCTACAACGACGCGCTGACCATCGACACCGATCCGCCCTACGTCTCCTTCATCCTTCCCGCCACCGACGTGGTCGTCCCCGGCCGCCGCACCGAGGTCCGCTTCGACGCCAACGACAAGTCCGGCATCGATCGCATCGAGGTCTTCGTCAACGGCCAGCACGTCCACACCGAGCGCCTCGCCCCGTATCAGTATTTCTGGGACGTCCCCACCACCCACGGCGCCGCCCACACCATTCGCCTCGTCGCCTACGACACCGCCGGCAACTCCGCCTCCGCCACCCACACCGTCACCGCCCGCTTCGAGCCCGCCGTTTACTGGGGCACCTTCACCACCAGCGCCCTCAACTCGAACTTCCAATCCATCCGCGATTTCGAGACCGCCGCCGGCAAGCAGGTCTCGATCATCAACCTGTTCCAGCACTGGTCCGGCACCCCCTCCTTCCCCACCAGCATCGCCAACAACATTCGCAACCACGGCGCCATCCCCCTCGTCACCTGGGAGCCGTGGAACTCCTCCGGCGACGCCACCCAGCCGACCTTCCGCCTCCGCGCCATCGCCGACGGCGCGCACGACGCCTACATCACCTCCTGGGCCACCGGCGCCCGCAACTGGGGCCACCCCTTCTTCCTCCGCTTCATGCACGAGATGAACGGCAACTGGTATCCCTGGTGCGTCGGCGTCAACGACAACACCCCCCAGGACTACGTGGACGCCTGGCGCCGCGTGCACCGCATCTTCACCGAGGTCGGCGCCACCAACGTCACCTGGGTCTGGTGCGTCAACCGCCACTACGCCGGCTCCGCCGACATCACCTCCGTGTATCCAGGCGATCGCTACGTGGACTGGACCTCGCTCGACTGCTACAACCGCGGCACCGCCATGCCCGGCAACAGCTGGCGCACCTTCCACGAGACCTTCGACGCCACCTACCAATCCCTCGTGCAGCTCGCCCCCGGCAAGCCGGTCATGGTCGCCGAGTCCGGCACCGTCGAGCAGGGCGGCAGCAAGCCCGGCTGGTTCACCGAGGGCCTCGCGCATCACCTCCCCTTCAGCTTCCCCCGCATCAAGGCCTTCGTCTGGTTCAACCTCGACAAAAACGGCTTCGACAACCGCATCACCTCCACCGAGGCCTCCCGCGCCGCCTTCGCCGCCGGCATCGCCCTGCCCTACTACACGAGCAACACCTTCGGCTCGCTCGCCGCCAGCCCCATCCCGCCGCTCCTCGCCGACGCCTCCCGCTCCATCACCGACGACCAGCCTCCCTACCTGCGCTTCTCCCGTCCGCTCCGCCCCCGCGTCGTCCCCGGCCAGAACACCGAGATCCGCGTCGAGGCCGCCGACCGCTCCGGCATCGACCGCGTCGAGTTCTACGTGGGCGACGTCCTGCGCCACACCGCCACCGCCGAGCCCTACGTCTGGTCCTTCCCCGTCCCCGCCACGCCCGGCGCCAGCCACCTCGTGCGCGCCGTCGCCTACGACCGCGCCGGCAACTCCGCCCCCGCCACCGACACCCTCGTCGCCGATCTCGCCCCCCTCCCCGCCTCCGTTCTCTGGGGCGCCTCCACCGTCAACGGCCTCCTCGGCCCCGACCTCTCCTCCGTGGACGCCTTCGAGGCCGCCGCCGGCCGCGCCGTCTCCATCGTCCACTTCTCCTCCGCCTGGCACGGCTCCCCCGCCTTCCCCTCCGGCACCATGGGCGCCATCCGCGCCCGCGGCGCCCTGCCCATGATCACCTGGGAACCGCGCAACCCCTCCGCCGGCGCCGCCCAGACCGCCTACCGCCTCCGCGCCATCGCCGACGGCGCGCACGACGCCTACATCACCCAGTGGGCCGCCGCCGCCGCCAACTGGGGCCACCCCTTCTTCCTCCGCTTCGCCCACCAGATGAACGGCGACTGGTTCCCCTGGAGCTACTCCGCCAACGGCAACACCGCCCAGGACTACATCGACGCCTGGCGCCGCGTGCACCGCCTCTTCGCCGAGGCCGGCGCCGCCAACGTCACCTGGGTCTGGGGCGTCAACCGCCTCTTCGGCGGCGCCTCCAACAACATCGCCTCCGCGTATCCGGGAGACAAATACGTGGACTGGCTCGCGATGGACGGCTACAACCGCGGCGGCGCCGGCTGGCGCGACTTCGCCACCACCTTCGGCGCCACCTACCAGCAGCTCCTCGCCATCGCCTCCGCCAAGCCCGTCATGATCGCCGAGACGGGCACCGTCGAGGCCGGCGGCGACAAGGCCGCCTGGCTGCGCGACGCGCTCTCGCAGCAGCTCCCGCTCCACTACCCCCGCGTCCGCGCCTTCGTTTACACCGAGGCCCTCCGCGACGGCTTCGCCAACACCATCACCAGCGGCGCGTCCGCCCGCGCCGCCTTCGCCGAGGCGATCAGCTCCGGCTACTACGGCGCCGGCGGCTTCGCCTTTGCCAACACCACCCCCGTCCCTCCGCTCCTCGCCGACGCCCTCCCCGCCGACACGCAGGCCCCCTTCCTCACCATGCCGCTCCCCCTGGGCGCGACCGTCGTCGCCGGCCAGACCAACGAGATCCGCGTCGAGTATTTCGACCGCTCCGCCCTCGACCGCATCGAGATCCGCATCGACGGCGTGCTCCGCCAGACCGAGCGCCTCCACCCCTACCAGTTCTTCTGGCCCGTGCCCTCCACGCCCGGCGTCGCCTACACCATCACCGCCCGCGCTTGGGACGCACTCGGCAACAACTCCACCTTCACCCACCTCGTCACCTCCGTCGCCCCGCCGCATCCGGTGGACGCCTGGCGCGCATCGCGTTTCACCTCCGCCCAGCTCGCCGACCCCGCCATCTCCGGCGACGCCGCCGACCCCGATGGCGACGGCCTCCCCAACCTCCTCGAATACGCCCTCGGCACCGACCCGCTCTCCCCCGGAAGCGCCGGCCACCCCGCCCTCTCCCTCACTCCCTCGACCCCTCGCTCCCTCAGGATCACCTTCCACCGCATCGCCTCCACCGGCATCCGCTACGAGGTGCAGGCCTCCTCCGATCTCGCCGCCGCCTGGACCACGATCTGGAGCAGCTCCGGCGCGCAAAACGTCGCCGGCCCCGTGACCGTGACCGACCCCGCCGACCTCTCGTCGCACCCGCGCCGCTTCCTCCGCCTCCGGGTTTCCCGGGAGTAGTAATTTTCCGGATACACATCGGCCGCAGGCGCCCCGCGCTTAACGCGTAAAACAGCGTCGCCATCGCCCCTTCCCGTCCCCTCCTCCACACCTCCCTCGTTCCTTCACCCACCGGCTTCCTCCCCCCAACATGAATACACCACGACCCCGCGCGCTCCGCCTGCTCTCGCTCCTCGGCTCCCTCGCCTTCGCCGGCGGCCTCCAGGCCGCCACCGTCGTCATCGACGACTTCAACTACGGCTCCTTCCTGAACGACCAGACCTACTGGACGCGCACCGCCTCCAGCGGCGACAACGCCTTCATCACTCCGGTCGGCACCGCCGTCCTGCGCAGCCGCATGACGCAGGCCGAGCACACCTCGAACCCCAGCAATCCCCAATTCTCGGTCCTCGTCAGCAACGCCTCGGACCAGCGCTTCAACTTCTTCACCAACAGCTACACCGTGAGTGTGAACGAGATCACGCTCTCCGCGGCCAACCTCGACCTCAACCAGTCCTTCTTCCGCATCAGCCTCAGCTCCACCAACACCCGCCAGTTCTCCGCGGACGACGCCATCACCATGCGCCTCCGCTACAACAACGATGGCTTGGGCGGCCTCCTCCTCTTCGGCTACAAGATGAACCAGACCGGAGCCGACGCGGAGGTGCGCATCGGCGCCGACACGGCTTCCCAATCGCTCAACTCGATCAACTTCACCGGCACCATCCAGAACGCCGGCTTCACCCTCGAGACGGTGAGCTTCACCGGCACCGTCGCCAACGTCTCCTACTCGATCTTCCTTACCACCTCGGCGCAGACCTACACCGCCAGCGGCTTCATGCTGATCGACCAGGCCGCGTGGGGCAACGGCACCGGCTTCGCCGCCCTCGCCCTCGAATCCCGCCGCAACAGCAACGCCGGCTACAACCTCAGCGGCGACAGCGACGCGCAGGCGACCGTCGGCTCCGTCACCTACACCGTCATCCCCGAGCCCTCCTCCTTCGCCGCTCTCGCCGGACTCGGCATGCTCGGCGCCGCCGTCACCCGCCGCCGCCGCGCCTGAAAAACGCTTCGGCCTCGCGTAAACATCCCCTCTGGCGCCGAATGCCTCGCGGCCTTCGGCGCCTTTTTGCGTCCCCCTCCCGCCTCCCCATGCACCACCCCCGCCGCCACCTCCGCTCCCTCGCCCTCCTGCCGCTCCTCGCCTCCGCCGTCTTCGCCCAGACCGTGGACGTGAAGAAGAAACCCTCCGACGCCGACTGGACCCCGCACCCCGTCCGCCTCGTCGCCGACCTGCCGCCCGCCGTCCGCGACGCCCCGCCCGACCGCCTCTCCCGCCACGGCGGCGACGCCCGCGACCGCGTGCGCGCCACCGGCTTTTTCCGCGTCGAGCAAACGCCCGCCGGCCACTGGCGCTTCGTCGATCCCGACGGCCACCCCTACTACAACGTCGGCATGGCCGTCGTGAAGGTCTCCGTCGGCCGGTCCGAAACCGCGCTCGCCGCCCGCCGCGCCAAATACGGCGACGAAGCCGCTTGGGCCGAAAAAACCGCCGACGAGCTCCGCGCCTTCGGATTCAACGGCACCGGCGCCTGGTCCGACGACCGCCACCTCCGCGCCAACCCCCGCCCGCTCCCCTACACCCCCGTGTGGAACTTCATGAGCGAATACGGCAAGAAGCGCGGCGGCACCTACCAGCTCCCCGGCCACATCGGCTACCCCGAGGGCGCGATCTTCGTCTTCGATCCCGACTTCCCCAAGTTCTGCGACGAGCACGCCGCCAGGCACCTCGCCCCGCTCAAGGACGACCCGTGGATCGTCGGCCACTTCTCCGACAACGAACTGCCCTTTCGCCCCAACACCCTCGACGGCTTCCTCAGGCTCCCCGCCGACGACCCCGGCGGCGCCGCCGCCCGCGAATGGATCGGCAAACGCCGCGGCTCTCCCGAGGCCAAGCCCTCCGACGAGGACCGCGAGGCCTTCCTCGAGCATGTAGTGGATACTTACTACGCCATCGTCTCCGCCGCCATCCGCAAGCACGCGCCGAACCACCTCTACCTCGGCTCCCGCCTCCACGGCCGCGCCCTCCGCCGCGAGGCCGTCTGGCGCGCCGCCGGCCGCCACCTCGACGTCGTCTCGGTCAACATCTACGGCATGTGGACGCCCGACAAATCGCTCTTCCGCGACTGGGAAAAGTGGAGCGGCCGCCCCTTCCTCGTCACCGAGTGGTATGTGAAGGGCATGGACACCGGCCTCGCCAACGTCTCCGGCGCCGGCTGGGTGGTGAAGACCCAGGCCGACCGCGGCAAGTTCTACCAGCACTTCGCGCTCGGCCTGCTCGAGGCGCCCAACTGCGTCGGCTGGCACTGGTTTCGCCACCTCGACAACGACCCCGCGGACCTCACGACCGATCCCTCCAACCGCGATTCCAACAAGGGTCTCTACAGCATCCGCTACGAGCCGTATCCAGAACTTGGTGACGCCATGAAGGAGCTCAACATCCGGGTCTATCGCCTGCTCGACCACTTCGGCCGTCGCTGAGCCGCATTCGCTAAACCCGTTGAGCGCCCGCCTCCACCCGGAGGCGGGCGCCGTTGTTAAACGGGTAAAACAACGCCTCCCTCGCTCCGGTCCAATCGGGGATGCACCCTGCTTTCACACCCGCCCCGCCCCCCGTCCCATGAACTCTTCCCGCCCCCTCGCCCCCCGCGGCTTCACGCTCATCGAGCTGCTCACCGTCATCGCGATCATCGGCATCCTCGCCGCGATCATCATCCCCACCGTCGGCAAGGTCCGCGAAACGGCCCGTGCCGCCCAATGCAAAAGCAATCTCCGCCAGATCGGCCTGGCCATCCAGCTCTACGCCGAGGAGCGCAAGACCTTCCCGCCCAGCATCAGCGCCGGCCCCGCCAACGGCCCCGACGGCCCCGCGGGGCGCGCCTGGTCCCAAAACCTGCGCCCCTACATGAACGCGACGAACATCGTGAACAACGGGCAGCAGCAGATGAACAGCGAGCTCATCGTGTGCCCGGCCCGCAAGATCGCGCCCGCCGCCGACGGCGAGAAGCGCCTCACCTACTCGGCCAATCCCATCCTCATGCCCAATCTCGAGACCAACGGCAATCGGCGCGTCTCCGCGGGCGTCGTCCGCAATCCCTCGCAGATGATCCTCGTGGCCGACGCCGTCCAGCAGTCCAACGGCTCCTCCTACACCAACTTCTACCACGTCTCGAACATCTTCTCGAACCCCGAGACGACCGATCCCGAGGCTTTCATCACCGTGGAGGATCCCGAGGAGCCCGCCGATCGCGCGACCTTCAAATATCGCCACAACGGCGCCATCAACGCCGTGTTCGTGGACTGCCACGTCGAGACGCTCAATAAGGGCACGATCAGGAACCGCCGCATCCTCAACTACTGAGCCGCGTCCGTTCCCGCCCGGAGCTCCCCCCGCCACCGACGTTCAAATGGGCGCCACGCTCGAGATGATCGCCCGCAAGCTGGGCGTGTCCAAGGCCAGCGTGTCGCTCGCCCTCCGCGGAAACCCCCGGATCTCCGAGTCGCTCCGCCACCGCGTCGCCCGCCTCGCCGCCGAGCTCGGCTACGCCCCCAATCCCCTCGTCAGCGCGCTCATGGTCAGCCTCCGCGCCCAGGGGCGAAACGGCCGGGCCTGCAGTCTCTGCTTCCTCACCGCCTTCCCC
>JAUWBD010000184.1 GCA_030605125.1 Verrucomicrobiota bacterium | reverse complement strand
GACGAGGAGCACCTTCGCGTTGAGCAGCTTGGCGACGCGGGCGTTGGAGAGCTCGAAGACGGAGCCCACGCCGGCGTGGCCGGTGCCCTCGATGATGGTGAAGTCCTTTTCCCAGGAAACGCGGTCGAAGGCGCGGCAGATCTGGTCCTCGAGGGAGGGCAGCATCGACTCCGGGCTCTCGAGGAAGCGGCGGGTGAAGGTGCCGTCGATGGCGACGGGGCTCATGCTCTCGATGGGCACGTGCACCTGGAAGATCGAGTCGAGCAGCACGGAGTCCTCGTCGATTTTTTTGCCCTGCACGTCCACGAAGCGCTGGCCGACGGGCTTGATGAAGCCGACGCGCGGGAAACGCGATTGGAGGGCGCCGTAGAGACCGAGGCAGGTGGTGGTCTTGCCGTCGTTCATGCGCGTGGCGGCGACGAAGACGCGCTTGGTGACGGTGTTGGTGGGCGCGGTGAGCAAGGGGAGGGCGGGCTGCGCGAAGGGGTTGGGCGTGCCGCCGCCGGAGTCGGTCGCGGGAGGGGGCGACGCGGGGGCCGGGGACGCTTGGGGGGCGGGATGCGGATGGTTGGAGGGCATCTGGGCAGGGGGCTGGAAGCGGGATGAAGGACGGGGCCGGCGGATCCGGGCGGGCGGACAAAAAAACGAAACGGGCCGAATTCGCGAAAAATTCGGCCCGTTCGGCGGGAGAGGGGCGGCCTTAGGCCGTGCCGTAGAGGAGGCGGCGGTCGATGGCCTGCACGGCGACGATGGCGGCGGCGCCGAAGACGTCGTGGGCGGAGGCGCCGCGGGAGATCTCGGCGGCGGGCTTGCTGAGGCCGGTGAGGATCTGGCCGAAGGTGTTGGCGCCGGCGAGGAGCTGCACGAGCTTGAAGGCGATGTTGCCGGAGTTGAGGTCGGGGAAGATGAGCACGTTGGCGCGGCCGGCGACGGAGCTGTTGACCTTCTTGGTCTGGGCCACGACCTGGTCGAGAGCGGCGTCCACCTGGAGTTCGCCGTCGATCTCGATCTCGAGCAGGAGCGACTTTGCCTTGGCGCGGGCGAGCTCGGTGGCGTGGCGGACCTTCACGAGCGCGGGGTGGTTGGACTGGCTCTTGGAGGCGTAGCTGAGCATGGCGACGCGCGGGGTCTCGTTGGTCAGATGCTTGGCGATCTGGGCGGTGGAGAGGGCGATGTCGGCGAGCTGTTCGGCGGTGGGCTCGGGAATGACGCCGCAGTCCGAGAGGAAGAGGGAGCCCTCGGAGCCGACTTTTTTCTCGTCGAAGTCGAGGACCATGAGCGACGAGGCGTGGTCCACGCCGGGGAGCCGGGGGATGATCTGGAAGATCGGGCGGAGGGCGCTGGCGGCGGAAGTGGTGCTGCCGGAGACGAGGGCGTCGGCCTGGCCGGTGGCGACCATCATGGTGGCGAAGTAGCCGGTGTCCTTGAGGGCCTCGGCGGCTTCGGCGGCCTTGATGCCCTTGATGCGGCGAAGCTGCTCGAGCTGGCCGACGAAGGTGGGGAAATCCTCGCTGCGCTCGGGCTCGATGACGCGCATGCCCTGGAGGTTGATGTCGAGCTTGGCGGCGGCGTCCTTGATGGCGGCGCGGTCGCCGAGGAGGATGGGGGCGCCCATGCGGCGGGTGACCCACTGGCGGGCGGCCTGGAGCACGCGGGGGTCGGCGCCTTCGGCGAAGACGATGCGCTTGGGGTGGCGCTGGAGTTTTTCGGTGAGCTTGGGGATGAGAGGCATAAATTGGCCGGAAGGTGGGGAGCGGGCGGGGCCAATACAAGTTTGGAGCGCCGTAAAAACGCATGCCGGGCTGCGGGCTTTCCGGAGCCGTGGGCGGAGCCTTTTCCCGGGATTTTCTTGTCCGCCCGTCCCGATGGAGCGCGAAGGACGCCGGCGGCCAATGCCGGGCATGGGTCCGAGCCCCTCGCGCCCAACGCCGCACCTGTTTATCTCCAAGGCAAGGCCTACGCGAAACCGGCCGGCGGGGTGTTGAGCGGGCGGCGCATGATCTCGGCGGGCGAGCGGCCGGCGCGCAGGAGGGCGACCATCCGGTCCATCACGGGGCCGATGTGCCGGAAGAAGCGCCCGTAGTCGCCGCAGAGGTAGCTCACGGGCGGCTCGCCTTCGCCGGCGCGCACGAAGCGGTGCTTGGGGCAGTCGCCGTTGCAGGCGAAGCGCACGGGGCAGGCGAGGCAACGGGAGGGCAGGTGCTCCTTGGCCGCGCCGAAGCGGTCGGTCGCGGCGCCGTTGGCGAGCGTGGCGAGCGAGGCGCGCCCGATGTTGCCGAGGGAAAAACCGGGATAGACGTAGTGGTCGCACGCATACAGCTCGCCGTCGTGCTCGAGGGCGAAGGCGCGGCCGCATTTGCGGGTGTGGGCGCAGACGGTGGGGCCGTGGCCCATCCAGGCGGAGAGGGCGGACTCGAACTGCTGCACGAAGACGCGCCCGACGTCGCGCCGCGCCCAGTGGTCGAACATCGTGCGCAGGAACTGCCCGTAGCGTCCGGGCGGGAGCGACTGGGCGCTGGCGAAAAATTCGGACTCCACGGCGGGCACTGGCGGGCGGTGCGGATCGCCGGGGGCGGCGTGGTCGAGGCCCTGCGCGAGATCGCGCTCCTCGGCCCGGCGCTCGATCAAGGGAATGAACTGGAGGTGGCGCGCGCCGGACTGGACGAGGAAGTCGTAAACCTCGCGCGGGTGGCGGCAGTTGCGGCGGTGGACGACGGTGAGGGTGTTGAACTCGACGCGGTGGCGGCGGAGGACGCGCAGTCCCTCCATGACGCGGTCCCAGGTGGGGCGGCCGCCGGAGTCGAGCCGGTAGGCGTCGTGCAGGGCGCGGGGGCCGTCGATGCTGATGCCGACGAGGAATTTTTCGGCGTGGAGAAACTCGCCCCATTCGTCGGTGAGCAGGGTGCCGTTGGTCTGGAGGGCGTTGTTGATCACGCGGCCGGGGCCGTAGTGCTTTTGCCACGACACGATGCGCCGGAAGGTCTCTAGGCCGAGGAGGGTGGGCTCGCCGCCCTGCCAGGCGAAGGTGATCTCGGGAGCATCCGCGGGCTGGGAGGCGATGTGGTCGCGGATGAAGTTTTCCAGCGTCGCGTCGTCCATGCGCGGCACGCCGCGGCCGGGGTAGAAGGCGCGCTCCTTTTCGAGGTAGTAACAGTAGCGGCACTCGAGGTTGCAGCGCGCGCCCATGGGTTTGACCATGACGTGGAAGGGGCGGCGGAGCGCATCGGTTTTCATCGGCGGAGATTTTTGGCGCGAAGACGCGAAGAACGATCCGAAGGGCGCGAAGGGCGGGAATGGCGGAGAACGAAAAGGGAACGCTTCGCGAACTTGGTTTGGTCCTTGGCGTCTTCGCGTTGAGAAAATCGCGTCAGAGCGCGCGGGAGAAACGCTTGGCGGGCGTGCCTTCGCGGGCGAGGTGGGCGTCGAAGCGCGAGGCGACGATGCGCACCAGGAGCACGCCGGCGGAGGTGAGCTCGATGCCGCCGGGCAGGCGACGCACGAGGCCGTCGGCGACCAGGTCGTCGAGCGAAGCGAGCTCGGTCGCGTAGGCGGAGGCGAAGTCGCGGCCGAACTCGGCGGAGAGCGACACGAAGTCGAGGCGGCGCTCGCACATCAGCCCCATGATGATGCGGCGGCGGCGCAGATCCTCGTCGGAGAGCACGAGGCCGCGCTCGATGGGCAGGCGGCCCCTGGCGAGCGACTGGCGGTAGGCGGAGAGTTCGCGGGTGTTTTGGCGGTAGGTGCGCCCGGTCTGGGAGATGGACGACATGCCGAAAGCGTGGATCGAGGCGCCGGCGCGGGTGGAGTAGCCTTGGAAATTGCGCTGGAGCGTGCCGTCGCGCAGGGCGCGGGCGAGCTCGTCGTCGGCGCGGGCGAAGTGGTCCATGCCGATGTGGACGTAGCCGGCGGCGATGAGCTTGCCGAGGGCGAGGGCGAAGAGGCGGAGCTTCTGCTCGGGCGAGGGGAGCGCCTGGTCGCGCTCGAGGATTTTTTGCGCGGGCTTCATCCACGGCACGTGCGCGTAGCTGAAGACGGCGAGGCGGTCGGGGCGCAGGGAAAGGACCTGGTCGAGGGTGTGGTTGAAGGAGACCTCGGTCTGGTAGGGAAGCCCGTAGATGAGGTCCACGCTGATGGAGCCGTAGCCGGTCTCGCGGAGCAGCTCGAAGGCGCGGCGCGTCTCGTCGAAGGGCTGGAAACGGTGGATCGCGAGCTGCACGCGCGGGTTGGTGTCCTGCACGCCGAGGGAGGCGCGGCGGCAGCCGAGATCGTGGTAGGCGCGGGCCTGATCGGGCGTAAGGCGCCGGGGATCGATCTCGACGGAGACCTCGGAGTCGGGCGCGAGGCGGTGGCGCGCGTGGATCATCGCGCCGAGGCGGCGGATCTGCGCGGGCGAAAGGAAGGTGGGGCTGCCGCCGCCGAAGTGGAGCTGGGCGACGGGCTGGGCGGGGTTGAGCCAAGGGGCGAGCAGATCGAGTTCGCGCTCGAGGTCGTCGAGGTAGTCGTCGGCGAGATCGTGTTTCTTGGTGATGACGGTGGTGCAGCCGCAGAACCAGCAGCGCGTCTCGCAGAAGGGGAGGTGGAAGTAGAGCGAGGCGGGGCGGGCGGAGCCGGCGCTTTCGTCGCGGAGCGATTCGAGCAGCGCGTCGGCGGAGGTGTCGGTCGAGAAGAGCGGGGCGGTGGGGTAGGAGGTGTAGCGAGGGGCGGGGCGGTCGTATTTGCGCAGCAGGTCGAGATCGAGGGCGGCGGCGGGGAGGGCCTCGGGTAGCGGGGGGCGAGCGCACGCGTTGGCGATCGGTGCGGGCGGAGAGACGGGCATGATGTTCTCAGGGTAGTGCCGAAGGGGGTGGCGCGGCTCGGCGTTTGTTGGCGGTGGGTGCGCGTTTTTTTCGCGGGCAAGGAACGCGGGGACCGGGCGCGGCCAAGGCGCGGCAAGGGACTTTCGTTTTGCGATTTTCCCCGGGGCGCCCGCACCATGCCGGACTCGTGGCCCCTTATCTCGTCCTCTGTCTAACGCTTGCGTTGTCCGTCGCCCGCCTTGCGGGCGCCCCTGAATCCGCTCCGGCTCCGGTGGCCGCGCCCTGGTTCTCGGGGCCCGAGGTGGCGAAGCTCGACTGGAACACCCGAGCGCTCGTCGCCCATGACCTCGACGGCGACGGCAGGATCGACCTCGCGCTCATCAACAACGACCGGGCCGCGATCGAGTTGCTCCACCAGCGCGATCTCTCCGAGCCCGCCGCCGCGCGCCCGCGCTCCTCCGCCGCCAACCGTTGGGAGCCGGTGCTCGAGGACGCCCGCTTCCGGCGCGAGACCTTGATCGTCGGCCAGAGTCTTTTCGATCTCGTCGTGGCCGACTTTGACGGCGACGGCCGGCCCGACTTCGCGGCCACCGGCGAGCCCGCGCCACTCGTGCTGCGCCTCGCCCGCGAGGACGGCACCTGGGAGGAGAAAACCCACGCCACCGCGCCCGCTCCGGTGAAGTTTCGCGGCGGACTCGCCACGGCGGACCTCGATGGCGACGGCCTCGCCGACCTCGTGATGCTGGGGCAAAAGGAGATCGCCGTCTTTCTCCAAAAGCCCGGCCTCGGTCTCGTGCTCGACGAGCGCATCGCCCTTGCCGACGACAACGCCTACGGCCTCCTCCTGCACGACATCGACGGCGACGGCCGGCCCGATCTGCTCCACCTCGTGGCCGGGCAACGCGAGGCGCTGCGCGTGCGTCTCCAGGTGGCGCCGGGCAAGTTTGGCCCCGAGCTCGCCTTCGGCCTGCGCACGCCGCGCAGCCCGCTCGTGCCCGTGCTCGGCGCGGCGGAGAAGTCCTCCGCTTCCGCCGGCACGGCCGCCGCGGGCGCCAAAGCCCGTGGCAAACACCGGGCGACGCCGGCCCCCGCCCCGGGCTCCGCGAAAAAGCCCGCGCCGGCGCCCGACGGCCCGCTCTTCGCCAGCGTGACCGGCGGTGGCGGCCAGATCGAGTTCACCCGCCTCGTGCGCGGCGGCGCGGACGATGTCTGGCAAGGCCTCGCGCCCCGCGCCTTCGCCCCGCTCGCCGGCGCGCGCGGCACCGCGCTCTACGCCGTGGCCGATCTCGACGGCGATGGCGCCGCGGACCTCGCGGTGGCCTTTGGCGAGACGGCGCAGATTTTCGTGTATCAACGGCAGGCCGGAGGCGGCTTCACCGTGCCGCGCCGCGTGTCCTCGCTCACCGACGCGCGCGCCCTCGGCGCCTGGCCCGCCGCGCAGGGCGCCGACGCAGAGCTGCTCGTGCTCAGCGGCAAGGAGAACGCGCTCGCCACCATCACGCTGCGCGCCGACGGCGCCGCGACGCCCGCCCGCGCCCTGCCGATACCGGGTCGCCTCATCACCTTCGCGGCGGGCGAGCTCGAGCCCGGCCGCGCCGGTCTCGCCGTGGTGGCCGAGGAGGACGGCAAACGCCAGCTCACGCTCTGGACCCGCGATCCCGCCGGCTCCGGCGCGCCGACCCGCGGCGCCTCCATCGTCCTCGAGGGCCTGCGCACCGATCCGCGCGCGGTCTTCCTGCACGACTTCGACCAGGACGGTCGCGCGGACGTGTTTGTCGCGGTGCCCGGCGTGGGCCTGCGCGCCTACCGCCAACGCGAGAACGGCACGCTTTTCGACCTCGCCGCGAATCCCCTCTACCGCCCCGGCCTGCTCGCGCGGCCCGAGGCGGCCGCCGCGCCCTTCGCCGCCGACGACGTGGACGGCGACGGCCGCGCCGAGTTGTTGGTCAGCGCGGAAAACTTCATCCGCGCGCTGCGCCTTTCTCCGGAGGGCGAGCTGGTCACGGTGGCGCAGTTCGAGACGCGCGATCCCGGCGCCGAGGTGACGACCGGCTTCGTGCTCGCCCCGCGCGCCGGCGCCAAGGGCGAGCCTTGGCGCGTCATCCTCCATGATCGCAAGGCCAACCAGCTCCACCTCCTCGCGCGTCCCTCCGAAGAGGCGCCGACGGAGACGCTCGATCTGCGCACCGTCGCGCGGCTCGAGGTCACGGGCGCGCTCCGCGTGGCGGGGCCGCAGGGGCGGCGCGAGCTCCTGCTCCTCGGCAAGGACCGCTTCTGGTGGATGCCCGAGGGCGCCGCCGACTTCTCGCTCAAGAGCGAGGGCACCTACGCCAGCGACTTGCCCGACCTGCGCCATAATTTCGTGGTCGCGGCCGACTTTGACGGCGACGGCCGCACCGAGCTGGTCGCCGCCGACATCTCGGGAAACACCGTCGAGGTGCTCGGCCGCGAGGCTGACGGCGCCTGGGCCAGCCGGCTGCATTTCCGCGTCTTCGAGGCCGATCCGCACCACGAGGGCGGGCGGGGCCGCGGCCAGGAGCCCCGCGAGGTGCTCGTGGCCGACGTGACCGGCGACGGCCGCGCCGACCTCGTGCTCCTCGTGCACGACCGCGTGCTGGTGTATCCGCAGGAATAGGCGGCTGGCGTGCGGCGGATCCGCGCCGCCGCCTCCGCCGCCCCAGCCCGGCTTCGCGCGCCCGCCCGACTTTCGCCTTTGAAGAGCCGGGGCGGCTTGCTTGCCTTGGTCCCTTTCCCGACATGCGCACCCTCACCGGCATCCAGCCCTCCGGCATTCTCCACCTCGGCAACTACCTCGGCGCGATGCAGCCGGCCATCGCCGCGCAGGAGGGGGGCAACTGCTTCTACTTCATCGCGGACTACCACTCGATGACCTCGCTCACCGATCCCGCGAAGCGCCGCGAATACACCCGCGGCGTCGCCCTCGACTGGCTCGCCTGCGGGCTCGATCCAAAGAAGGCCGTGCTCTGGCGCCAGAGCGACGTGCCCGAGGTCTGCGAACTCGCCTGGATGCTCGGCACGCTCGCGCCGATGGGCCTGCTCGAGCGCGCCCACAGCTACAAGGACAAGACCGCCCGCGGCATCGCCGCCAACGTCGGCCTCTTCACCTACCCGGTGCTCATGGCCGCCGACATCCTGCTCTTCGACACCACGCACGTGCCCGTCGGCCGCGACCAGAAGCAGCACGTCGAGATGACGCGCGACATGGCGATCAAGTTCAACCTCACCTACGGCGAGACCTTCGTGATCCCCGATTCGGTGATCCGCGACGAGTCCGCCGTCGTGCCCGGTCTCGACGGCCAAAAGATGAGCAAGAGCTACGGCAACACCCTCGAGCTCTTCGGCGACGAGAAGGCCACGCGCAAAAAGATCATGGGCATCCCCATGGACTCGCGCACGCCCGCCGAGCCCAAGCCCGACGCCGATCAAAACATCGCCATCCGCCTCCTCAAGGTGGTGGCCGAGCCCGGCTACGCCCGCGAGATGGAGGAGCGCCTCCGCGCCGGCGGCCTCGGCTACGGCGACCTGAAGAAGGCGCTCTTCGAGCAGGTGTGGGACCACTTCGCCGCCGCGCGCGCCCGCCGCGCCGAGCTTGTCGCCGATGCCGGCCACGTGGACCAGGTGCTGCGCGACGGCGCCGAGCGCGCCCGCGCCATCGCGGCCACCGTGCTCGACCGCGCCCGCCGGGCCTGCGGCCTGCGCTGAACGCATCTCCCTCCGCCGTTTCCCCCCGACCCGCTCCGCATGATCCACCCGACCGCCATCATCGAACCCGGCGCGCAACTCGGCGCCGACTGTGAAATCATGGCGCACGCCGTGATCACCCGCCACGCCGTCCTCGGCGACCGCGTGGTCGTGCACCCCGGCGCGGTCGTCGGCGGCGATCCGCAGTTTCTCAAATTCGACCGGCGCACGCCGACCTTTGCGCGCGTGGGCGAGGGCGCCGTGATCCGCGAAAACGCCACCGTCAACCGCTCCATCTACGAAAACCAGGCGACCGTCATCGGCGCGCGCGTTTTCCTCATGGCGGGCGCCCATGCGGGGCACGATTGCATCGTGGCGGAAGACGTGGTGCTGGCCAACAACGCCATGCTCGCCGGCCACGTCGCCGTGGGCGCGGGCTGCTTCGTCGGCGGCGGCGCCGGCGTGCACCAGTTCGTGCGCATCGGCGAGGGCGTGATGATCGGCGGCCTCGCCCGCATCACCCGCGACCTCGCGCCCTTCACGATCGTCGCCGAGCGCGACGAGGTGAGCGGCCTGAACCTCGTGGGGCTGAAGCGTCGCGGCTTCTCGCGCGACGTCATCCGCGAGCTGAAGGAGGCCTACCGCGCGGTCTATTTCGGCGCCGGCGACATCCGCCGCCTCGCCGCCGGGGCCCTCGCCTCCGGCGCCTACGCGAGCGCGGAGGCGCGGCGCTTTCTGGAGTTTTTTGCCGAGGGCAAACGCGGTTTCGCCCGCGCTCTCGCCCCGCGCGGCGCCTCCGCGGACCCGGCGTCCGAAAGCGCATGAGCGCTCCCCGTTCCAGGCTCGCCCTCACTTGCGGCGATCCCGCCGGCGTGGGCCCGGAGGTGATCGCCGCCTGGCTCGCCGCCGCGCCCGAGGCGAAGCCCCAGATCGAGCTCGCCCTCGAGGGCC
>JAUWBD010000029.1 GCA_030605125.1 Verrucomicrobiota bacterium | reverse complement strand
GCTACTCTTGAAAGCATGGCGGGAGGCGGCGCGGACGTAATGACGAATGACTAATGTCGAATGACGAATGGGCGGAAGGTGGGCGGGGCGGCTAGGGGGAAGGGAGGCGTTTTTTTGCTGCGCGCTCGCGGCGTAAGTTGGCGTCGGTGGTGCGAACGATGCGCGCGAAGATCAGGTGGAGCTCGTGGGCCTCTTTCCAGAGCGCGCGCAGCGATGTGGACTCGGCCTTACAGGCCTTGGCGAGCATGCGGCACCAGTGTTTTGTTTCCCGCGCCTCTTTTCGGCAAAGCGCGATCTTGTGACGAAAGTCGGCTTTGGACTCGGCGTCGTCGGCTTCACAGTAGTTGGCGCCGATGCTCGTGGAGGAGCGGACAAACTGTGTAATGAGCGGCGAACAAACGGGCGTGGTCGGCAGCTCCAGGCAGAGTTCGATGACCGTTTCACCAAACACTGCTGTGCGCTCCTCCAAGTCGTAAGCGTCAGCTTTCATTCCATTCGTCATTGGGCATTCGTCATTCGTCATTTCCTGGCGGCGGGGAGACGGCGCCGCTTACACGATAATCCGCTCGGGCACCGCCGGCGTCGCCTCCTGGTCCTCGGCCGCCAGGACCCAGGTGTCCTTGGAACCGCCGCCTTGGGAGCTGTTGACCACCAGGCTGCCCTTGCGGAGGGCCACGCGGGTGAGGCCGCCGGGCATGATCTTGATGCTCTCGCCGTTGAGGATGTAGGGGCGCAGGTCGATGTGGCGGCCTTCGATCGAATCGCCGCAGAGCGCCGGGCAACGCGAGAGGCCGAGCGTGGGCTGGGCGATGAATTTGCGCGGATGCGCGACGATTTTTTGGCGAAACTCCTCGATCTGCGCGCGCGTGCTGTGCGGGCCCACGAGCATGCCATAGCCGCCGGCCTCATCGACACACTTCACGACCAGTTGCTCGAGGTGTTCGAGGATGTAGGCCCGGTCCTTTGCGTCGCCGGAGAGGTAGGTGTCCACATTGGGCAGGAGCGCGTCCTGGCCGAGATAGAAGCGGATCATCTTCGGCACGAAGTGATACATCGCCTTGTCGTCGGCGACGCCGGTGCCGATGGGGTTGCAGAGGGCGACGTTGCCCTTGCGGTAGGCTTCGAAAAGACCGGGGACGCCGAGGAGCGAATTCGGGTTGAAGGCGAGAGGGTCGAGGTAGTCGTCGTCGATGCGGCGGTAGATGACGTGCACGGGCGCGAGACCGTCGGTGCGCTTCATGAAGACCCGGTCGTTCTCCACGACGAGGTCGCCGCCCTCGACGATCTCGATGCCCATCTGGCGGGCGAGGAAACTGTGCTCGAAGTAGGCGCTGTTATAGACGCCCGGGGTGAGGAGCACGACGGTGGGCTCGGGCACGTGGGCGGGCGCGAGGTGGAGGAGGAGCGAGAGGAGGTCGCTCGGGTAGGTCTCGACCGGACGCACGCGGTAGTCGCGGAGCAGGTTGGGGAAAACGCGCTTCATCACCTGCCGGTCCTCGAGCACGTAGGAAACGCCGGAGGGTGTGCGGAGGTTGTCCTCGAGCACGCGGTAGTCGCCGTGCTGGTCGCGGACGAGGTCGGTGCCGTTGATGTGGACGTGGAGGCCGCGGGCGATGGGCACGCCGACGAGCTCGGGGCGAAAAGCCTTGGAGGTCTCGACCATCTCGCGCGGGACCACGCCCTCGCGGAGGATTTTTTGCGGGCCGTAGATGTCGGCGAGGAAGAGATTCAGCGCCTCCATGCGCTGGCGCAGGCCGGCCTCGAGGCGCGCCCATTCGTGGGCGGGGATGATCCGCGGGATCAGGTCGAAGGGGAAGATTTTCTCCGTGCCCTTGTTGTCGGAATAGACGGTGAAGGTGACGCCGCGGTTGATGAAGGTCTGGTCGGCGGTGCGCTGGCGGGTCAGGAGGTCGGAGATGCCCTCCATCTGGCAAAAGCGCTCGTGCAAACGCTCGTAATGCGGACGCGGCCGCCCGGGAGCGGCAAACATCTCGTCGTAGAATTTGTCGGTGTCGTAGGCGGCGAAGAGATCGGGCATGCGGGAGGGAAATGACCAATGCCCAATGACCAAGGACCAATGGACAGGCGGCGCGCCGGGCTCAGGAGCCGGGCGTCGCCGCGTCGGCGGCGGGAGGCGCGGGCGGAAGCGACCAGAGGAAGCTTTGCTCGCGGGCGACCTCGGTGCCGGCGGGGCCGAGCAGGCGCAGCCGCCAGGCGGTGGGCTCGACCTTGCGGCCGGGCCAGTCGGCGCCGGTCAGGCCGGCGAGCACGGCGCGGGAGCCTTTGGGCAGATCGATCGGGAAAAACTGCACGCGGGCGAGCTCGTCGCCGGGGAGAAAATACTCGATCGCGAGGATGGAGCCGGGGAGCGCCTGGGCGGACTGGAAGCGGGCGAGGAAATAGTAGCCGGCGCGCGAATCGGGCTGGGAGCGCACGATGAGTTCGGGCGCCTTTTCCTTGCCGCCGAAATACTCGGAGATGCGCACGAAGCGGGAAGTCTCGCGGTATTCGGGCCAGACGCGGACGAGCTTCACGTCGGCGGCGGAAGCGAGCACGGGAGCGGAGAGCACCAGCGCGGCGGAGATGGCGGCGAGAACAGGGCGGGGGAAGCGGGGACGCATGGTGCTGGCTTGGATACGGAGACCGAGGGGACGGCACAAGGCGGGAAGATGGACGCCGCCCGGCTCGCAGGAGCCGTGCCACGCGGAGCGGTGACGACGAAGATCAGACGGGGAAACGCGCTATTTTTGCACCAGCTCGATCGCTTGCACCAAGTCCGGATTGGAGCTGACAGCCGGGAAGATGCCGCTGGCGGCTTCCAAGCCGCTCACTTCGATGCGTTCCGTGAGCTTATAGGGGAAGGGGCGTTCGCCGCGGGGCGCGCCGAGGGGATCACCAAAGAAAAAGGTGCCCGGGGTTTTGGTTTCTAGGGTCCAGGCGTCGTCGATGTGCAAGCCCTCGATGCGGACGAGGCGCGGCATGGAGCAGGGGTAGCCGAAATCGTGGGTGCCATCGTTTTGCGCGGTGAACATCACCGGGCGGCCCCCGGAGCGGCGCGGCGGCAGCCAGCGGCTGTTGCGCACCACGACCTCGCCCTCCCAAGGCGAGCCGTAGTCGGGACGAAACGCGACGAGGCGGCTGCTGTGCACGGTGGAGTCCTCGACAAGCAAAAGGCCGCGACCCACCGCCTGGATGCCTTGATGGCCGAGGGTGCTGCGGCGGATGGTGTAGTGGCCGGAGACGCCTTGGTGCACGTCCATGCGCGAGAGCACGCAGTCCTCGACGAGCACGTTTTTCATGAAGTTGGTCGCGGCGACTCCCCAGCGGGTGGTGTCGTGGATGTTGTCCATCCGGCAATGCAGCATGCTGAAATTCACCACGAGGTCGGCGCCGTAGCCATAGGTGCCCATCTGGACCGGGCGACCGGCCCGCCCGATGGTCGAGTAAACCTTGCGGCCGGGGATTCGGCAGTCGCGGAAGGTGACATTGGCGGCCTGCTGGGCGCGGAGAAACCCGGAGTAGGGATGACCATGCTCGCCCTCGCCGGTGAGGTGCAAGGTGACGCCATCCACCACGGTGTTGGAGCGCCTGACGACGATGTTTCTCGACCAGTAGTTGTAGCCGACTTCCTGGCGCATCTGGTTCGCGATCTGAGTGAACACGCCACCGCGCAGGACGAGCGGCTCGGAGTCGATGGGCCGGGCCTCGACGCGGGTGATGGTCTCGTAGTCCCAGTCGATCGCGCCCTCGATGGCGCCGTCGCGGCGCAGGATAAACACTTCGCGCTGGGGAGTGCCCGAATTCTGATTGAGGCCGCGCCGGATGAAGAGGCGGCGCCGCTCGTTTTCGACGAGGACGAGCAGGTCGTGGGCGGTGGCGGAGCGGAGCTCGAGGCGTTCTTGGCCGCGCGCGAGACGATCGATCTGGAGCGGCACCGGAGCGAGGCGGGAGCGGACCTCGAAGAGCGGGCGCTTGTGGTTCTCCACCTCGCCACTGTCGTCGATGATGAAGCGAGAGGTGTTCCAGTCGGTGTCGGTCTGGATGATCGCGGTGAGGGCGCGGGCGCCGAGATGGTAGGTCGCGTCCGGACGGCCGCGCACGGGCAGACTGCGCTCGTTGGCGTGGGCGTGGGCGGCGACGATGGCGGGCAGATCGTCGGCGACGCCGTCGCCGAGCGCCCCGAACTCCTCGTAAGTGACCACGCCGGAGGCGAAACCAGACGCGGAGAAAAACACGGCCAGCAGGAGCGCACGGAAGCTCAGATGGGGGCGGATAAGGCGAAGCACGATCAGGACGCGGGGTGTGGGGGAGGAGAGTGCGCGAGGCGTGCAGGCCGGCGAGTCGCAATTCGGCGCCGGGAGCCGCACCCGCGCGAAGGCCGCAATAAGCGTTGTTTAGCCGGCCGTGTCCCGCTTTGCATCGGCATCACCATGCCCCTGATCGACCTGCCGCTCCCGCAACTCCGCGCTTACACCGGACGCAACCCGCGCCCGGATGATTTCGAGGCCTACTGGGAGGAGGCGCTGCGTGAACTCGACGCCACCGATCCTCGCGCCGAATTCGTGTTCAACCCCGTCCTCGACGCGCCCGGCGTCGAGTGCTTCGACCTCTGGTTCACCGGCGTGGGCGGGGCCCGTGTTTACGCGAAATTTCTCCGTCCGACGGCCGCCGCGCGCGGCGGGAAACGCGCCCCGGCCGTGCTTCAGTTTCACGGCTACTCGGGGCACAGCGGCGACTGGGCGGGCAAGCTCGCCTACGCCGCGAGCGGCTTCTGCGTGGCGGCGATGGACTGCCGCGGCCAGGGCGGGCGCTCGGAAGACAAGGGCGGCGCCCTTGGAACCACCCAGAACGGACACATCGTTCGCGGCCTCGACGATCCGGATCCGAAGAAGCTGCTCTTCCGTCAGATCTTTTTGGATACGGCGCAGCTCGCCCGGGTGGTGATGAGCCTGCCGGAGGTGGACCCGGCGCGCGTGGGCGCGATGGGCGGTTCGCAGGGAGGCGCGCTTACCATCGCCTGCGCCGCGCTTGAGCCGCGCATCAGGCGCGCCTCGTCGATCTTCCCCTTCCTCTCCGACTACCGGCGCGTGTGGGAAATGGACCAGGCGAAGGACGCCTACGCGGAGCTGAAGACCTTTTTCCGCCACTTCGACCCGCGGCACGAGCGCGAGGACGCGATCTTCACCAAGCTCGGTTACATCGACTTGCAACATCTCGCGCCGCGCATCCGCGGCGAGGTGCTGATGTTCACCGCGTTGATGGACACGATCTGCCCGCCGAGCACGCAGTTCGCGATCTACAACAAGATCACCGCCAAGAAGGACATGAAGCTCTACCCGGACTTCGGCCACGAAGGCCTGCCCGGTGAGCCCGACATCACCTTCAACTTCATGCGCGGGCTCTGAGCGCGTCGCCCGCCGGGCGCCGGCTTTCTGGCATTGCGCCCGCACAGGTGGCTTTGAGACTGCACCTCCCGGGCCACCGGGCCGCCGTCCGCCTCCGAGTCCTCTTTTTCTGATGTCCGAAAAACCCGCCCTCCTCCCCGTTCCCGCGCACGTCGCCATCATCATGGATGGCAACGGTCGCTGGGCGAAGCAGCGCGGCCTGCCGCGCCTCGAGGGGCATCGGCGCGGCGCGGAGTCGGTGCGGGCCGTGCTCGACGGCGCTCGCGCGCTCGGGGTGCGCTACCTCACCCTCTACGCCTTCTCGGTGGAGAATTGGCGCCGCCCCGAGGACGAGGTCGGCGGGCTGATGGAGCTGCTCGAGACCTTTCTCCGCCGTGAGCAAGGCAACCTGGTGAAAAACGGCGTCCGCCTGCGCGCGATCGGCCGCATCGAGGCCCTGCCGCCGCGCGCCCGGGCCGCGCTCGAGGAGGCGATGGCCGCCACCGCGCACTTCACCGAGCACACGCTCGTGCTCGCCCTCAACTACGGCGCCCGCACCGAGGTGCTCGACGCCGCCAAGTCCTTCGCCGCCGCCGTCGCCGCCGGCACCGCGCGGCTCGAGGACGCGGACACCTGGGAGGGCTTCGCCCGCCATCTCTACACCGCCGACCTGCCCGATCCCGATCTCGTGATCCGCACCTCCGGCGAATCCCGCCTGAGCAACTTCCTGCTCGTGCAGGCCGCCTACGCCGAGTTCGTGTTCACTCCCGTGCTCTGGCCCGATTTCGGGCGCCCCGAGTTCGAGGCCGCGGTCAACGACTACCGCCGCCGCGAGCGCCGCTACGGCCTCACCGGCGAACAAGTTTCCAAGCCCGGTCCCGCCCCCGTCCCCGCCCGCGCGCCCGCCGCGCCGGAGCAGGCGGTCATCTGAGCGCTTTTCGGCCGCCGGCTTTTCCGCCACCCACCCACCCGCTTCCCATGCGACAACGCATCCTCAGCACCTTCGGCCTCTGGGCCATCGTCATCGCCTGCGTGCACTTCCTCGGCACGCTCGGCGCGGTGTGGCTCGTCTCGGCCGTCGGCGTGCTCACGCTCCGCGAGTTTTACCAGATGGTCCACCGCATGGGCCTCGAGCCCTTCGACAAGTTCGGCATGTCGCTCGGCGCGCTCATCATGCTCGCGCCCTTCTACGCGCCGCATCTGCTGCCGCACGCCCCCGAGCTGGCCGCGCCCGGCACCTTCCTTGCCGCCTCGGTGGTCGTCTTCGCCCTGCGCATCCTCGGCGAGCGCCAGCCGCACAACCGCGTCGAGACCCTCGCCTGGTCGCTCTTCGGCGTGATCTACGTGCCCTTCATGCTGTCCTTCCTCGTGCGCATCGCGGTGATGCCCGGGCCTCACGAGAAAACCGGTCTGCTGCTCCTGATCTGGTTGATCGCCGTATCCAAATTTTGCGACGTCGGCGCCCTGCTCTCCGGCCTCGCCTTCGGGCGCCACAAGATGGCCCCGGGCATCAGCCCGAAGAAGACATGGGAAGGCGCCGTCGGCGGCGTGCTGATCTCGGCCGGCGTGGGCGCGGCGCTCGCGCATTTCCTCGCGCGCTTCTACCCCGAGGGCTTTTCTCCCTGGCTGGCCGCGGCCATCGCGGTGCCGGTGGCCATCCTCGCCATCGTCTCCGACCTGGTGGAGTCGGTCATCAAGCGCCGCGCCGACACCAAGGACGCCGGCGCCACGATCCCCGGCATCGGCGGCATGTTCGACCTCTCCGACAGCCTCATCCTCACCGCGCCGGTCGGCTACATCGCCTTCGCGCTTCTGCACGGCTGAGCGACTCGCGTATGGCGGATCATCCGGCTTCCCCGCGCCGTAAGCGCGTCGTCCTCCTCGGCGCCACCGGCAGCATCGGCGAAAACACCCTGCGCGTGCTGCGCGCCCACGCCGACGCGCTCGAGCTCGTCGGCGTGGCGGCCAATGGCAGCGCCGAAAAACTCCTCGCGATCGCGCGCGAGTTTCGCGTGCCGCACCTGGCTCTTTTCAACGAGCGCGCCTCCGCCGCCCTGCGCGCCGCCGGCCCCGCCGCCCTCCCGCCCGGCGCGCGCCTCCACGCCCCCGGCGTCGAGGGCCTCGAGGCGCTCGCCACGCTCCCCGAGGCCGACGTAGTGCTCGTCGCCGTGGTCGGCACCGCCGGCCTGCGCCCCGCGCTCGCCGCGCTCGCCGCGGGCAAGGACCTTGCCCTCGCCTCGAAGGAGATCCTCGTGCTGGCCGGCGCGCACGTGCTCGCCGCCGCGAAAAAATCCGGCGCCCGCCTCCTGCCCGTGGATTCGGAGCACAACGCCGTTTTCCAGTGCCTCCAGGGCCACCGCCACGACGAGTTGCGCCGCGTGATCCTCACCGCCTCCGGCGGCGCCTTCCGCGACTGGCCGGTCGAGCGGCTCGCCGAGGCTACCGTGGCCGACGCGCTCAAGCACCCCAACTGGGCCATGGGCCCCAAGATCACGGTGGACAGCGCCACGCTCGCCAACAAGGGCCTCGAGCTGATCGAAGCCGCCGTGCTCTTCGACCTGCGCCCCGCGCAGTGCGCCGCGATCATCCATCCGCAGAGCATCGTGCATTGCCTGGTCGAGTTTGGCGACGGGGCGATGCTCGCCCAGCTCTGCCCGCCCTCGATGACTTTTCCCATCCAGCACGCCTTGCTGCACCCGGCGCGCGGGCCGCGCGGCACCGAGCCCGCCCTGCCGCTCGACCGCCTGCTCAGCCTGGAGTTTCGCCCGGCTGACGAGGGCCGCTTCCCGATGCTCCGCCTCGCCCGCGAGGCGATGGAGCGCGGCGGCGCGGCCCCGGCGGTCTATAACGCGGCCAACGAGGTCGCCGTGGCCGCCTTCCTCGCCGGTCGCCTGCCCTTCCTCGGCATCCCGCGCGTCACCGAGGCCACGCTCGCCGCCCTCGCCGCCGCCCCCGCGGCCGATTTGCCCGCCGTGCTCGCCGCCGACTCCGAGGCCCGAAACTTCGCCGAGAAGCAGATTCCTTAGCCACGGATCACACGGATTATCACGGATAAGGAAAAATCCTCCCGCAATCCGTGACCATCCGTGCTATCCGTGGTCAAAACTCCCGCTTCGGCTCCCCTTCGTTTTCATGGATATCTTTCAGCTCCTTACCTCCAGCGCCTGGTCCATCCTGATGATCGCCGTCTTCTTCGGCGGCTCGATTTTCGTGCACGAGCTCGGGCACTTCTGGGTCGCGAAAAAGCGCGGCGTGAAGGTCGAGCGCTTCTCCATCGGCTTTGGCCCGGCGATCTTCAAGTGGGTGGGCAAGGATGGCGTGGAGTATCGCCTCTCCTGGCTGCCCCTCGGCGGCTACGTCGCCCTGCCCCAGCTCGCCGACATGCGCGGCCTCGAGGGCGAACCCTCGGCCGACACCGCCGCGCTGCCCTCGCCCAACTACACCACGCGCATGCTCGTCTTCGGCGCCGGCGCGTTCATGAACGTCGTCTTCGCCTTCGCCCTCGCCACCATCCTCTGGAAGGTCGGCCTGCCCGCCAGCGCCGACATGCAGCGCGCCAAGATCGGCCACGTGCTCGAGGAAATCCGCCTGCCCGACGGGCGCCTCGTGCCCAGCCCCGCCGCCGAGGCCGGCCTGCGCCCCGGCGACACCATCGCCGCCATCGACGGCAACCCCGTGCGCACTTGGGACGAGATGCGCCAGATGCTCTTCACCGGCGCCGGCCGCACCTCCGACGGCCGCCCCCAGGCCGAGCTCACCGTCATCCGCGGCGAGGAGACGCTCACCCTCTCCGCCCGCCCCGTCCTCGCCGGCGACGAGCGCATGCGCATGCTCGGCGTCTCGCCCTGGCAACAACTCACGGTCGCGGAACTCGCGCCCGGCTCGCTCTTCGAACGCGCGGGCCTGCGCCCCGCCGACCGCCTCGTCGCGTTTGACGGCGCCCCGCTCACCAGCCTCGCCACCTTCGAGGAGCGGCTCGTCGCCGCGGCCGGCCGCGAGGCCCGGCTCGAGATCGAGCGCGAGGGCGCCCCGCTCGCCCTGCCCCTCGCCCTCCCCGCGAAGGACCGCCTCGGCGCCGAGCTCGGCGGCATCGGCTTCGATCCCGAGCTGGTGATGCTGCACCCCACGCCGCTGAAACAGGTCACGGACAACGTGAAAATGACCTTCCGCACCCTTTGGAGCCTGCTGCACCGACACAGCGACGTCGGCATCTCCAAGCTCAGCGGCCCCATCGGCATCGCCCGCGTCTTCCACATCACCGCCCAGGCCGACATCCGCTACGTCCTCTGGTTCACCATCGTGGTCAACGTAAACCTCGCGATCTTCAACCTGTTGCCCCTGCCCGTGCTCGACGGCGGCCACATGCTCTTCGCCACCATCGGCAAGCTGCGCGGCCGCGCCCTGCCCGCGGGCTTCATCCATGCCGCGCAGACGGTCTTCGTCGTCGCCCTGCTCTCGATGATGATCTACGTGAGCTTCTTCGACGTCCGCCGCATCGCGCGCGACCAGCGCCCCGCGCCGACCGCGCGCGAGGTCGCCACGCCCGAGACCGCGCCCCCGCCCGCCGAGGCCGACGCCGTGCCGGCCGAGACGGCCAATCCCTAGCTCCGCCACGAGGAGGCGCCGGAGCGCGGGCCGCATTGGGGTTTACCCGGGCACCGCCTTGCGCCTCGCTGGTCCGATGTCTGGCATGCCTGCTCCGCGCCTCCTCCGTTTCCTGCCTCTGCTGCTCGCGCTCGGCCTCCTCCTCGGCCTCGCGCCCGCCCGCGCCTCCGCCTCCGCCGCCGACGCCGTGGCCGGCCTGCGCGAGATCGTCACCCGCCAGAAAGCCCTGCTCGCCGAGGCGAAAAAGAAGGACGACCTCAACGAGCTCGAGGACCTGCGCCCACGCCTCCAGCGCGTCGTGGACGACTACGAGCGCCTGCTCACCAAGCACCCCGGCTTCGCCGCCGGGTGGGCCGCCTACGGCCTCTTCCTCTGCGAGCCCCTCGTCGAGGATCACAAGACCGCCCTGCCCCTCCTCCTCCGGGCCAACAACCTCGACGGCGAAATCCCCGTCGTGAAAAACCAGATCGGCGTCATCATGGCCGAGCAGGGCCGCGTGATCGACGCCTTCAACTACTTCCTCGCCGCCGCCGACCTCGCGCCGACCGAGCCGCTCTACCATTTCCAGATCGGGCTGCTCCTCGCCGAGGGGCGCGACGATTTCCTGAAATCCAAGGCCTGGACGCGCGCCGCTCTCGACAAATCCATGCTCGAGGCCTTCGCCCGCGCCGTCGTGCTCTCGCCCGACCGCACCGACTACGCCTACCGCGCCGCCGAGGCCTACTACGACCTTGCCGAGCCCCGCTGGGGCGAGGCCTACCGCGTCTGGACCGCGCTCGAGGAGCGCCTGACCGGCCGCCTCGAGACCCAGACGGTGCGCCTGCACCGTGCGCGCGTGCTCTGGAAACACGGTCTCGCCGGCGATGCCCGCGAGCTCCTCGCCACCGTCACCGCGCCCGAGCTCGCCGCCCAGAAAGCCAGGCTCGCGGCGGAATTCGACGCCGAGGACGAGGCCGAGAAACGCGCCGCCTCCGTCTCCTTCCCGCCGGCGACACCCGCCACCGCCGCGCCGACAGCCCCGGCCGCGCCCGCCGAAAAGAACTAGGCCCGCGGCCCCCGCCGTGCCGGCCGCCCGCCTTCCGTCGTCGCCCGTCTTCCTCCTCCTCTCCTCCCGCCGTCCCTCGTCCATGTCCCATGTCCTCTTGGCTTCGTTTTCTTGATCGCCTCTCCCGCCCCCTCGACGTGCCGCACGTGTTCGCGACGATCGTGGCCGGACAGGTGTTTTTCTACCTCGTCTCGTTGCTCGGCATCTTCGACCCCTCGCGCCTCTGGTTCGCGTGGGACGCGGTCTTCGCCGGCGAATGGTGGCGCGTGCTCACCTTCGTGATCTCCCCGCCCACGGTGGGCTGGATCTGGTTCGTCTTCGCGGTGCTGATCCTCTGGTCCTTCGGCTCGGCGCTGGAGCACGAGTGGGGCGCGGGCCGCTTCAACCTCTTCCTGCTCGTCGGCGCCGTCTTCACCCTCGCCGCCGCCCTGCTCACGCCCCACCGCGTGGTCGGCAGCAGCTTCATCGCCGGCTCCATCTTCCTCGCCTTCGCGTATTTGAATCCCAACTACGTGATCCACGTCTATCTCATCCTGCCGGTGAAGGTGAAGTGGCTCGCGGCGCTCACGCTGCTTTTCTACGCCTACTCCTTCGTCACCGGGGGCATGGCGGCGCGCGTGGCGATCCTCGCCTCCCTCGGCAACTGCCTCGTCTTTCTCGGCCCGCGGATGCTCGCGGATCTCCGCAGCGGTCGCCGCCGGATGGCCTACCAGGCCAAGCAGGCCGCGGCCCGGCGCGAGGAGGCCGCCGCCGGCCCCCGCCACGTCTGCGCGGTCTGCGGAAAAAACAGCGACACCCACCCCGACGAGGATTTCCGCTACCGCGCCGACGATCGCTGCTACTGTTCCGAGCATGTGAAAGCGCCGCTCGTCGGCACGCCCCCGGAGGCCGGCCGATGAAACCCGCCGCCAAGAAACGCCCCGCCGGCGCCACGGCCGCGCCCAAGCCCGCCGCCGGCCTGTCCGCTCTGCCCCCCACCTCGCAACTCGCCACGCTCGGCGCCTGGATGGAGTTCGCCGAGGAGGTTTACGCCAAGGGCCGCCTCGCCCTCGGCCAGGTGACCGACAACGCCCACGACGAGGCGCTCTACCTCTTCCTGCGCACGCTCGACTGGCCGCTCGAGAGCGACGAGTCCGTGCTCGACCGGCCGCTCGCTCCGGCGCAGCGCATCGCGCTCCGCGAGGTCCTGCACGCCCGCGCGGTGAAGCGCGTGCCCGCCGCCTACCTCACGAAGGAGGCCTGGCTGGGCGGCCTGCGATTTCACGTCGATGAACGCGTGATCATCCCGCGCAGCTACTTCGTGGAGCTCATCCCCGCCCTCTCGGAGCTGTTGCCCGAAGGCACGGTGGTGCGTCGCGCGGTGGACGTCTGCACCGGCTCGGGCTGTCTCGCGATCCTGCTCGCCAAGCACCACCCGGAGGCGCGGGTGGACGGCGTCGATCTCTCGCCCGCCGCGCTCGAGGTCGCCGCGATCAACGTGCAGGCCCACTCGGCGAAAGGCGGCCCCGGCCGCCGCGTGCGGTTGCACCGCAGCGACGTGCTCGACGCCCTCCCGCCGCCCGCGCGCCCCGAGGAGGGCTACGATCTGATCATCAGCAACCCGCCCTACGAACCGAGCGCCCACGTGGACAAGCAGGACCCGGAGTTCGCCGCCGAGCCGCGCATGGCCCACGACGGCGGCGCGGACGGCCTGGTGATCGTGCGCAAGCTGCTCCGGCAGGCGCGCGAGCGCATCGCGCCGCACGGCGTCGTGGCGGTGGAGATCGGCGGCCTGCGCAAGGCGGTGAACCGCGAATTCGCCGCGCTCGACCCCGTGTGGCTCGCCACCGAGGACGGCAGCGACTGCGTGTTTTTCGTGCGCGCGGAAAAACTGCGCGCCTGGCGCGGTTGATCTTTGGTGGGCCCTGCGGGATTCGAACCCGCAACCAAGGGATTATGCGCACCACTTCGGCTTTCGCCGCCGCGCGCGCCCGTTTCGGGGCGGCCCGCGTTCGTGGTCCGGACTATGCCTTCGCCGTGGAGTCGCGCCCGAAAGCGCGGCCCGGTAGGCGGGTGATTATAGTCTCTACACCTTCGGCGTGCCGCCCGGAGGCGACGCGCCGCTTGGCTCGGCGTTGGGAGTTTTAAGACCGTTCACCGAAGTTACACCTGACTAGCGGAAGCTTTCGCCGCCGCCGACCCGATTTCTCAAGTCCCCTGCTCTGACCATTGAGCTAAAGGCCCGTCTCCAAAGAACCCCGGCATGACGAGCCAGCGCCGCGCCCGCGGCAAGCCCGGAGCGGCGCTTCACGCCGGATGCCCCTCAATGCCCGCCCACGCCCACACCGCCTGCCGCGGGCTTGAACGCGACCGCAAACCACACCGCGAGCAGGATCAGCGCGAAACTCACCGCGTAGTTCCACGTCAGCCGCTCCTTCAGCACCAGCCACGCGAAGCCGATGAACACCGTCAACGTGATCGCCTCCTGCAAGACCTTGAGCTGGTAACCCGAAAAGCCCTCCTGCCGGTAGCCGATCTGGTTGGCCGGCACCATCAGGCAGTATTCGAAAAACGCGATGCCCCACGAGACGAGGATCACCGTGAGCATCGCCCGGCCCTCGAGAAATTTCCACTTCAGGTGGCCATACCAGGCGCAGGTCATGAAGACGTTGGACGCGAAGAGCAGGAGGATGGTTTTCATCGGGCGGCGGAAGGGCGCGCGGAGGCCGAAGACAGCCGAGCCCGCCCGGGTTGCCAAGCCGGCCCTTTTGGTCCGACCTGTGCGCTTCCCACGCCCCCTCCCCGTGCCCGCCTCACCGACCGCCGCCCCCTCCCCCGCCCCCGGCGCCGACCCGCTCGGCCACGACCTGCTCGCCGCCCGCCTCGCCAGCATCCCCGCCACGCTCGACGCCATGCTCGCGCGCGGCCCCGCCCCGCTCTCGCCCCGCACGCTCGCCTCGCCGCGCTTCCTCGTCACCGGCACCGGCAGCTCCGAGGCCCACGCGCGCTACTTGGTGATGTTGCTCAATCTCTTCACCGACCGCGCCGCCGCCTACCTGCCGCTCTCGGGCTTCGTCGAGCCCGCGCCCGGCGCCTTCGCGGGCAAGACCCTCGTCGTCTGGTCCCAGGGCGTGTCGCCCAACGCCCAGATCGCCCTGCGCCGCAGCCGAGAATTCGCCCATACCGTGCTCTTCTCCGCCAGCACGCCCGCCGCCGCCCGCGCCGCCGGCAAGCCCGAGCGCGCCGCCCTCCTCCAGGGCCTCCTCGACGCCGGCAACGAGCTCGTCGAGTTCCCCCTCGCCGAGGAATACACCACCCTCATCCGCTTCGTCGGCCCGCTCGCCGGCTACCTCGCCGCCCTCCAGTTCGTCTCGCAGCTCCCCGGCTGCCGCGCCCCCCTGCCCTCGGCTCCGCAGCTCGCCGCGCTCCTCGCCGCCCGGGCCCCGCGCGACCTGCTCGACGCGATGGTGAAGCTCCCCAGCGCCTGGTCCGGAGGCTTCAACCTCGTCACCGCCGCGCCCATCTCCGACTTCAGCCAAAACCTCGCCTGCAAGTTCATGGAGGGCGTCTATTGGCCCTGCCCGCCGATCAGCGACTTTCTCCAGTTCGCGCACGGCCCCTTCCAGCAGATGAACGCCGCGCCCAAGCCCGTCATCTTTCTCCAAGGCGGCAGCGCCGCCGAGGCCGAGATGGTGGACCGCAGCGTGCGCATGCTGCAAGAGGTCGGCCTCGCCGCCTTCGTCATCCGGATCGACGCCCTCCCGCTGTATTCGATTTTTGGTTACGAGGCGGCGCTCAACGACCTCGTCTTCGCCGTCATGCGCCACCTCCGGGTCAACCAGGTCGAGTGGCCCGGCAAGGGCCGCGACGATTTATTATACGGTTTTTGCCCCGATCTGTGAGCGACTTGGGCCGGCGAAGCGCCGTTCGCCCGGCCCTCCGCCCCCCGCCCATCTTGTAACAGGACGGCTTATGTGCCGTAGTAGCGGCGCATGCCCCAGCTGATCGTCGCCCTCGCGCTGCTGACCGCATTTTTCCTCGGAACCTCGCTGCACGCGCAACCCGCCACCACCGCCGGCTTCCTCAACCTCCCCCGCCCCGAGGCCCCCGGCACGCTCCTCAGCCACCCCTTCGCCAACGGCTCCGAGCCCATCGGCCGCACCACCTCGATCAACTACCTCAACGGCTGGGTCATCGTCGGTGGCGAGCTGCCCGGCTCGCGCCCCGGCTCGGACTGGGTGCTGCGCGTTTACGACATCGCCGACCCCACCACGCCCGTCCGCCGCCACCCCTCCGACTTCGGCCTCAACTACCCGAACAACTGGTGGCACCAGGGCAACATCGGCTGGAACGCCCACGGCACCGCCCAGGTCGGCGACCTGCTCCTGCCCAATGTCCTGCGCGTCGCCTCCTTCGGCGCGCCGGTCGAGCTCGGCGGCACCAACGGCATCCCCGACCTCGCCCGCGTCGGCGTCGGCTACATCCGCCCCTCCCAAGCCGGCCCTTGGATCGCCAGCATGCAGTGGTATGGCCACACCGAGTCGCCCTTCACCATCGAGCGCGTCGGCCGCGACCAAAACGGCTACAACACCTTCCACACCCTCGCGTCCTTCGATCACGTGGGCCCCTTCGGCGGCGGTGACTGGCACCCGATGTTCTTCGGCGACCTCCTCGTCTATGCCCGCTCCGGCACCGCCGGCAGCGACGGCGTCGTTGTTTACCGCCTCCTCTACCAGGCCGACCCTGTCACCGACGTCCTCGCCTCCGTCACCCCCCAGTTCGTCGGCTCCCTCTCGGCCGGATTCCAGGGCTACTGGCCCGTCCTCTTCTCCGACGGCGACGGCCTCCACGTCGTCGGCGCCAGCACCGATATCCTCCTCGCCGCCGACATCACCCGCGCCGCCGATCCCGCCCTCGCCGCCGCCGACCCCTCCGCCGAGCCGGTTCGCCTCGCCGCCAACCTCGTCGTGCCCGGCTTCACCAACTCCTCGTATCCGGTTTTCCAGGACAACCACGCCTTCATCCACAACCGCAAGATCGACATGACCCGCCTCGTCGCGGGCGACGCCAACCCCATCGTCCTCACGCTCAACGAGGCCAACCCGCCCCGCCCGCCCGGCGCCCCCGCCGTGCCCACCCCCGGCGTCAACACCTCCCAGATGTCGCTCGTCCTCGGCAACCTCTGGCTCACCGGCGGCTATCCCATCAACCCCGGCACGCCCGACTACCACGCCCAGGGCCTCGGCGTTTGGGTGCACCAGCAGGCGCCCGACACCACCCGCCCCCGCATCGCCTACCACATTCCCCAGCGCAACCGCGCCGGCGACCCCCGCCACGCCCCCCTCTCCTTCCTCCTCCACGAACACGGCCGCCGCGGCGCCCCGCGCAACGGCATCGACTTCACCGTCCGCCCCGTCACGCCCGGCCTCGGCGGCGCGTCCGACACCCTCGGCGCCCCTGTCACCGGTTTCCTGATACACGACTTCTCCGGCGTGCTCACCTTCACCCCGCAGCCCGCCCTCGCCGCCGACACCACCTACCAGGTGGACTTCCTCGCCGACGACAACGGCACGCCCTCCGACCTCGACGACGACATCGGCTTCCAGGACGCCGCCGGCAACCTCGTCGAGCCCCTCTCCTTCCGCTTCTCCACCGGCTCCGCCGTCGCCGCCAATCCGCCCCCCGCCTTCACCTCCCTCACCGCCGACCTCTACCAACCCGCCCCCGGCCAAGCCCTCACCGTCACCGCCGCCGCCACCGGCGACACCGCCGCCGGCCCCCTCGAATATCGCTTCAATTTCGACGGCGTCTGGTCCGAATGGTCCGCCACCCCCTCCGCCTCCCACGCCTACGCCATCCCCGGCCGCCCCCGCGTGCTCGTGCAGGTGCGCGACGCCCACGGCGCGCTCGTCACCCAGTCCCTCCGCCTCCTCGTCATCGACCCTCCGCTCGCCCCCGGCGCACCCCGCCCCGCCCACAGCTCGCCCCTCGCCATCGGCGACGATCCGCACGGCCGCCGCCTCTGGGTCGTCAACCCCGACGCCGACACCGTCTCCGTGCTAGACGCCCACACCGGCGAGAAGCTTGCCGAACACACCACCGGCCCCGGCTCCTCCCCGCGCTCCATCGCCCGCGACGCCTTCGGGCGCTACTGGGTCGCCTGCCACGGCACCGACCAGCTCCGCGTCCTCACCCCCGCCGGCGCCACCCACGCCACCATCCCGCTCCCCTACGGCGCCGCCCCCTTCGGCCTCGTCGCCTCGCCCGACGGCCAGCAGCTCTACGTCAGCCTCCACGGCTCCGGCCACGTGCAACGCCGCTCCGCCGCCAACCCGGGCGCCGCCCCCGTCACTCGCGCCACCTTCCCCACCCCGCGCGCCCTCGCCCTCAGCGCCGACGGCCAGCGCCTCTTCGTCACCCGCTTTATCTCGCCCGAGCTCCACGCCGAGGTCGCCGAACTCGCCGCCACCTCGCCCGCCCTCGAGCAAACCCGCGTCATCACCCTCGAATCCGCCAACACCCACGACGGGGGCGACCGCGCCGCCGGCGTGCCCAACTACCTCGCCGCCATCGCCCTCTCCCCCGACGGCACCCGCGCCGCCGTCGCCTCCAAACAGGACAACACCCGCCGCGGCCTCCTCTTCGGCGTCGGCGACCTCACCCACGAGACCACCGTCCGCTCCGTCGTCTCGTTCATCAACCTCGTATCCAACGAGGAAATACGCCACTCCCGCCGCGATATCGACAACTCCGACAGCCCCTCCGCCCTCGCCTACACCCCGCTCGGCGACACCCTCCTCGTCGCCCTCCAGGGCAACAACCGCATCGTCGGCATCGATGCCCTCAACCTCGCCCCGCTCGCCTCCCACCAGACCACGGGCACCACCGAGACCTCCCCCGCCGTCGTCGCGCTCGACGTCTCCACCGGCCTCGCACCCCAGGGCCTTCTTCTCGACCCCGTCTCGAACCGCCTTTTCTCGCACGACTTCATGGGCCGCACCGTCACCGTCCGCGACGCCTTCCCCCTGCTCCTCGAGAACCGCACCACCCTCCCCCTCCTCGCCACCACGCCCACTGTCGCCGTCGAGTCCCTCGCGCCCGACGTCCTCCTCGGCAAACGGATCTTCTACAACGCCGCCGACACCCGCATGTCGGCCGACGGCTACATCTCCTGCGCCACCTGCCACCTCGACGGCGGCCACGACGGCCGCACCTGGGACTTCACCGGCCGCGGCGAGGGCCTGCGCCGCAGCACCGACCTCCGCGGCCGCTCCGGCCTCGGCCACGGCAACGTCCACTGGTCGGCCAACTTCGACGAGATCCAGGACTTCGAACACGACATCCGCGGCCCCTTCGGCGGCTCCGGCTTCCTGCCCCTCAACCCGCAGCAATTCGCCGCCCTCCACCCCTCGCCCGCCTCCGGCAAGACCGGCCTCTCCCCCGAGCTCGACGCCCTCGCCGCCTACGTCGCCTCCCTCGGCCCCGCCACCACGCCCCGCAGCCCCCACCGCAACCCCGACGGCACCCTCCCCGCCGCCGCCCTCCGCGGCCGCGACGTCTTCCACGCCCTCGACTGCGCCTCCTGCCACTCCGGCCCCGGCCTCACACACGGCGTCCGCGGCCCCGTATCCACCCGGCCGCTACACGACGTCGGCACGCTCTCCGCCCTCTCCGGCCTCCGCCTCGGCGGCGCCCTCGCCGGCATCGACACGCCCACCCTCCACGGCCTCCACGCCTCCCCGACCTACCTCCACCACGGCCAGGCCGCCACCCTCGACGAGGTGTTCACCTACGCCGCCGGCCAGCTCCGCCTCGCCGCCGACGCCGAGCGCATCAACCCCGCCTCCACCGCCATCGCCACCGACGAGGCCTGGCAGGGCGGCGGCGGCGCCTTCCGCGGCGTCCTTGGCGGCACCTTCGTCGGCATCGGCGCCGGCTCCCCCACCCCGGGTGTGCGCTTCACCGGCATCGACGGCGGCCAGCACGGCGGCCCCGCCCGCCTCGCCTTCCGCTACGTGCGCCAATACAACAACGGCACCGCGCTCCTCCGCATCAACGGCGTCGAGCAAACCGTCAACGTCCTCCGCCAGTTCCCCAACAACAACTGGATGACCAGCGGCTGGCTCTGGCACGTCGTGGACGCCACCCTCACCGCCGGCCCGACCAACACCGTCGATATCCTGCGCGGCGACGCCGACCTCTCGCTCAACGCCCTCCTCGTCGCCAACGCCGACGACCTCGCCGCCGCTGCGCCCCACCGCGTCGTCACCACCCTCTCCGCCGGCGACCGCGCCGACCTGCTCGCCTACCTCCGCACCCTCGACTACCGCGACGACTCCGGCTCGCCCCTCGCCGCGCCGCCCCCGTCCGGCACGGTCTCGCCCACCGTCCTCACTCCGCCGGCCGCTCAAACCCTCGCCGTCGGCAACACCCTCACGCTCCACGTCGCCATCGCCGGCACCGGCCCCTTCGCCTACCAATGGTTCCGCGACGCCACCCCCGTCGGCGCCGACTCTCCCTTCCTCGAGATCCCCTCCGTCTCCCTCGCCGACGCCGGCCCCTACCATGTTCGCATCACGAACAGCGCCGGCGAAGCCGTATCCGACTCCGCGCAGATCGCGATCAACCCCGCGCTCGCCGTCACCACCGCCGCGCTGCCGGTCTTCACCGTCGGCCGCGCCTACGACCACGCGCTCTCCGCCGCCGGCGGCGTGGGCCCGCGCGTCTGGAGCCTCTCCTCCGGCACGCTGCCCCGCGGCCTCGCCCTCTCCGCCGACGGCCGTATCCACGGCACCCCTACGGCGCCCGCCCGCGCCGCGTTCACCGTGCGCGTCGCCGACGATTCCGGCCAGGCCCTCCGCGCCCTCACGCTCAACGTCCGCCCGATCGGCGGCTTCGCGACCGATCCCGACCTCGTCCTCCACTACACCTTCGACGAAGGCTCCGGCTCGCGCATCTGGGACAGCTCGCCCGCCGGCAACGACCACACCACCGACCTGCCCAGCATCCCCGCCGGTTTCCCCATCAACCGCGCCCCCACCTGGTCCCCCCACGGCCGCTTCGGCGGCGCCTACGGTGCGACCGACCTCTCCGAGATCGCCCCCTTCTTCCCCGCCAACCAGGGCGACCTCGACTTCGATCCCCGCGCCGACGCCTTCACCATCTCCGTCTGGGTGCGCACCACCACGGCGATGAGCTACCGCACCATCCTCAGCAAAAACGGCCACGCCGACGAAAACTGGAATTCGCAATACCGCCTCTGGACCTCCGACAACTCGCCCTCGCGCGTCCAGGGTCTCTCCGGCGGCACGCCGAGCGCCGCGCTCCAGACCACGCTCAACGACGGCCAATGGCACCTCGTCACGCTGGTCAACTACCACGACGGCGCCGCCGGCCTCTGGCGCGCGCGCCTCTACGTCAACGGCGGCACGAACTTCGTCCAATGGAACACCGGCAACGGCGGGCGCACCCCGCGCCTGCTCGCCATCGGCGACACGAGCAACGGCTACAACGGCTGGGCCGGCCAGATCGACGACCTGCGCATCTACCGCCGCGCGCTCACGCCGACCGAAATCACCGCGCTCTACAACGCCCCCGCCACGCCCACGAGCTACGACACGTGGATGGCCGGCCTCGCCAACCCGCCCGCCCCCGGGCACCGCGCCCCCACCGCGATCCCGCCCGGCGCCACGATGCCCAACCTCCTCGCCTACGCCCTCGGCGACAGCACCCTGCCGCCCGCCGCCCTTGGCGCCGGCAACCGCCTCTCCCTCACCTTCACGCGCCACCGCCCCGACCTCGACTACCGCGTCGAAGCCAGCTCCACCCTCGCCCCCGACTCCTGGAGCGTGATCGCCACCAACCCCGTCCCAGTGGGTCAGGAAACCACCGTCCTCGACCCCGTTCCCCTCGGCCCGGATTTCCCTCGCCGTTTCCTCCGCCTCCGGGTGGAAGAACGATAAGCGCGCCGCCGCAGGGCGCGCCCCGCCGCGCCTCATGTTCTCCGCTCTCTTCCGCCTTCTCGCCTTCGGCCACAAGCCGCGCTTCGCCGACTGGCCCGCTCCGCCCGAGGTCCTGCCCACGCTCGACCTCGCCACCGGCGCCCTCGGCCCCCTGCGCTTTGGCGCGCCGCTCGACGACATCCGCGCCTTCGGCCGTCCCGACCGGCACACACCCATTCCGCCTCACAGCCACGACTTCCTCTACGCGCCGCTCGGACTGAGCGTGGAATTCGACGAAGACGCTGGGCTCGACTACCTCGCCTTTCTCATCGCGCCGGATTCCTACGACCCAAAACACCCGCGCCTGCGCCACTGCGCGCCGCACCTCTCCACCGGCCAAGTCCTTGGTCCCGCGACCACCGAAGCGGATCTCCGCCGCCTGTTCGGCGCCCCCACCCACGACGATCGCGACGAGGACGAAACCATCCTCTACCACCTCGCGCACGGCCTGCGCATCGAGTGCGAGCTCAACCCCGCCGGCACCCTGAAACGCCTCAACATCTACCCGCACCAGCCAGGCTAGCCTCGACGCCAAAACGCATCCCGCGCCCATCCCTCGACCGCGGCGGCGCCGACCGATAAGTCACCGCTTCGTCACCTCGTCTCACGACGTTTGTAACGTGCGGCGCCGAGACTCGGCGCATGTCTTCTCCGCACTCCCGCCGCCGCGGCGCCTTCACGCTCATCGAGCTTCTCACCGTCATCGCGATCATTGGCATCCTCGCCACGATCATCATTCCGGTCGTGGGACGCGTCCGCGAGACGGCGATGAAGAGCAAGTCCGTCTCCAACCTTCGCCAGTGGGGCACAGCCCTCCACCTCTACGCCGGCGAAAACCGAAATCTCCTCCCCCTTCGCGGTCCTGCCGACCGGCCCACCTGGACCCAGGTCTCCACCGACAACGACGCTGCCCGGCAAGCATGGTATAACGCCCTCCCGCCCTACGTTTCCGAACGCCCCCTCCGCGATCTCGCCACCGCCGGCGAGCAGGCTCGCCTCTACGCTGACGACACCATCCACCGCGATCCGCGCGCCGAATTCACCGCCGCCCGCAAAGCCGGCAACCCCTGCTTCTCCTACACGCTCAACTCTCAGCTGCACACCTCGCGCAGCGGCGGCGCCGACCTCCCCTCCGCCATCCGCCACCCGATCACCCGTTTCCCCAATCCCGCGAACACCGTTTACCTTTTTGAAACCCGCTCCAATCCGAACGACGGCACCCCGGCCGAGACCGCCGACAACCAATCCGGACGCGCCTACGGTCACTCCCGCCACGTCAGCTATCGCTACAACGGTCGCGTGAGCATGATCTTCCTCGACGGCTCCGTGCGCACCTACCCCAGCGCCGAGATCTACACCGGAAACGACGTCAACAACACCATCGTCTTCTTCTCCGGCATCGACTGATCCCGCCGCGCCCGCCCCCCGGGTCCCGAACCCGCCAACGTCCGCCCGCATTTCCCGCCAATCCCCCCGCCGCGCCCACCTCGGGCGCGGCTTCCCTGTTTCAGAACCGCCGTCCTCCCCATGCCCTGCTTCGCCTCCCTCGGTCGCTCCGTTGTCCTCCGCCCGCCCGACCTCCGCCTCGCCTCCTTCATCTTAATCTTCCCCCTTTATCTCGCGACGGCGTCGGGCGCGCCGACGCCCACCACCGTCGCGCACCACCGCGCCGCGCTCCCCGCCGACCTGCCCTCGCCGCCGCCCGCGCTCGTGCCCATCGGGCGCCTCGGCGCGCCCGCCCTCGTCGAGTCCTCCGCGCTCCTTGCCTCGCCCGCCCACCCCGGCGTCTTCTGGTCGCTCAACGACTCCGGCGGCCAACCCGTCCTCTTCGCCCTCGACGCCTCCGGCGCGCCCGTCGGCCCGCCCGAGGGCTTCACGCTCCCCGCCGCCCGCAACACCGACTGGGAAGCCCTCGCCTCCCTGCCCGACGGCCGCCTCGTCATCGGCGACATCGGCAACAACGCCAACCAACGTCGCGACCTCGCCCTCTACCTCTGGCCCGAGCCCGCCCTCGCCTCGCCCGGGCCTTCCCCCGCGCCCGAGCCCGTTCGCATCCCCTTCGGCTACGCCGATCAAACCACCTTTCCCCACCTCGTCCCCCGCCACGACGCCGAGGCCCTCGCCTGGTTCGACGACGCCCTCCACCTTTTCTCCAAACACCGCGCCGACGGCTGGACCACCCTCTACCGCTTCGCCCACCTCGACCCCGCCGCCCCGCCCCAGGCCCTCGCACCCCTCGCCCGCTTCCACGCCGGCTCGCCCGTCACCGACGCCGCCGTATCTAGAAATCAACTACACCTCGCCCTCCTCACCTACCGCGGCGCCTGGCTCTTCACCCGCCCCGCCCCCGGCCACGACTTCTGGTCGCCGCCCGCCACCGCCGCCTTCGCGCCCTTCACCGCCGGCCAATGCGAGGGCCTCGCCTGGCTCGACTCCGACACGCTCCTCCTCACCAACGAGGGCCGCGACGTCCTCCGCCTGCCCCTCGCCGCTTTCCTCCCCGCCGGCCCGCTCGTCGTCGAGGCGCTCCCGCTCCTTCCGCCCGCCGAGACCGCCCCCGCCCCGCCCGAGCCCGCCCCTCTCGCCGGCCCTCCGGCCCTCCTCCTCAACGAGGTCAACGCCGTGCGCGCCGGCCGCTGGCTCGGCGCCGACGACCACGCCGCCGCCGGCCCCGACGCGCGCGACCTCCGCCTCGGACGCGTCACCGGCAACGGCGGCACCTGGCTCGAGTTCATCATCATCGCGCCCGCCGAGGACGACCTCGCCCCCGTCCTCGATCTCCGCGGCGCCTCGCTCGACTGGCGCCAGGCCGGCGCGCGCGGCACCTTGACCTTCGCCGACGCACCCGCTCTCGCCGCCCTGCCCCGCGGCGCCATCCTCACCCTCGCCACCGAGCGCGAACTGCGCGACGAGCGCGGGCGTGTCGTCGTTTCGGATTCTCGCCTCGCCTTCGATCCCCGCCGCGGCGCCGACGGCTGGTGGCTGCACCTCTGGACCGGCGACGACACGCTCGTCGCCTCCGGCCACCCGATCAGCGACGAGCACGGCACCAACGAGGATTTCCAGGTCCGCCTGCGCGACCGCGACAATCGCCTCCTCATGGACTGGACCGGCGAAGGCGTGCCGCCCCTCTCCGGCATCAACAGCCGCGAAGTCATGCTCCTGCGCGCCAACCCCGCGCCCGACATCACGCCCTCCTCCCCCGCCTACGGCGACGCGACCAGCAGCACCTTCGGCGCGCCCAACCGCTGGACCGAGGGCAAGGGCAAGAACCCCGGCGCCGAGCGCGAGCAGGACCTCGCGCCCCTCCGCGCCTGGTGGAGGTGATCCGCCGTCGCCGAAGCTGCCTTAACCAAAACGTCACTCCCCGGCCGGAAAACCGTCACACCGGGCCCGCATCATCGAGGACGTTCAACTTCCCATCCGCATGAAAAAGACCCTCCTCACCCTCGCCGCCGCCGCGGCCACCTTCGTCTCCGCCGCCTCGGCCGTCACGATCACCCAATGGAATTTTAACACCACCGACGCCGCCTCGTTCAACTGGAACTCCCCCGCTCCCTCCACGGGCTTCGGCACCGCCTCGCTCTTTGGCGGCGCGACTGGCACCAGCGGCAGCGGCATCTCCAACGGTGGTTCGTCCGACACCACCGCCGGCTCGCCGCCGAACTACGGCTGGCAAACCCTGACCTACGGTTCCGGCACCAATGCGGGCGCCGCCGGCGTCCAATTTGCCATTTCCACCGTCGGCTTTACCTCCGCCGCCTACGAAAGCTTCACCTTCTCCTTCGACCTTCGCCACAGCAACACCTCCAGCCGCTACGAGCAGGTCCAATACACCGTTGACGGCACCAACTGGCTAAACGCCGGCTCCTACTTCGATGGCAATGCGGGCGACACTTGGTTCAAGGGTCGCACCGTCATCATCACCGATCCCGCCATCTTCGACAATGAGCTCGTCGCCTTCCGCGTGACCACCTCCAACGGCCCCGGCACCAGCTTGGTCGCGTCCAACACGTCGAGCACCTATGCGTCCTCCGGCACCTGGCGTTTCGACATGGTCACCCTGTCCGCCACCCCGATCCCCGAGCCCTCCGCCTTCGCCGCCCTCGCCGGTCTCGGCGCCCTCGGCTTCGCCGCCTCGCGCCGCCGCCGGCACGCCTGAACCGCCAAGCCAAATCTCGCCCCCTTCGCACCGGCCGCTCCGCTTCCCGCGGAGCGGCTTTTTCGTCTCCGTTCCGCGGGCGTTTTAAAAATCCGTTGCCGCCCACCCTCACGCCACCGCCGCCGTCGGCGCGTAAGGCAGGGACGACTTGTGCAACACGATCCGCAGGCGACCGTCCGGCCCCTGCCGAAACACCCAGGTCTTCTCCACCGTCGTCTCCGCGCCCGTCTCGTCCGTGAAAGTCACGTGGCCCATCGTGATCCCGAGCCGGCCCTCGATGAAGGTCGCCGCGTTCCGGAACCGCGCCTTCACCCAAGGCTTCAACGCGAAGCCCGCGTCCTCCGGCCGCGACGCGTCGCCGCCCACGAAATAGGAGAGCGCCCCGTCACGCGTCGTGCGGAAGGTGTTCTCGCCGTGCGCGAGCGTCGGTTTGAAGAGCACCGGCGCGTGCCCGTAGTTGTAGGCGCGGTCGATGATCGAGGCCGCCAGCGCCCGCGCGTCGCCGCCCGCGCGGTGCGTGCGCGAAATCGCCAGCAGCGCGTCGCACCAAGCCCGCTGCGCCGCCTGCAGACGCGCCACCGTCAACGGCGGATACGGCGCGATGTCGAGCACTCGGGCGCGCACCAGACACGCGACGGAAAACACGAGCAGCAGACTAAGCTTGTTCATGGCGAATAGGGGTCGGGGGTTGCGGGTGAACGCGGGCCGCACGAAGCGGAACCGGTTTTCCCCTCCACCCATTCGCAGTCGCCGCGGAAGGCAAACCGCAGGCCGATCTCCCGTCCCCTCCCCCACCCCGTCGCCCACCGGTTTCCCCATCCGATGCACACGGCCAAGCTCAAGCCAGTCCCCACCCGCATCCGTATCCACCGCGGAAATACATTCACCGCATCATCCGCAGCCTCGAAAAACAAAAAAGCCGAAGCCCGCGGGGGGCTTCGGCTTGGAAGGAAACGTCCGCGGCCATCCCGCGGGGCGACGGCCTACTCGGCCTCTTCGGGGGCGGCGCCGGTCACGGCGGTGCCGCCGGCGACGGTCACCTTCTCGTTGATCGCGGCCTGGATCTTCGCCGCGAGCTCCGGCTTGTCGCGCAGCGTCTGCTTGGCGGCGTCGCGGCCCTGGCCGATGAGCTCGCCTTGGTAGGCGATCCACGCGCCCTTTTTGTCGAGGATCTTGTGCTCGATGCCGAGATCGAGGAGCGAGCCGGTGCGGCTGATGCCCTCGTCATACATGATGTCGAACTCGCACTCGGTGAAGGGCGGGGCGATCTTGTTTTTGACCACCTTGATCTTGGTGCGGTTGCCGATGACCTTGCCGTCAGGCGTCTTGAGCTGGTCCTTGCGGCGGATGTCGATGCGGATCGAGGCGAAGAACTTCAGCGCACGACCGCCGGGCGTGGTCTCGGGATTGCCGAACATGACACCGATCTTCTCGCGAATCTGATTCGTGAAGATGCAGATGCACTTGGTCTTGCTGACCACCGCGGTGAGGCGGCGCATGGCCTGCGACATGAGGCGGGCCTGCGAGCCGACCGTGGCGTCGCCCATCTGGCCGTCGAGCTCCTGCTTGGAGATGAGCGCGGCGACCGAGTCGATGATGATGACGTCGATCGCGTTGGAGCGGATGAGGGCCTCGGCGATGTTGAGCGCGTCCTCGCCCGAGTCGGGTTGCGAGACGAGGAGATCGTCGAGCTTCACGCCGACCACGCGGGCGTATTTCGGGTCGAGGGCGTGCTCGACGTCGATGAAGGCCGCGAGGCCGCCGCGGCGCTGGGCCTCGGCGATGACGGAAAGACAGAAGGTGGTTTTGCCGGAGGACTCGGGACCGTAGATCTCGATGATGCGGCCGCGGGGCAGACCGCCGCCACCGAGGCAGAGGTCGATGGCGAGCGAGCCGGTGGAGACGGTCTCGACGGCCATCTTGTGGTTGTCGCCGAGGCGCATGATCGAGCCTTCGCCGAACTGTTTGGTGATGGAGCTGACGGCGAGCTCGAGGTTTTTACGGTCGGGACCGACGACGGCGGGCGCGGCGGAGGCGGCTTTGGCGGGAGCGGCTTTGGACATGGCGGGGGAGGAGCGGACGGATTTGGATGTGGTTGTAAGGGAGCCGGACGGCCGTCCGGCTGCTGCGAGCCGCCACAGGAAGCAAGCGCCGGCCGGCTGGCAAGCCACATGTGTTCAGATATGTGTTCATTTGTATGTTCAGCCCTGTCGCCTCGTCGCCGACGCGCGCAATTGCCACGGCGCTCGTGCGCCGGCCGCTCGCGTAAAACCGCCCCCGGGCGGAGCCCCCGCCAGAACACTTAATTTACACCATAAGTTCCGCCCAATACGCCTGTTCCCACCTATTCTAGGCCGTTTTGGGGCACAAAACCGGTCTTTTTGTCAATACTCTCAGTAAGCAGTCGGTAAAGCGCCTGTGGGATTTTGCCCGGTTCCGGCTTTCGTCTTGTGCCTGATTCCCGGGAGGCAGAAGAGATTTCCGCGCCTGCGGCGGCCCCCGGCTCATGCCGCACACCCGGCACTTGTAGTGCCGTAATTCCTCCCGCCATTCCCGCTTACCCGCCTTGTCCGAAACACACGACAACGCATCCCGCGCCCTTCGCCTCCTCACCAAACCCGACCCCTACCGCGCAAACCCCTTTCGCATCCTCGGGCTCTCTCCGCTGGCCCCTCCGCGCGAGACCGCACGTCGCATCGAGACCTTGCGCATCGCGGCCGAGCTTGGCCACGCGCCCTGCGACTGGGCCTTCGCTCCCGCCGAAGGGCTGGACCCCGAGTCCATCCGCTCCGCCGCCCAGACCTTGCGCGATCCGCTGGCGCGCCTGATCTGCGAGTTTTTCTGGTTCTGGCCCCTCGCCTATCCCGAGCCCGAGACCGACGAGGCCCTGAACGCGCTCGCCGTCGCCGACACCGCCACGGCGGTCGTGGCCTGGACCCAGGCCGCGCCTCCGCAATCCGCCGCGGCCCTCCACAATCTCGCCGTCTATCAACACCGCCTCTCGCTCGAGTGGGAGGACGATGCCGACGTCGCCCCCGAGACGCTCGCCGAGCTGCGCGCCAGCGCGGTGGATTTCTGGCTCCGCACTTTCGCCGCTCCCGGGCTACACGACCTCCTCGCCGCCCGCGTCGCCCCTCTCGCCGGCCCCCAGATCCCGCCGTCCTTGCCCGCCACCCTCATCGCCGAGGCCCCTTCCCTGCTGGCCCGCGCGCACCTGCGCCTCGCGCTCCGCCACTCCGAGGCGGACCGCCCCGCCGACGCCGCCGACCACGTGCGCCTCGCCCACCTGCTCGTGCCCGCGGCCGAGCCGCTCGCTGAACTCCTCGCCGAGACGGTCGAGCCGGTGGCCCATCGCATCCAGGCCGCCGTCCAAGGCATCACCGCCGCCGGCACCCCGCCGCTCGAGACCGCCACCGCCCTGATCCGCGCCTGCGCCCCCGACCTCGCCCGCCTCCACGTCCTCCTCGACCGCTCCGCCCCGGCCTTTCGCACCGCCGCCCGCGCCCTCTCGCTCGCCGTGCTCGACGCCGCCGTCGCCCACCAGCGCGAAGGCGGCCCCGAGCACCTCGTCCTCCTCCACCTGCTCTACCTGCTCGACCAACCCGCCTCGCCCGAGCTCGCCACGCGGATCAGCTCCGCCTTCGACATTTTCCAGGCCAACGCCCTCCTCGCCGCCCGCCCCGCCGAGCTCCCCGCGGCCGAGGCCCTGCCCGCGCTCGACCGGCACCTCGCGCTCGACCTCATCCTCGACACGCTCGCCCCCGCCGCCAGCCACGTCCTCGCCCTCCCCGCGCTCGCCCGCCACGCCTGCCACGATCGCCTCGCCGCCTGGGTCGAGGCCCTCGCCCAGGCCGCCCTCGCCACCGGCGCGCCCGCGGAGCGCGAATGGGCCGCCGCCGCCCTCGCCCGCGCCCGCGACGCGCTCTCCCCCGGAGCGGCCACCCTCGCCCGGCTCGACGCCACCCTCGCCCGCCTCGCGCTCGACCGCTCCCTCGCTCTCGACCTCGAGGGCCCGGCCAACACCTTCATGATCGACGCCACCGGCGTCGCCCTCGACGGCAACCGGTGCGCCGCCACCGCGCTCACCGCCCTCCGCCATGGCGCGGACCATTCGGCAACGGGCGCAGGCCGCCACCTCCTCGCCTGGAGCACCACGGACCAGGCCGACGCCCTCTACCTCGACCAGATCCAGCCCGCCGAAGGCGCCGATCCCGCGCTGCCCGCGCGCGTGCTCGCCGCCGTGGACCATTTCCTCGCCGCGCCGCTCGTCGAGCGCCTCGCCTCCGCCATCCGCGCCGGCGGCCGGATGGAGATCGGCCCCTTCGCGTTCACCGCCGAGGGCATCGAGGTGGAGAGCCACCGCCTGCTCGGCCGCAAGACCATCCTCATCTCCTACGCCGAGGCGAAGGTTCACACCGGCGCCGACGGCAGCGTCCTGATCGTCGCGCCGTCCCACACCTCGCTCCCCCCCTCCCTCGATCCCGCGGTCGTATGGAACGCCGTGCTGATCCCCCGCCTCGTCGCCCGTCTCGCCTCGCATCCCTGACCCCGCTCCCCGCCATGCCCGCCTCCTTCCTGCGCCAGTTGTTTCTCGCTCCCCCGGCCCGCCTCGCGCGCTACCCGGAGGCGCCCATCGCGCAGGCGCTCGCCGAGTGGCGCCGCCTCGAATCCACGCCGCCCGCCGCCGAGCCGCACACCGAGACGGCCGGGCCCGCCGCGTCCGCGCCCGCGCTCGACGACGATACCCTCGCCCAGCTCGCCACCCACCTCTGGCGCGCCCGCCAGCGCCTCGGAGACCCCGAGGCCGATCCCGCCACCCGACGCGCCGTCCGCCACATCGAATCCGCCACCGACACCCTCGCACGGCTCCAGGTGGTGACCAAGGACTGGCTCCAACAATCCTACGACCCCGGCCTGCCCCTCCGCGTCATCACCTTCCAGCCCGCCCCGGGCATCACCCGCGACACCATCATCGAGGTCATCCGCCCCGCCGTCTTCCGCGAGGACCGGCTCCTGCAGCCCGCCGAGGTCGTCGTCGGCACGCCCGAGGCCGTCGCCGCCCCTTCCGGCTCCGCCGCGCACGCCTGAGCGCCACCCGCACCCATCATGCCCCGCTCCACCATCGACTACGGCATCGACCTCGGCACCACCAACAGCGCCATCGCCTTCGCCGCGTCCGGCGTCACCGAGATCATCAAAAACAACCTCGACGCCGACACCACCCCCTCCGCCGTTTACATCAACCGCTCCGGCCACCTCTGGATCGGCCAGAGCGCCCGCTCCAAATACGCCGACGAGCGCACCGAGGACGACATCCACCTCGAGTTCAAACGCCGCATGGGCAGCGGCCACGAATACCAGTTCAAGGCCAGCGGCCGCCGCCTCCGCCCCGAAGAGCTAGCCGCCGAGCTCCTCAAATCCCTCCGCGCCGACGTCGCCCAAAAAAAAGGCGAGGACCTCGACGCCGCCGTCATCACCGTGCCCGCCGCCTTCGAGCTGCCGCAGTGCGACGCCACCCGCGCCGCCGCCCGCCTCGCCGGCTTCGCGCACGCCCCGCTCCTCCAGGAACCCGTCGCCGCCGCCCTCGCCTACGGCTTCAACAAGATCGAGGCCCACGCCCACTGGCTCGTCTTCGACTTCGGCGGCGGCACCTTCGACGCCGCCCTCATCCGCGCCCAGGACGGCTCCCTCGTCGTGGACAACCACGAGGGCGACAACTTCCTCGGCGGCTCCGACCTCGACTGGGCCATCGTCGAGCAGCTCCTCCTCCCGCGCATCCAGACCGAGTTCAAGGCCCCCGGCTTCCGCCGCGGCGAGGCTCGCCACCGCCACGATCTCCTCCGCCTCAAGGCCGCCGCCGAGACCGCCAAGATCGATCTCTCGCGCTCCACCCGCACCATCCTCGAAATCTCGCTGCGCTCCCTCGGCCCCGAGCCTCTCCTCTACGAGACCGAGCTCACCCGCGCCGATCTCGCCCGCGTCTGCGAGCCCCTCATCCTCAAGTCCGCCTCCATCGCCCTCCGCACCATCCAGGCCAAGGACCTCGCGCCCTCCGCGATCGAGAAACTCATCTTCGTCGGCGGCCCCACCCTCGCCCCCTACTTCCGCGAGACCCTCGCCGGCCTGCTGCCCATCCCCGCCGACTTCTCCGTGGATCCCCTCACCGTCGTCGCTCGCGGCGCCGCCCTCTTCGCCTCCTCCCAGCCCCTCCCCACCAAGGCTCGTTCCGTCTCCACCCCCGCCCCCGCCGGCTCCCCGCACAGCCTCACGCTCATCTACAAACCCGTCGGCACCGACCCAGAACCCATCGTCGGCGGCCGCCTGCAACCCGCGCCCGACGCCCCCCTCGACCTCGCCACCTGCACCGTCGAGCTCGTCCACGCCGGCACCAAATGGCGCGGCGGCCGCACCGCCCTCCGCTCCGACGGCACCTTCCAACTCACCGCCCGCGCCGAGCGCGACGCGCCCAACCAGTTCCTCGTCGAGATTCGCGACGCCCGCGGCGCCCTCCTCCCCGTCTCCCCCGACCGCTTCACCTACACCCTCGGCCTCGTTGTCGAGGACCAGACCGTCATCCACCGCATCGGGGTCGCCCGCGCCGACAACACCGTCTCCATCCACTTCGACAAAGGCCAACACCTCCCCGCCAAGAGCACCCGTTCCTACCGCACCGCCACCCCCGTCGCGCGCGGCGCCTCCAGCCTCCTCCGCATCCCCGTCGTCGAAGGCGGCCAGGACCGCGCCGACCGCAACCTCCTCGTCGGCGCCATCGAGATCTCCGCCGACTCCCTCTCGCGCGAGCTTCCCGTCGGCACCGAGGTCGAGGTCACCCTCCGCCTCGACCCCTCGCGCCTGCTCGACGTCGTCGCCTACGTCCCCCTCCTCGACGCCGAGTTCCCCGCCCGCATTGAGCTCGGCGGCGAATCGCGCCAGCCCTCCGCCGCCACGCTGCTGCAAGATCTCGAAGCCGAGTTTGCGCGCATCGAGCGCCTACTCTCCACCTCGCCCGTCGGCGACCCCGGCATCCGCCCCCTCCGCGCCCTCCCCTCCGCCTCGCTCGCCACCCGCCTCCGCCAAGTCCTCGAACGCCCCGAGCCCGACATGGACGAACTCCTCCGCGCCGAGCGCGACCTCCTCGAGTTCAAGCTCCAGATCGACGCCCACGAAGCCCGCCTCGCCTGGCCCGCCGCCGCCCGCGAGGCGCAGGCCCGTCTCGATGAGCTTCGCAAGCTCGTCGAGATGCACGGCACCCGCGAGGAGCGCACCCGCTTCCGCCAGGTCTCCGACCGCCTCGAGCGCTCCCTCAAGGAGCGTCGCACCGACCGCCTCCGCCTCCGCTTGGCCGAGCTCGAGGACGTGCGCTCCGCCCTCGAGACCCGCCTCCCCGCCTTTTGGATAAAACACTTCGAGTCGCTCGCCGACTACCGCGACCACCTGCTCGACCCCGCCGCCGCCGATCCGCTCATCGCCCGCGGCCGCGCCGAGATCGCGACCCACGACATCGCCGCGCTCCAGGAAACGATCTTCAAACTCCAAGCTCTCCTGCCCCCCACCCCCGCCGCCACCAGCTCCGCCTACGGATCCACCGTCGTCGGCTGAGCCCGCGGCCGCCCCGCGGCCGCGCAAACACCCCCGCCCCATGTCCGCCATCCCGCTCGCCCTTCGCCTCCTCCAAGCCCGCGAACTCGCCGAGGCCGGCCGCCCCGACGAAGCCGAACGCCACCTCGCGCCCGACGGCGCCTCCTCCCTCCCCGACGAACCCCTCGCGCTCCACACGCTCGCCGTCATCGTCACCCGCCGCGGCGACTACCCCCGCGCCCGCCGCCTCTGGCAACAACTCGCCCGCCAAGAGCCCGGCCACCCCGAAGCCGCCGCCATGCTCGATGCCCTCGACGACTGGGACGCCCGCCCCGCCTGGATGCGCGCCGCCCCCGCCCTCGCCCTCGCCGCCGTCGCCCTCCTCGTCGTCAGCCTCGTGGTCGTCCTCGTCCGCGCTCCCCGCACCGCCTCCGCCCCCGCTCCCATTCCGGCCTACGCTGCCACCCCTCGCCCGGTGGCCGCGCAACCGCTCCCGCCCCCCGCCCCCGCCGAGGAGGACGCCCCGCCCCCCACCGTTTCCTTCTCGATCCAGCCTCCGCGCAGACGCTGACCCGCCCGCCACCGGCACATTGTCACCTATTGGGTGACACTTTCGCCCCCACGCCGCCCCTTGGCTGAGCGGAAATTGTCACCCATTGGGTGACAGTTTGGCGGACGGGCCGGGCCGAGGGCGAAGCCCGAAGACGGGGGCCCGGCGTGGACGGGCGTGGCATTTTTTGTCGCCCCGCGCCACTCCGCTGCATCTTTTGCCCGGTTCATGCTCACGATCTCCGACGTCTCCAAGTCCTACGGCACCCGCGAACTCTTCTCGGACGTCTCCCTGTTTATCGCCCGCACCGACCGCCTCGGCCTCATCGGCCCCAACGGCGCCGGCAAATCCACCCTCTTCGGCCTCATCCTCGGCGAGGAACGCCCCGACACCGGCACCATCGAGTGGGAACGCGGCGCCGACTTCGGCTACCTTCCCCAGGAATCCGCGCCCGTCGGCGACGAGACCATCCTCACCATCGCCACCTCCGGCAAGGCCCTCGAACCCACCGAGGACAACTGGGACATCGACTACACCCTCGAGCCCCGCGCCCGCACCATCCTCGCCGGCCTCGGCTTCAAGGAAGGCGACGCCGAGAAACCCGCGAAATCCTTCTCCGGCGGCTGGATCATGCGCGCCCACCTCGCGCGCCTCCTCGTCGCCGAGCCCGCCCTCCTCCTCCTCGACGAGCCGACCAACCACCTCGATCTCGAGGCCCTCCTCTGGTTCCAGGACTACCTCACCCGCTACCCCGGCGGCCTCGTCGTCATCTCCCACGACCGCGCCTTCCTCAACGCCCTCTGCACCGGCATGCTCGAGCTGCGCGCCGGCACGCTCCACTACTACCACGGCAACTACGACGACTTCCTCCGCGAGCGCGAGGCCCGCAAGGAGCAGCTCGCCGCCCAGTTCAAAAACCAGCAGCGCGAGATCGCCCACCTGCAAAAGTTCGTGGACCGCTTCGGCGCCAAGGCCTCCATGGCCTCCCGCGCCAAATCCAAGGAGAAGCAGATCGAACGCCTCAAGGAGGACGCCATCGAGGAGCCCACCGAGGAGCTGAAGCGCATCAACTTCCGCTTCCCCCAGCCCCCGCGCTCCGGCCTCAAGGTCATCGAGCTGAAAAACGTCCGCCAGGCCTATGGCGAGAAAGTCGTTTACACCGACCTCAACTTCGTCGCCGAGCGCGGCCAACGCACCGTGCTCGTCGGCCCCAACGGCGCCGGCAAATCCACCCTCCTCAAGATCCTCGCAGGCACCATTCCCATCCAAGGCGGCGTGCGCGAGCTCGGCAGCAATGTCACCGCCGGCTACTTCGCCCAGCAACGCACCGACACCCTGCGCGAGGACGCCACCGTCTTCGAGATGATGATGGAGCTGCGCACCAACGAGAACCAGCTCACCGAGCAACAGGCTCGCGCCATCCTCGGCAGCTTCCTCTTCCGCAAGGACGACGTGCACAAAAAGGTCGGCGTGCTCTCCGGCGGCGAAAAATCCCGCCTCAACCTCGCCCGCCTCCTCGTCGATCCGCCGAATCTGCTCCTGATGGACGAGCCGACCACGCACCTCGACATCCCCTCGATCGACGCGATGGTCAACGCGCTCAAAGGCTACACCGGCACGCTGATCTTCATCTCCCACGACGTGCACTTCATCCGCTCGCTCGCCGAGACCGTGCTGCACGTGCACAGCGG
>JAUWBD010000214.1 GCA_030605125.1 Verrucomicrobiota bacterium | reverse complement strand
GCCGTAAGCGGCCTTCACCGCCTTGATAAAGGCATTGAGGTTGTCGTAACCGAAGTCACCCGGGAGCTTGGCCAGCGCGGTGACGCGGTCGGCGGCGAGCTTGGCTTCGGCGGCGGCGATCTCCGCCTTGGCTTTTTCGATCTTGGCGAGTTGGTCGTTAAACATAGCGGCGCCACGAGAACGCGGCGCCGCCGATTTATCAAGCGAATATATTAGATAGTATAAATATCGCAGGTTTTCTACAATCTCGATATATCGACGCCGGCACCGGCGATCAAATGGTCATGGCATGGTAGCCGCCGTCCACGATGATCTCGGCGCCGGTGACGAAAGAGCCGGCATCACTCGCCAGAAGTAGCGTGGAACCAATGAGTTCCTTCGCCTCTCCGAAGCGCTTCATCGGGGTGTGCCCCATGATGGAGGCCACGCGATCGGGCGTGAGGACCTTGCGGTTTTGCTCGGCGGGGAAGAAGCCGGGCACGAGCACGTTCACGCGCACGTTTTTCGGCGCCCACTCGCGCGCGAGATTTTTGGAGAGGTTGTGCACGGCGGCCTTGCTGGCGGAGTAAGTAAATACACGGGACAGCGGCACCACGCCGGACATGGAGCCAAGATTGATAATAGAGCCGCCCTGGCCGCGCTCCACCAAGTATTTACCAAAAACCTGGCAGCCCAAAAACACGCTCTTGTAATTCACGCGAAGGATGCGATCGACCTCTTCTTCGGTGATATCGAGGAAGGGCGTGGCGGAGTTGATGCCCGCGCCGTTCACTACGATATCAACGCGGCCGTGCTTGGCCAGCACCGCGGCGAGAAGCGCCTCGAGCTCGGCCTTGCTGCTGGCCTCGGCGGCGTGGAACCAAGCCTTGCCGCCGGCGGCGGCGATGCGGTCGAGGCGCGCCTGCGCTTTCTCGACATTGCGGCCCACCAGGACGGTCTCGGCTCCGGCGGCGGCGATGCCCTCGGCCATGGCGCCGCAGAGTTCGCCGGTGCCGCCAATGACGACGGCGACTTTGCCGGCGAGGGAGAACATCGAGTGAAGGTAGTCGGAGGAGGTGCTCATGTGAAAGGAGGGACGCAAGACCTCCGAGGCAACGGAGTCAGCGACGCGACAGGTGAACTAAATTTCACATCGAGCCCGCAGGGCGTTCGCTGGCGAATGCCGGTTGGGGATTGTGGGCCGCAACGCGGGCGTCCCGCAACTGCGGGATCTCGCACGCGACGACCCCACAAAAAAAGGCGGCCCCTTTCGGGGCCGCCTCTCTTCGCGAATAACAAGAAACGTGTTTTTCTATTACAGGCTCTGCGCGGCGGCGACGACGGCCTCGGCGGTGATGCCGAGCTCCTTCATCACGGTGCCGCCGGGGGCGCTCATGCCGAAGCGGTCGATGCCGACCACCTTGCCGTCGAGGCCCACGAATTGATACCAGAGGCCGGTGACGCCCGCCTCGATCGCGACGCGCTTGCGGCAGGAGGACGGGAGAACGTTCTCGCGATACTCGGCCGACTGGCGCTTGAAGCGCTCGAAGGAGGGCATCGAGACGACGCGCGCGCCCGCGCCGAGCTGCTTGGCGGCGGCGACGGCGAGCGAGAGCTCGGAGCCGGTGGCGAGGAGGATGTGGGTGAGCTCGGCGGTCTCGCGCACGGCGACGTAGCCACCCTGCAGCACGCCGTTGCGGCGGGTCTCGACCGGGATCTCGTTGAGGATCGGCATGGCCTGGCGGGAGAGCGCGAGGAGGGTCGGGCCGTCGGCGCGGCTGAGGGCGGCGGCGAAGGCGCCGGCGGTCTCCTCGGGGTCGCCGGGGCGGATGACGTCGAGGCCGGGGATGACGCGCAGGCCGGAGACGGTCTCGACCGGCTGGTGCGTCGGGCCGTCCTCGCCCACGCCCACGGAGTCGTGGGTGTAGATGTAGGTGACGGGCAGCTTGCAGAGCGCGGCGAGGCGCATCGCGGGGCGCGAGTAGTCGGCGAAGACGAGGAAGGTGGCGACCGAGGGTTTGAAGAGGCCGTCGTAGGCGATGCCGTTGGCGATGGCGGCCATGGCGTGCTCGCGGATGCCGAAGCGGATGTTACGGCCGGCGGGGTTGCTGGCGTCGAAATCCTTGTCGCTCGCGATGTAGTTGAGGGTGGAGCCGTAGAGGTCGGCCGAGCCGCCGACGAGGAGGGGCAGCTTGGCGGCGAGGGGCTGGAGCACCTGCTGGCCGGCGGCGCGCGAGGCGAGCTTCACGTCGGGCGCGAAGGCGGGCACGGCGGCGAGTAGTTCCTCGGCGGATACGGGCGTGGCGGCGCTCTCGAGGAGGGCGGCCTTCTCGGGGTTGGCGGCGGCCCACTCGGCGAAGAGCTTCTTCCACTTCTTGTAGTTGCGCTCGGCCTTCTTCTTCAGGCCGTCGAAGTGGGCACGGACCTCGTCGCTGACGAAGAAGTGCTGGTCGGCGGGGAGGCCGAGGGCGGCGCGGGCGGCATCGACGAACTTCGCGCCGGCCTCGCCGTGGCCCTTGTTGGTGCCGGCCACCTCGGGAATGCCCTTGGCGATGGTGGTCTTGGCGATGATGAGGTTGGGAGCGCCGGTGGCCTTCTTGGCCTTGGCGACGGCCTTGGCGACGGCGGCGATGTCGTGGCCGTCGATGGTCTGGACGTTCCAGCCGAGGGCCTTGAAGCGCTTGGCGGTGTCGTCGCTCTGGGTCTTGTCGGCCATCGCGTCGAGGGTGACGTCGTTGGAGTCGAAGATCAGGATGAGGTTGTCCAACTTCTGGTGGGCGGCGAAGGAAACGGCCTCGAGGGCGACGCCTTCCTGCATGCAGCCGTCGCCGGCGAGGGCGATCACGTGGCTGTCGAAGATCTGGTGCGTCTCGGTGTTGAAGCGGGCAGCGGCCATCTTGCCGGAGACGGCGAAGCCGACGGCGTTGGCGATGCCCTGGCCGAGGGGGCCGGTGGTGCACTCGACGCCGGGGGTCTCGTGGAACTCGGGGTGGCCGGGGGTCTTGGAGTGGAGCTGGCGGAAGTTGCGGACCTCCTCGATGGGCAGGTCGTAGCCGCTGAGGTGCAGCCAGGAGTAGATGAACATGGAGCCGTGGCCGGCGGAGAGGACGAAGCGATCGCGGTTGAGCCAGCGGGGGGCGCTGGGGCAGTGCGAGAGCACGCCGCCGTAGAGGGCGGCGCCGATCTCGGCGGCGCCGAGCGGGAGGCCGAGATGGCCGGAGTTGCTCTTATGGACGGCGTCCATGGCGAGGCCACGGGCCTGGTTGGCGGCTTGTGCGAGGAGGGCGAGGTCTAGTGCCATAGGTGGAAAAGGGATGGGAGAGTGAGGGAGTGAGGGAGTGAGGGACGGAGCGGACGCGCGAGGCGCTAAAGGTCGAGGAGTAGAAAGCCGATGCGCGGCGGGGGAAGCACAAAGGACATGAAAAAAGGTGCGGAGAGGGAACAGTCCGGCCGATGAATCGGTTTTGTGCGGATCTTATCTGGCGTGCGGAGCCTCGGCTCCGCACGCGAGCTCGCGAAAATGGCGAGACGCAGAGACGCCTCGTCAAAAGCGGAGCCAAGGCTCCGCACTCCAAACAAACAAAAAGGCCCCGGACCTGACGGTCGGGGCCTTCAAGAAGAAGGAAAAAGCGTGCGGCGGCGCTCAGGCCTTGGCGGCCTCGGCGGCGGCGGAGCTGTCGTAGCGCTTCACGTTGACCTGCATGGCGGCCTTACCCTTCAGGTCGCGCAGGTGGTAGAGACGGGCGCGGCCGATCTCGGACTCGCGATCCACCTCGATCTTCTCGATGTTGGGGGAGTTGACGGGGAACACGCGCTCGACGCCCTCGCCGTAGCTGATGCGGCGGACGGTGAAGGTCTCGTGGATGCCGTGGCCCTTGCGGGCGATGACGATGCCGGAGAAGAGCTGCACGCGCTCTTTGTCGCCCTCGCGGACCTTGGTGTGCACCTTGACGCCGTCGCCCACCTTGAAGGAGGGAACGTTGCGGATCTGGGCGGCGGTGATCTCTTTGATAATCGGGTTCATGACGGTAAAGGCGGTGTGGGAAGCTGGAGCAAATCGGGTCGGACGAGGCGGGTTTTTTCCACGCGTTTGGCGTGTCGCCACTTCTCGATCTCAGCGTGGTTGCCCGAAAGGAGCACTTTCGGAACGGACTGACCTCGAAATTCGGCGGGACGCGTGTATTGCGGGAAGTCGAGCAAACGACCGGTGAAGGATTCGTGTGTCAACGAATTTTCGTCCCCGAGCACGCCCGGGATGAAGCGCGCGAGGGCGTCGATGACGACGGCGGCCGGCAGGGTGCCGTTGGTGAGCACGTAGTCGCCGATGCTGATCTCCTGATCGATGACGGTGTCGCGGATGCGTTGGTCAATGCCTTCGTAGTGGCCGCTGAGAAAGACGAGGTGACGCTCGGTCGAGAGTTCGCGCGCGAGCTTCTCGCTGAAGGGCACGCCGTCGGGCGTGAGGTAGATGCGACGGCAGCCGGGGGTCTGGAGCTGCTCGATGGCGGCGACGACGGGCTCGGGCTTCATCACCATGCCGGCGCCGCCGCCAAAGGGGCGGTCGTCGGCGGTCTTGTGCTTGTCGGTGCACCAGGCGCGCAGGTCGTGCACGGTGACGCCGAGGCGACCGGCCTCGATCGCCTTGCCGAGGATGCTCTCGGCGAGGAAGCCGTCGAGCATGCGCGGGAACAACGTGAGCACGTCGATCTGGAGCGGCATGGCGGGTGGCGGGCGCGGCGAGTCGGAGTGACAGGGGGCGGAGAAAACGAAAACGCCCCGGACGTGAATCCGAGGCGCCGGAAAGGCTGTCGAGCTGGCCGGACTTTAGGCGGCCGGAGCGGCGGCGGCGCGGGCCTTCTTGATGAGGGCGCGGGCGGTGTCGGTGGGGAGGGCGCCCTTGGAGATCCAGTAGTCGGCGCGCTCGACCTTCAGGGTGAGGGCGTCCTTCTTGGCGCGGGGATTGTAGGTGCCGAGGATCTCGGTGGCGGCGCCATCACGGCGGGAACGGGCTTCGGCGACAACCACGTGATAGACCGGATTGTGGGTCGAGCCGATGCGGGAGAGGCGGATTTTGAGGGCCATGTAAGGTCGAGGGAAGAGGGCTGCGGATTTGGAAAAGGTTGGAAAACACGCGGCGGGCGCGGCGGTGTCAAGCAGGCAAAATGAGCGTCGCCCCGGGCCCGCAACATGGGCGGGCGCCGAGGCGGGAGACCGAGCCCATGCCCCCGGCGCACCACTCGCTTGGATCAGCGGGCGCCGGGGCGATGTTCTCCGCTCAGTCCTCCGCCTGGAGCGCGGCGACGACGGAGAAGTCCTCCAGCGTGCTGGTGTCGCCCTTCACCTCGCCGCCGGCGGCGACCTGCTTGAGGATGCGGCGCATGATTTTTCCGGAACGCGTCTTCGGCAGGGCGGCGGCGATGCGGATCTGGTCGGGCTTGGCGAAAGAGCCGATCTCCTTGCCGACGAAGGCGCGGAGTTGCTCCTTCAGCTCCTCGGAAGCGGTGACGCCGTTCTTGAGCGAGACGAAGACCACCAGGGCCTGGCCCTTGAGCTCGTCGGGCTTGCCCACGGCGGCGGCCTCGGCGACGGCCGGGTGCGCGACGAGCGCGCTCTCGACCTCGGCGGTGCCGATGCGGTGGCCGGAGATGTTGAGCACGTCGTCGATGCGGCCGACGATCCAGAAGTAGCCGTCCTTGTCCTGGCGCGCGCCGTCGCCGGTGAAATACCAGTCGGGCTTGCTCGGGAACTCGGAGAAGTAGGCCTGCTTGAAGCGCGGGGCGTCGTTCCAGAGCGTGCGCAGCATCGAGGGCCAGGGCTGGGTGATCACGAGTTTGCCGCCGCTGTCGCGCGGGACTTCCTTGCCCTTCTCGTCCACGACCATCGCCTTGACGCCGAAGAAGGGCAGAGTGGCGGAGCCGGGCTTGGTCGGGGTGACGCCGGGGAGCGGCGCGATCATGATCGAGCCGGTCTCGGTCTGCCACCAGGTGTCCACGATCGGGCAGCGGCCCTTGCCGATCATCTTGTGATACCACATACAGGCCTCGGGGTTGATCGGCTCGCCGACCGAGCCGAGGAGGCGGAGCGAATCGAGGCGGTGCTTGAGGACGTAGTTGTCGCCCCAGCGCATGAAGGCGCGGATCGCGGTCGGCGCCGTATAGAGAATCGTGATACCGTGGCGGTCGATCATCTCCCAGAACCGGTCCGGCTCGGGCTGGTTGGGCGCGCCCTCGTAGAGGAAGACCGTGGAGCCGTTGGAGAGCAGGCCGTAAACGACGTAGCTGTGGCCGGTGATCCAGCCGATGTCGGCGGAGCAGAAGTAGCGGTCGTTTTCCTTCAGGTCGAAGATGTAGTGGGAGGACAACTTCGCGCCGAGCAGGTAGCCGGCCGAGGTGTGGAGCACGCCCTTGGGTTTTCCGGTGGAGCCGGAGGTGTAGAGGATGAAGAGCGGGTGCTCGGAGTCGAAGGCCTTCGCCTTGTGCTGGTTCGGGCCGCCCTTCCAGGCGTCGTGCCACCAGATGTCGCGGCCCTCATGCATGTTGACCGGCTGGCCGGTGCGCTTGACCACAAGCACGGCCTGCACGGAGGGCGTGTGCTCGAGAGCGCGGTCCACCGCGGCCTTGAGCTCGATGATCTTGCCGCGACGCCAGCCGCCGTCGGCGGTGACGACGAGCTTGGCCTGGCAGTCGTTGATGCGGTCCTTCACCGCCTCGGGCGAGAAGCCGCCGAAGATCACGGTGTGGATCGCGCCGACGCGCGCGCAGGCGAGCATCGCGATCATCGCCTCGGGGATCATCGGCATGTAGATCGCCACGCGGTCGCCCTTGCCCACGCCGAGGTTTTCGAAGACGTGCGCGAGGCGGCAGACGTGGAAATGAAGCTGCTTGTAGGTGATGGTCCGCACGTCGCCCGGCTCGCCCTCGAAGATGATCGCGGCCTTGTTTTCGCGCGCGGTGCCGAGGTGGCGGTCGAGGCAGTTTTCGGAAACGTTGAGCGTGCCGCCGACGAACCACTTCGCGGTCGGCGCCTTCCACTGGAGCACCTTCTTGAAGGGCTTTCGCCACACGAGGTGCTCGGTGGCCATGCGTTTCCAGAAGCTTTCTGGAGCGTTGACAGATTCCGCATGGAGCTTCTTGTAAGCCGACATACTGCCAAGGTTAGCTTGGCGCTGGAACTCAGCCGTTGGTTTGAACACCCGTTTTTCACGGGACACGGAAGTGATGTTTTGATCCGACACGTTGAGGTGCTGTTTAGGTTTGGGGTTACGCGTGCGCCGCTCATGGGCGCCATTAGCAAATACGCGCGGCCCTTATCCTGATCGCTTTGCACAGCGTCAAGCGCGTGCCCGCCGCGTTCGCGCCTCCCGGCGCAACTTTGTCTCCTCCACCGCCCCCACTTTTAGATCTCCATGCCCGTCAAGAAAACCTCCGCCCGCCGTGGCCCGGCAAAAAAATCCGCCGCGCCCGCCGACGACGCACAGGCTCCCGCCGAGTTGCCGCTCGCCGCCACGCCGGCCCCCGCCGCCCCCGCTCCGGCCGCCGCCCCTGCTCCGATTTTCCCCATCGGCTCGGCCATCACCCCCGAAGCCATCGCCGCCGCCCAGGCCATCCTCGCCGCCGCC
>JAUWBD010000260.1 GCA_030605125.1 Verrucomicrobiota bacterium | reverse complement strand
GGAGACGACGATCCCGTGACCGACGACTCCAAGCTCGCCACCGGCACGGCCCTCGCCCGCGCCCGCCTCAACGCCGCCTCCGACGGGCTCGAGGACCTGCAAATCCTCTACGTGCAGTCGCCCCGCGCCAACCCCGGCCGGCACTACGGCTCGCGCATCGTGTTCCCCGGCGACGGCACGGTCGTGTTCACCATCGGCGACCGGGGCCTGCGCCGCGGCTCGCAAAACCTGGCCGACCCCGCCGGCTCCTTCATCCGCCTCCGCGAGGACGGCGGCGCTCCGCCCGACAATCCCTTCGTCGGCGCGGCCCCCGGAAACCTGCGGCCGGAGATCTACTCCTTCGGCCATCGCAACAACCAGGGCGTCGCCATCCACCCGGAGACGCGCGAGATCTGGACGACCGAACACGGCCCGCGCGGCGGCGACCTGCTGCACCGCGTCAAGCGCGGGGCCAACTACGGCTGGCCGCAGGTGGCGTTTGGCGTGGAGTATGACACCGGCCAACCCATCGGCATCGGCCGCGAGGCTCCGGGCGTGCGCCCGCCGGTGCGCGTCTGGGAAGAGTCGAAGGCCCCGTCCGGGCTCGCCTTTCACAACGGGGAAAACTTCCCCGCGTGGCGCGGGCATCTGTTCGCCGGCTTCCTGCTCTCCGAGCAGCTCCGCCGCCTGGAGCTGCGCGACGGGCGAGTCGTGGACGAGGAGGTCGTGCTCGACGGCACGGTGGGCCGCATCCGCGACGTTCGGCAGGGCCCGGACGGTTTCGTTTACGTCGTCACCGACCACGGCGAGGGCAGCGTCTATCGGCTGGAGCCAATCCGCCGCGAGGTGGCGCTCGCCAGCGGCGAAAGCCGGTGAGCGAAAACGGAAAAGCCTCCTCCGCCCCGCCCGCCATCACACGCGCCAGGTGGAACCGATCCGCGCGCGGCGGTCCACCTTGCGCAGGTAGCGGTAGAGCTCCGCGCGCGAGGCCTCGACCCGAGTCATCCCCCGCGGATAGTCCGCGAGGCGCGCCGGCTCGCGCGCATACAGCCCCTCGGCCACCCCCTCGAACTCGTCGAGCCGCGCCAGCGCCGCGTCGTCCACCGCCCAGAGCTCGCCGCGCACGCCCTCCCGGTCCGAGGGCTCGGCCACCAAGCCGGGGTAGTCTCCGAGTGAATACAAGGTCATCCCGGGCCCGGTGATCGCCTCGCCGAGATAGGTCTGCCCCGCCATCCAGCCGTGGTTGGCGCCGCCGCGCTTGAGCGTGCCGTAAACGAAGAGCAGATGCCGCCCGGAGCGGGAAGGGGCGGCAGGAGGTTCCGATGGATTCATGGCGAAGGGCGAGCCCCGTGGCGCAGCCGTTTCCATGCCGGAGGCGGCTCAGGGCGAGGCGGTGTCGATCGCCGGCGCGACGGGCCGCGGCGGCGGGGGCGCGGGCTCGCCCACCTCGATCACGAGCGCGGTGAGGTTGTCGCGGCCGGAGTTGTCGAGCGCCTCCTCGACCAGGCGCACCGCGGCCGGCTGGTGCAGGCGGGCCTCCGACGGCGCGCGCACCAGCTCCTCGATGCGGTGGTCCCAGAGGCCGTCGTTCACGCCGTCGGAACACAGCAGGAAACGGTCGCCCGGCCGGTGCGCCACCGCGCCCACCTGCGGATCGATGAACTGGTGCCCGGCGCCGAGCGCCTGCTGGAGGGCGTTGCGCCGCGGGTGGTCGCGGGCCTCGCGCTCGTTGATCTGCCCTTGGCGGCGCAGCCAGCCGACGAAGCTGTGGTCGTGGCTGAGCTGGCGGATGCCGCCCTCGCGCGGCAGGTAGTAGAGGCGCGTGTCGCCGATGTGCCCGAAGTAAACCCACTGCGGCGTGAACCAGGCGAGGGTGAGCGTGGCGCCCATGCCGGCGCATTCGCTGTAGCTGCGCCCGAGCTGCATGAGCTCCTGGTGGATCGCGTCGAAGAGCTCGCGCAACACGTCGCTGAAACCCGCCTCGAGCCCGGCCGCCGAGAGGCGGAAGGCGCGCGGCAGCAGGCGCGTGATTTTCTGGATCGCGATGCGGCTGGCGAATTCGCCCGCGTGCGCCCCGCCCATGCCGTCGCTCACCGCGAAGACGTAGTCGCCCGAGCCGAGGTGGGCCTCGCCGACCTTGCCGAGATAACGGACCTCGTGGCCGTCGAAATTGAGCGCGAGGAAAGTGTCCTCGTTGTTGGGACGAACTTTTCCGCGATGCGTGAGGCCGGACCAGTGGAGCGCGGCGGGAGGCGTGTCGGACATGGAAGTGACGGGAGGCAGGGAGAAGGGCGCGGGACGGGGCGGACGGCAAGGCGCGCTTCGCTCAATCGCCCCGCGGGGCGTCGGGCATCGGCAGGTCGAGCTTCGGGCCCGGCGGCGCGGCCGGATCGAGGATCTCGGCGAACTCGAAATCGATCACGCAAAAGCGCCCGGCCTGCGCCGAGTAGGTGATGTTGCGCGCATAGGCGTCCTCGTGGCGGACGCGGAAGTCGTTCTCCAGATCGGCGAAGATCTGCTTCACCTTTTCGGGCGCGATGTAGTCCACCCGCTGCCCGCAACTGGTCGTCACCAGGCGCAGCTCGTCCTCGTGCGCCTCGATCACGCGCGGCACGTAATCGCAGCCCTTCGACTCCAAATAGCGCAAGACCCGAGCCTCGTTTTGGAAGCGTTCCCGCGCCTGATGCCCGCGGAAGGTTTTGTGCACGCGACCATCATAGCCGATGCGCACCAAGGCCCGCCGCGTGTCCTTCATCTGCTCCATGGTCGAAAATGCCCAGCATCCGGAGCCCCGCCCCGTCCGCAAGCGCTCCGCGACGACGGAATGGACATTTTTGACCAGCCGGCGACGCCGAAAGATTGCGTTTACCCCCTGCGCCCCCGCATCCCGCCGGAAGCAGCAATTTTTTTCATTGCTGGCACACCGGGTGCTGAAACCGTGGCCTCGGGTTTTGTCCGGTGGCCCATCCGCAAATGTGCGGAAGGGTGCTTCGGCCCCAAGCCCTCTTTCCCTCAACCTCCACATCCATGGCTAAATACAAACTCGAATACGTCTGGCTCGATGGCTACAAGCCCGTGCAAAATCTGCGCGGCAAGACCCAGATCAAGGAATTCGCGAGCTTCCCGAAGCTTGAGGAGCTCCCCCTCTGGGGCTTCGACGGCAGCTCCACCCGCCAGGCGCCCGGCGGCAGCTCCGACTGCGTGCTGAAGCCCGTCGCCGTCTATCCGGACAGCACCCGCAAGAACGGCGTGCTCGTGATGTGCGAGGTGCTCAACGCCGACGGCACCCCCCACATCTCCAACTCCCGCGCCACCATCCTCGACGACGCCGACACCTGGTTCGGCTTCGAGCAGGAATACTTCCTCTACCAAGACGGTCGTCCGCTCGGCTTCCCCGAAGGCGGCTTCCCCTCCCCCCAGGGCCCCTACTACTGCGGCGCCGGCTACAAGAACGTCGGCAATGTCGCCCGCGAGATCGTCGAGGAGCACCTCGACCTCTGCCTCGATGCCGGCATCAACCACGAGGGCATCAACGCCGAAGTCGCGATGGGCCAGTGGGAGTTCCAGATCTTCGGCAAGGGCTCCAAGAAGGCCGCCGACGACGTCTGGATGGCCCGCTACCTCCTCCTCCGTCTCTGCGAAAAATACGGCATCGACGTCGAATTCCACTGCAAGCCCCTGCGCGGCTCCTACAATGAGCCCCTCGATTGGAACGGCTCCGGCATGCACTCCAACTTCTCCACCAAGTTCATGCGCGAAGTGGGCGGCAAAGAATACTTCGAGAAGCTCATGGCCGCCTTCGCCAAGAACATGTCCGAGCACGTCGCCGTTTACGGCCCCGACAACCACTTCCGCCTCACCGGCCTGCACGAGACCCAGTCGATCGACAAGTTCACCTGGGGC
>JAUWBD010000098.1 GCA_030605125.1 Verrucomicrobiota bacterium | reverse complement strand
ACGCTGGTCTCGGTGATCTTGGTGCCGGCTTCGGCGAAGGGCTTCGATTCCGGGGAGGCGGCTTTGTAGAAGGTGCCGACCATGGGGCTCTTCACGTAAACGATGCCGGCCTCGTCGGCGCCGGAGGCGGCGGGTGCGGCGGGAGCCGCGGCCGGGGCGGCGGAGGCGGCCACGGGGGCCGGAGCGGCGGTCGGAGCGGCGGTCGGAGCGGAGGCAACAGGCGCGGCGGCGACGACGATGGGCGCGGCGCTGGCGCCGGCGGCACGGGCGATCTTGATCTTGAAGCCCTCCTCCTCGACCGCGAATTCGGTGAGGTCGGAGCGCTGCATGAGCTCGATGAGTTGCTTGATTTGTTTGAGGTCCAAGGGAGGGCCTGGGTTGAGTTGAAGTGCGGCGACGGGCTTTTAGACCGGGCCGGGTTGAGCTGCGTTCAATGATTCCGGGCTTGGCGAAAGCAAACCCCAATTTCGGGCCGGTTTTGGGTGAAAATGGGCTGAAATCGGCGAAAAATGGGCCGAAATCGGGTTAAATCGCGCGATTTTTGGCTTAACTAGCATCCGTGGGCGAAGGGGGAACCAAGGCGTGCAGCCGGTGCGGTAAGGACATAAAAATGCCCGAAATCGGCCGAAAAATGGCCGAAATCGGGCGGTTTAAGGGGCAAATTTGGCGAAAACGGAGAGGGCGGCGCGCCGAGGCCGCCGTCGAAAGCGAAGCCGAGGCTTCGCACTCCAAAGCGATCAGACCCGCACGGGACGGCCGCTGGCTTCGCTCTCGAAGCAGGCGTCGAGCACGCGCTGGACCTCGCTGCCGCGGGCGAAGTCGGGCTGGGCCTCGGGGTGCGTGGCCCCGCCGGCGCGGATGGCGGCGATGAAGCGCTGGTGGTTATTGGGCGTGGGGTCGGCCTTCACGTCCTCCCACTTGGCCTTGGCGATGTCGGTGCCGACAAAGGCCCGGTAGGTGTCGGTGCCGAGATCAGAGTCGAAGGAGAAGGCGCCCTGGGTGCCATGGAGCTTGAGGGCGAGGCGGTTGGGATGACCGGTGGCCCAGCGGGTGGTGTGGATGACGCCGAGGGCGCCGTTGGCGAATTCGACCTGCATCACGGCGCTGTCGTTGGCGTCGAGCACGTAGTCGCCGATGCGGTTGCGCGGGGCTTTTTGGAAGGCCTTGAGGCGGGCGAAGACCTTTTTGATCGGGGCGGCGGCGCCGTAGGTGGCAAAGTCCACGATGTGCACGCCGACGTCGCCGAGCACGCCCTTGGAGCCGTGTTTGGTGGAGAGGCGCCAGAGCCAGGCGGGGGTGGTGCGCCAGTCGCCCCAGATGGGCGAGCTGAGCCAGGTTTGTAGGTAGCTGGCCTCGACGTGGCGGATTTCGCCGATTTCGCCGGAGCGCACGCGGGCGGCGATGGCCTGCAGGGCGGACCAGTCGCGGTAGGAGAAGTTCACCATCGCGACCGTGCCGGCCTTTTTGGCGGCGGAGACCATGCGGCGGGTCTCGGCGTGGTCGAGGCCGAGGGGTTTTTCGCAGAGGACGTGTTTGCCGGCCTTGAGCGCCTTGATGGAGAGGGGGGCGTGGAAGGCGTCGGGGGTGACGTTGGAGATCGCGTCGCAGGGGCAGTCGCGGAGGAGGGCGGCGAAATCGGTGAAGCAGCCGGCGGCGGGGATCCCGTGTTTTTGGGCAAAGGCTTCGACGCGCGCGGGATCGATGTCGCAGGCGCCGACCAGCTCGACGCCGGGGATCTGCCGGTAGAGCTCGGCGTGGCGGTTGGCCATGCCGCCGGTGCCGAGGATGGCGACGCGGACGGGCTTGGGCGCGGAGGAGGCTTTGGTTTTGCGGGCGGGAGCGGGTTTTGGGGCGGGCTTGGCGGAGGGCATGGAAGCGGAGGTAATTGGAGGAGGGATGCGGGATCGGTGAGTAAGTAATTTGTCACCAATCTGGTGACAAAACGCATCGGCTGGGGGAGCTTGACGGGGCCTTGGCTGTGGCGGCGGCTTACTTATGCCCCTCGGTCGGGCGCTCGGCGGCTTCGGGGTCGGGCGGGAGGGGTTCGAGGGGCTTCATGTTGGGGGCTTGGTCTTTGATGCGGAGACCGGAATGGGCCCAACGCACGCCATTGGCGATGACCTGCTGCACGAGGGGATTGTGGTAGGTGGGGTAGGTTTCGTGCCCGGGGCGGAAGTAGAAGATGTTCCCATTACCCCGCCGCCAGGTGGCGCCGGAGCGGAAGACTTCGCCGCCCGTAAACCAGCTGATGAAGATCAACTCGTCCGGCGTCGGGATACCGAAGGGCTCGCCATACATCTCCTCGGCCGGGAGCTCGATGTAGGGCGGCAGGCCGCGCGCGATCGGATGCGAGGGGCAGGTGACCCAGAGACGCTCCTTGTCGGTCGCTTCGCGCCAAGTGAGCGAGCAGGTGTCGCCCATCAGGGCCTTGAAAATCTTCGAGTAGTGGCCGCTGTGCAGGACGATGAGGCCCATGCCCTCGAGCACGCGGCGGCGGACCTTGGCGACCACGGCGTCGGACACGTCGCCGTGCGCCATGTGGCCCCACCAGGTGAGCACGTCGGTGGAGTCGAGCACGGCGTCGGAGAGGCCGTGCTCGGGCTCGTCAAGCGTGGCGGTGCGCACGGCGAAGTCGCCCCCGCCGAGCTTGGCGAGTGCGTCGGCGATGGTCTGGTGCATGCCCTGCGGGTAGAGCTTGGCGACCTTCGGGTTCTTTTTCTCGTGGCGGTATTCGCCCCAGACGGTGACGCGGATCAGGGGTTTGGCGGAGGAGGACATGGCGTGGGCGGTCGGAGGTGGGGAAGAAATCGGTGGGCGGGTAAAGTAGGAGAATTACCGGGGCTTGCTCCAAGGCGGGAGCGTCGCATTCTGGCGCGAAAATAACAAAAATCCGATGCCTGCGGAAACCAGAGAGCCAGCCGTGGCGGGGGTGGGGGAAGCGCAAGGCGGGGCCGACGCGGCCCGGCGCGACTTCGCAGGCGTGCTCGAGGAGGCGGCGCGCGGGCTGGCCGCGGCGCCGGAGCGGCTGCGGCGGGCGCGCAGCGTGGGCCTGCACCGGCGCTGGCCGCGGGCGCATTTTCACCCGACCCCGGAACTGTTTATCCAGCTAGGCGGGGCCACGCGCTTCGAGGGGCCGGAGCAACGCTGGGAACTGCCCGCGGGCGAGGCGGGCTTGATGCCGCGCGGGGTGCCGCATGCGGAGACGCCGATCGACCGCGCGACCGCCTACGAGATGGTGGTCGCCTGCCATGTCCGCTCGGGCTTCACGCTGATCCGGGCGCACGCGCCGCGCGAGAGATCGGGAACGGCGGCGGCGCGACGCATCACCCCGCGCGCGATCTTGCCGGTGACCAGCGAGCGCGGCCGCGACGCCTTTCGTTACCTCGACGAGGCGGAGCGGGCCTGGGCCGGGGGCGAGCGCGAGGGGGCCGGGGAGCTCGCGGTGGATCTGGTGCGGGTGTTTCTGCGGGTGTTGGCGGAGGAAACCCGGCGGGCCGGCCCGGGGCGGCGACGCTACTCCGCGGTGGTCGAGGCGGCGCGGGCGGTGGTGCGGGCGCACCTCGCGGACCCCCGCCTGTCGGTGGACTGGCTCGCCCGGGCGGCGGGTTGTTCGCCGGATCACCTCACGCGGCGATTTCGCGCCGAGACCGGGAGCTCGGTGGTGGCGTGGGTGACGGCCGAGCGGGTGGCGCTCGCCCAGCGGCTGCTCGCGGAGGGCGACTACCAGGTGGCGGAGGTGGGCTGGGCCTGCGGCTTCGCGCAGCCCTCGTATTTCATCCGGGTGTTTCGCGCGCGCACCGGCATGACGCCGCTCGCCTGGCGGAGGGCGCGGGCCGCGGAAGGCGCGGGCAACGCCTGAAGCCGGAGACCGCCGGCGCCGTGTCGCTTGCCGGCGCGGCGCCCGCGAGCTTCTGTGCGGGCTCGCCCCCACCTGCGCATGCTCCAAGGCCACTTCGCCCTCCCCATCGGCTTTGATCTCGCGGCCACCTTTGCCTTCGCGCTCACCGGCGCGCTGGCGGCGATTCGGCGGCGCTACGACATCGTGGGCGTGTTTTTCCTCGCGCTCATCTGCGGGCTCGGCGGGGGCCTGCTGCGCGACGGGCTCTTCATCCAGTCCGGCCCGCCCGCGGCGCTGCTCGACGCGCGCTACCTGCAGGTGGTGGCGATCGCGGCCTGCCTCGGCGTGCTCTTGCGGGAACGCGTGCAGCGCTTCGGCCGCGTGATCGCGACGATCGACGCGCTCGGGCTCGGCGCCTACGCCGCCTTTGGCACGCAAAAGGCGCTCGCCTCCGGGCTGAGCGTGCCGGCGGCCATCCTCGTGGGCGTGCTCAACGCCGCCGGCGGCGGCATCCTGCGCGACGTGCTCACGCGCGAGGAGCCGCTGGTCTTCAAGCCCGGCCAGTTCTACGTGCTCGTCGCCTTCTTCGGCGCCGTGGTCTTCGTGGTCGCCGGCATGGGCTTCGGGCTGGGCGCCGAGACCGCGGCCTACATCACCATCGGCGCGACCTTCGTCATCCGCACGCTCACGGTCTGGCTCAACTGGCAGACGGCGCCGGTGGGGCCGCCGGAGCCGCCCCGGCCTTGAGGCAAGCCGTGCGTTTCCTTGTTGACGCCGCACAACATTTCAGAAATTACAGAAATTATGAACCTCCCCGCCACCGCCAAAAAGTTTATCGTCCACTGGGGCGAGATGGGCGCGCGCTGGGGGATCAACCGCTCGGTGGCGCAGATTCACGCGCTCCTCTACCTCTCGCCCCAGCCGCTCCCGGCCGACGAGATCGCCGAGACGCTCGCCATCGCGCGCTCCAACGTGAGCGTCGGCCTCAAGGAGTTGCAGGGCTGGGGCCTGGTGCGCGCCACCCAGACGCTCGGCGACCGGCGCGACCACTTCGAAACCTCGGCCGACGTGTGGGACTTGTTTCGGGTCATCATCCGCGAGCGCAAGCGCCGCGAGCTCGACCCCACGCTCACCGTCCTGCGCGAGTGCGTCGCCGAGGCCAAGGCCTCCGAATCCAAGCAGCTCCCGCATCTCGACGAGCGCCTCGAGGCCATGCTCGAGTTTATGGAGCTGGCCGACGCCTGGGGCGAACGCGCCACGCGGCTCGCGCCAAAGAACCTGCGCCGCCTCGCCAAACTCGGGGACTCGATCTTCAAGCTCGCGGAGTGAGCCCCTTTTTTCACCCAAGATTTCTGTTAGTGCTGAAATAACCGACAAAACAACCAAAGCCATGAACATCACCGTCCTCTGCTACGTCGTTTATCTGGCGTTGAGCGTCGCGCTCACCGTCTGGGTCGCCCGCACCCTGCACCGCAACGGCCGCGTCTTCCTCGTCCAGGCCTTTCGCGGCCGCGAGGACATGGCCGATGCCGTCAACCACCTGCTCGTGGTCGGCTTTTATCTCATCAACGTCGGCTTCATCGCCTTCGCGCTGCGCTACGGGGTGAAGCCGACGACGGCGCAGGAGGCCTTCGAGTTCGTGAGCACCAAGCTCGGCGTCGTGCTGCTCGTGCTCGGCGCGATGCACTTCTTCAACATGTTCAACTTCGACAAAATGCGCCGCAAGGGGCTCGCGCCCGAGCGTGCGGTCGAGCCCGCCGTCGAGGGCGCTCCCCTGCCGCCCGCGCTGCCCGTCCGCCGCCACTACTGAGCTGCGAATTCCCGCCGGATATCTTCTCGCCATGAAAATCATCCTCCCCGGTGGCGCCGGCCGGCTCGGCCGCATCCTGGTCCGCGCCTTCACCCGCGAGGGCCACGAATGCGTGATCCTCACCCGCGATCCCGCCCGTCTCGCCGCCGAGCTCGAGCGAGCCGGGCTGGCGGGCGCGGCCCGCGCCGTCGGCTGGGATGGCCGCGCGCCCGGCCCGTGGTGCGGGGAGCTGGAGGGCGCCGACGCGGTGATCAACCTCGCCGGCCGCAGCGTGGACTGCCGCTACACCGAGCGAAACCTCGCGCAGATGCTCGCCTCGCGCGTCGAGAGCACCCGCGCGATCGGCGCCGCCATCGCCGCCGCGCGCCACCCGCCGCGCACGTGGCTCAACGCCTCGACCGCCACGATCTACGCCCACGCCGCGCCGGGCGATGCGCCGCGCGACGAGGCGGGCGGGCCGCTCGGCGGCGCCGAGCCCGGCGTGCCGGCGCTCTGGGCGCGCAGCGTGGAGATCGCCCGCGAGTGGGAGCGCGCGCTTTTCGCTGCCGACACGCCGCGCACGCGGCGGGTGGCGCTGCGCAGCGCGATGGTGATGGGCGCCGAGCGTGGCGGCGTGTTCGACGCCTTCGCGAGCCTGTGTCGGCTGGGGCTCGGCCGGCATGGCGACGGGGCGCAGCACGTCTCGTGGATCCACGAGCATGATTTCGTGGCGGCGATCCGCTTCCTGCTGGCGCGCGACGACCTCGACGGCGCGGTCAACCTCGCCGCGCCCGGCCCGTTGCCGAACCGCGACTTCGTCGCCGCGATCCACGCCGCGCTCGGTCGGCGGGCGGCCCTGCCCCTGCCCGCGTGGCTGCTGGAGATCGGGGCCTGGCTGCGGCGCACCGAGACCGAGCTGCTGCTGAAGAGCCGCCGTGTAGTGCCGGCGAGACTACGCGCGGCGGGGTTTTGTTTTCGCCACCCCGATTGGCCGGCCGCGGCGCGCGAACTCGTGGCGCGGTGGCGCGCCCGTCCCGCATCGCACCAGCCATGAGCCGCACCCGATTCGCCGTGGATTTCCTCGCGCCCCCGGCCATCGCGTCGGCTTGGGTGGTGGCGGTGTTCTGCGTGCGTGAGCGTTCGCCGGAGCCAATCGCGACGCTGCCCTTGGTGCTGATCGCGGCCTGCCTCTACGCCGGCGCGCCCAGCCTGTTGCATGCGCTCTTTATGCGTCACCTTTACCGTCGTGGTGTGGTGGCTGGCGGGCGACGGGCTCTACTGTGGTCGAGCGCGAGCGGGCTGTTTGCCGGCGCGTTGATTCTTGTCGCGTTGGTTCGGACTTCGGGCGGCTGGATGACGGCTCTTGGGGCCTGGTGGCTGCTGCCGCTTGGCGCCGTGACAGGCGCGAGCACGGCGATGATCTTTCGCTTGCGGCGGTTTTATTCTCCGTGACCGCCCTTAGCGCCCGATCAGGCGGTTGATCACCCCGGTGGCGCCTTCCTTGCCGCCCTCGAGCGCGCCGGCGCCGACGTCTTTCAAGACCTCCACGGCGACGCCGGCCATCTGCGCGAGGAGCTGCTTGAGCACGCGGCTTGCCACCTGGTCGGCGGTGATGCCGCCCTCGGCCACGCCGAGGTCACGGATGGTGAGCGGGGGGAGCGTGATCGTGAGGGTGCGGCCGGCGGCGATCAGCGTCATCTTCGCGTTTTGCACCCGGAATTCCTTCACGGCGAATTTCATCGGCGGCTTCGGATCGCCGTCGGGCTCGGTGGTGGTGGGCGGGCGCGAGCCGCCGCCGGTGTTTTGCTCGATCTGGCGAAGCAGCGCGTCGATGTTGCTGCCGCCGAGCAGGCGTCGCTCATAGACGAACTCGGGGCCGTCGATGAAGACCTCGTTGACCACCACGTGGTCGCGGAGGAGCGAGGCGGGCTGGAGGCTGGCGCGCAGTTCGCCGAGGTAGATCGCCTTGTCGCCGGTCCAGCCCTCGGGGTTGCCGACGAAGAGGCCCGCGAGCGTGGCGCCGCCGGTGAGCGGCGAGACCTTGGCGGCGTCGAGCTCGACCTTGGTGCCGGTCACGCGCGGGCCGATGGTGTTGACCGTCTTGGTGACGATCGGGCCGAGGAAAAAGAAACCGGCCGCGACGACCGCGATCACGCCGAGCAAGAAGAGCACCGCGAGAATCTTGAGGAATTTTTTCATCAGGCGCAGTCAACGCGGCCCGCGCCAATCGGCAACGCCCTTTGGCGGCGCCGCGGGGGAGGGGGGAGGGGCGGGCCGGGGAGACGAGAGGAGAGGGGCGGGTGTTGTGGTTGCGCCCGCGGGCGGGGCGCGGTTGAAACACGCCTTTTCCCGATGATCGAAGGCGAGTGGAGCATTCTGGCGGTGGACTACGCGGGCGAGGCGCTGCCGGCGCGGCGCGGCAGCCTGCAAATCATCGGCGCGCGTTTCGCGCTCCAGATCGGCGGGGCGCCGCGCGAGGTGGGCGCGGTGGAGCACGACGCGGCGGCGACGCCGGCCACGCTCGATCTGGTGTGGCGCGAGCCGGGCGGCGGCGAGGCGCGGCGGCTGCGCGCGATCGTGCGCGTGCGCGGCGAGCTGATGCAGTTCTGCTATTACCCCGAGGCGGAGGGGCAAAGGCCGGCGGCCTTCGAGTCGCGCGGCACTCCGCCGGCGATCCTCGTGCGCTGCCGGCGCGTGGCCGCGTAGGGAGAGATCGCGCCGCCGCTCAATCCGTCGTCTCGCAGCGCAAGGCGGCGAGCGCGTAGGCGGCGGCGGTGTCGCAACGCAACACGAGCGGGCCGAGGGTCACGGGCGTCCAGCCGGCGGCGAGGGCGGCGGCGACCTCCTCGGCCGTGAGATCGCCCTCGGGCCCGATGAGCCAGGCGGCGCTGCGCGGCGCGCGGCCGCCGCGAGCGGCGCGAAAATCGGCGAGCACGGCGCGCAGCGGCTTCGCGCCCGGGTGCAGGCTGGCGACGAGTTTCAGCTCGGCCGCGGCCACGGCGGGCGCGGCGAGAAAGGTGGCGAGCGGGCCGGGCGGACTGATCTCGGGGAGGAAAGGGTTGCCGCACTGCTTGGCGGCCTCGACGGCGGCGACGCGCCACTTTTCGAGCTTCTTGTCGGCACGGTCGGCGTCGAGGTGGACCTCGCTGCGCGTGGTGGCGAGCGGAGCGATCAGCACGGCGCCGATTTCGGTGGCCTGGCGCACGATGTCGTCCATCACGCCGCCCTTGGGCAGGCCTTGGCCGAGCATGAGCGCGCAGGGCAGGGGCGGGCGGGTGGCGACGGAGTCGATGCGGAGCGCGGCGGATTTTTTGCCCTCCACGCGATCGAGGCGGCAGGACCACTCGGCGCCGCGGCCGTCGAAGGCGAGGACGGGATCGCCGGGGCGGGCGCGGTTTACGTTGACCAGGTGGTGCGTCTCGGCCGTCGGCAGGAGGATCTCGGTGGCGTCCGGAGCGGGCGGGGTGGCGAGGTGGACGCGAAAGTCGGGCATGGCGGAAAAGCTGCGCGAAGGAGAAACGCGTCCCGGCGCGCGAGCCAAGCCATGCTTTCGGGCCCGCGTTCGCGATTCACCGGGCGGTGTCCTGCCGGCGTTCCCAGACCATGAGGGCGGCGAGGCCGAGGAAAAGCGGCGGCACCAGCCAGAGCGCGGTGCGCAGTCCGACGCCTTCGCCGAGCGCGCCGAGCGCCCAGGACACGCCGCCGAAGCCGGGGATGCCGGCCACGCTGAGCAGGATGAAGATCTCGGTCGTCTCCCCCCGCAGGCGCTCCGCCGCGTAGGCCTGGAGGCTCGGCCAGAAACACGCCACGCTGAGCCCGGCCAGTGTGAGCCCGGCCCCCAGCGCCACCACCGATCCGAGCAGCGGGAGCACCGCCGAGACCACCGCGCCTCCGAGGGCGGAGAGGGTGACGAGGCGGGCCAGCCCGGTCTGCGGCACCCATGCCGCGGCGGCGAAGCGGCCCGCGATCATGCCGCCCGCGAAGCACGCGGTCGCCACGCCGCCCGCGCGCGCCGAGCCGGCGAACTCGAGCTGCACCAAGGACGCGCTCCAAAACGTGAAGGCGCCCTCCACCCCGCCGGCCAGCACCATCATCACCGCGAAGCCGCCGAAGCGCGGCGCGACCAACACCTCGCGGGTGCGGCCCCACACCGCCGCGGGCGTGGCGTCGCCGGGGTGGGGCGCGTCCACCTTGCGCGCGCGCAAAAACGCCGCGCCGGTCGCGAAGGCGAGGCCGCCGAGCAGGAACATCGTCGTGCGCCAGTCGCCTCCGCGCGTGAGCCACTCGCCGCCGCCGAGCATCGTGGCCAGCACGCCGACGGACCAGAAGGCGTTGACGAGATTGAGCCAGCGCCCGGGCTCGCGCGGCGCCACGTCCTGCACCAGCGGGTTGATCAAGGCCTCGAGGACGCCCGAGCCGGTGCCGAGCAAGGCGAGCGCGAGCACGATGGCGCCATAGGTGGGCGAGAGGCCGTAGGCGACAAGGCCGAGGCCCATGAGCAGGGAGGCCCAGCCGAGCGCGCGGGCCTTGCCGAAGCGCGCCGCGATCCAGGGGCTGGCGAGCAGCACGGCGGTGACGAGCACGCTGCGCGCGATCTCCAGCCCGCCCGCGCGCCCGAGGCCGAAGCCGAATTCATGGGCGACGATGACGAGGCAGATGGGCGTGATGGTGGCGCTGGACGCGTAGGCCGCCATGCCAAGGCAGGAGGCCAGCAAGGCCGCGCGCGTCGCGGCCGGGGCGGCGGGGGGTGGGGCGGGCTTGGGGCTCGGGGCGGGCATGACGGAGGGCGATCACCTCGCGACAGCCGGCGAATCGCAAGGGCGCGCTCAGAGCGCGAGCCGTGGGGTGGCGCCTCATATCTAGGTCGGGTTGTCGCGTTCGGGGCGCCACACCGGACAATTTGCTATGGAGCTAAGTAATTGCTATGCAAAATAGCGTTTGATTCTTATTGGGCTAGTCGCCGATTTTGAGCATTTAGGAAAACACCTAAGGGAAAAACGTAAGAAAATACACGCATTAAACCTATAAAGCTATGAAAACACTATGCTCGCTCCGGTGCCTGATGGGCTTTTGCCTGATATTTGCGACGCTCGTGTTTGGCGCGGGAGCTGCCGGGGCCGCCTTGCCGGGCGGCTGGGCGAGTGCGGATATCGGCACCGTGGGCAGCCCCGGCTCGGCCGCCTACTCGGACACCGCGGCCACCTTCACCATCCAAGGCTCGGGCGCCGGGGACATCGGCGCCTCTGCCGACAATTTTTATTTCGTCCATCGGTCTCTCTCCGGTGACGGGCAGATCGTCGCTCGCATCGCCTCGCTCACCAACACCAACGCCTGGGCCAAGGCCGGCGTCATGATCCGCGAGACCTTGGCCGCCAATTCCAAGCATGCGCTCCTCATGGTCACCCCGTCCAACGGCGTCGGCATCAAATGGCGCGCGACGACCGCCGGCTCCTCCTCGCAAGTGATGGCGCCCGGTCTCGCCGCTCCTCGCTGGGTGAAGCTCGAGCGCCGTGGCAAGATGATCACCGGCTATGAGTCCGCCGACGGCGTCGCCTGGCAGGTCGTGCAACGCGTCGCCCTCTCGATGGCCGACGAGGTCCACGTCGGTCTGGCGGTGTGCAGCCGCACCTCCGGACTCGCCACCGCGACCGCGGACGGCGTCTTCGTCGATACGCTCGAAACGGAGCTCGCGCTTCCGTGGCCGTGGACGGAGCACACCGTCGGCGCTCCCGCCGACGCCGGAGCGGCCCTCTACGACGGCGGCTATGTGCTCTCCAACCTCGGCGCGGACATCGCCGGCACCGCCGACAAAATGAAATACGTTTCGCAGACGCTGGTCGGCGACGGCTCCTTGGTGGTGAAGGTCTCCTCCGTGGCCTCGGTGGACAACTCCACCCGCCTGTGCCTCATGATGCGCGACGGCCTCGCCGCCAACGCCCGCAACGTCGTCCTCGGCCTGACCACCGCGAGAAGCGTCGTGTTCATGAGCCGTCGCGTGGCCGGCGACACGCTCGCCTCCCGCGCCACGAACGTCACCGTGCCGATGCCCGCCTGGCTTCGCCTCACCCGCTCCGGGGATGTTTTCACCGCCTGGCATTCCGCCGATGGCGTCAACTGGATCGAGCATGGCAGCGAAACCCTCCAGGTCGGCCCCGTCCTCGAGGTGGGCCTCGCCTACGCCAATCGCTCCGCCTCCGTCTGGGCGATCGGCATCGGCGACGAGCTCAAGCTCACCACCCCCGCCGACCAGGACGGCAACGGCCTGCCCGACGCGTGGGAGATCCACTATTTCGGCTCCACCGGCGTCGATCCCTCGGCCGACCCCGATCTCGACGGTCTGACCAACGGCCAGGAGTGGGAGCTGGGCAATGATCCCCTCGTGTTCAACCTGGAGGGCCAGCGTCCTCTCCTGCAGGCGGTGGGCGGCGACGCCCAGAGCGGCCCGGCCGGCACCGTGCTCGCCCAGCCGCTCTCCGTGCGCGTGATCGACTCCCTCACGGAGCAGCCCTTGCCCAACATTCCCGTGCGCTTCCTCGTTGAGCGCGGCGAGGGCGTGTTTGGGTCCCAGTTGCCCGGCGCCGCCTCGCTCAGCCTCTTCTCCGACGCCGCGGGCCTCGCGCAGACTCCCTTCCTGCTGCCCGCCACCGGCGGCCGCCAATCGGTGTCCTCCGGCGTGGGCGGTCGCCCGCAGGCCGGCGCCCTCTCCTTTGCCCTGACCTCGCTTGTCGGCCCCGAGTTGTTCGACGTCGAGCCCGTCGGCTTGCACGCCGCCCCGCCCCGCATCGTGTATAAGGACGGCCGATACACGCTCTCCGGCGCCACCGTGACCGCGCTCACGGGCGTCTCCGACCGCGTGGCCCTCGCTTGGACGGATCTCTCCGGCGACGGCTACGTCCTCGCCCGCGTCGAGCACCTCGACGCCGCCGATCCCGCCGCGCAGGTCGGCGTGGCGATGCGCGAGGGCCTCGCGCCCGGCTCCCGCTACGTCGCCATGGTGCTCACCCGCGACAACGGCGTCGCCTTCCACTGGCGCGAGACCACCGGCGGCTCCACCAAGCTCACCGCCCACGCTGGCGTCTCCGGCCCCGTCTGGCTGCTCGTGCGCCGCGGCACCCACACCTTCACCGGCTTTTCGTCCGCCGACGGCGTCACCTGGACGCTCCGCGGCACGCGCACCCAGACCATGGCCGCGACGCTCCAGTCCGGCCTCGTCCACGGCACCCGCGGCCAGGCCTACACTTCGGCCGCCGCCGAGGGCCTCCGCCTCGGTGCGCTCGCCGAGTCTCCTTGGCTCGCCGCCGACATCGGCGCGCCCTCCGCGACCGCCGTCAACGACCACGGCGCCGACGAGCTCCTCCTGCGCGCCGGCGGCTCGACCATCGGCGGCACCACCGACACCGCGCACTACGTTTACCGGCCGCTCCCCGCCGACGGCCGCCTCACCGCGCGGCTCGCCTCGCACGCCGCGGCGAACTCCGGCGCCAAGACCGGCCTCATGATCCGCGAGGGCCTCGGCGCCAAGGTCCGCCACCTCGCGCTCCTGCACTCCCCCGCTTCCGGCGTCACGCTCACCGCGCGCAACTCCACCAACGGCTCCACCGTCACCCTTGCCACGGCCCCCGATGTCTCCGCTCCGGCCTGGCTGCGCCTTGAGCGCATCGGCGCCACCTTGCACGCCCGCGTCTCCGCCGACGGCGAGTCCTGGATCCACCTGGGCACGCACTCCCTCGCGTTTGCCGGCACGCCGCTCGTCGGCCTCGTCGGTTCGAGCAACGACACCGCCTCCCACTCCCTCGCGGCCTACGAGCACCTGCGGCTGCAGGCGGGCGACGGCCCCCTCGGCTGGAACGCCGCCTACCACGACGGCGCCTCCTTTGGCCTGCATCGCCTCTACCGGCGCGACACCGACATCGACTTCGCTTGGCCCGCCGGCACCGCCCCCGCGCCCGGCGTCTCCGCCGAGGCCTACTCCGTGCGCTGGACCGCCGATCTCGTGCCCGCCCACGACGGCGACCACGTCTTCGCGCTGCGCTCCCAAGGTAGCTCCCGCCTCTTCGTGAACAACCAGCTGCTTATCGACCGCTGGGCGCCCCATGCCGAAGGCGACGCCACCGCCACCCTCGCGCTCACGGCCGGCCAGCCCGTCCGCGTCGTCGTGGAATACGCCAACGCCGACGCCACCACCGCCGCCGGCCGCATCCGCCTGCGCTGGACCGCGCCGGGCCAGCCGGAACAGGCGCCGCCGCTCGACGCCGTCCGCCCCATCGATGCCGACGACGACGGCATGCCCGACGCGTGGGAGATCGCCCATGGCCTCGATCCGCACAATCCCGCCGACGCCGCGCTCGACCCCGACGGCGACGGTCTCTCCAACCTCCAGGAATACCTGCTCGGCGGCGATCCTCACGCCCCCGACGACCGCCTGCCCGGCCTTGCCCTCATGGAGACCTGGACCGGCATTTCCGGCGGCACCGTGCGCGACCTCACCAAGGACGCCAAATTCCACAACGCCCCCAACCTCCGCGGCACCCTCGCCGCCCTCGACGCCCCGATCAACACCGCCAACAGCTACGGTCGCCGTGTCCGCGGCTACCTCGTGCCGCCCGCCACCGGCGACTACCGCTTCCACGTATCCGCCAACGACGCCGCCGAGTTCTGGCTCTCCCCCGACGACTCGCCCTTCACCCGCGTGAAGATCGCCCGCGTCGCCCAGAGCACGCCCGCCCACCGCCAGTTCGACGCCCACCCCGAGCAACGCTCCGCGCCCGTCGCCCTCCAGGCCGGCCAGTTCTACTTCTTCGAGCTCCTCCACAAGGAAGGCAGCGCCGACGACCACCTCACCGTCGCCTGGTCTCTGCCCGGCTCCACCGCTCCCGAAATCATCTCCGGCTCCGCTCTCGCGCTCTACACCGGCCACGCCGCCGACCTCGACCGCAACGGCCTGCCCGACGCTTGGGAAGCCGCCCACGGCCTCGACGACCCCGCCCTCCCGGCCTCCGCCCGCGGCGCCTATGGCGATGCCGACAACGACCGCCTGCCCAATCTCCTCGAATACCAGCGCGGCCTCGATCCCCTCGACGCCGATACCGACACCGACGGCTACGAAGACGCGCTCGAGGTTCTCGTCCAGTCCGACCCCCTCGCGCCCTCCGATCTCGACCTCGCTCCTTGGCAACTCGGCGACGTAGGTCCCGTCTCCAGGCCCGCGCTCGCCAACCGCGTCGGCCCCGACTCCTTCCTGCTCGCCGGCACCGGCACCGGCATGGCCATGCACAAGGAGGACAACTTCCGCTTCCTCCACCGCGAGGTCTCCGGCGACTTCGAGCTCACCGCCCGCATCGCCCGCCCCGCCCACCACGCCGTCGGCCTCGCCGGCCTCGCCGTCCGCTCCGGCCTCGGCTCCAAGGCGATCAACCTCACCCTCCTCCAGTCGGTCCACGGCCAGATCGCCCCCTTCGTCCGCACCGCCGAGGGCGGCCCCATCGTGCCGCTCCCCGCCTTCACCCCCGCCTTCGCCGGCGATGCCGCCGCGAGCTCCGGCTACTGGTTCCGAGCCCGCCGCGAAGGCGCCCTCGTGAGCCTCTTCTACTCCCCCGACGGCCAGCGCTGGATCCTCTCCAACGCCAAGACCCTCGCCCTCGGTGAGAGCTGCCTCGTCGGCTTCGCGACCTGCCACAACATGGGCCCCTTCACCTCCGTCCCCGACGTGGACCTCCCCGTCCGCCTCATCAAGGACATCCGGCTCGTCACCGATCTTGCTGCGCCCGCCGACCCCGAAATCGTCCCCCCCGACGCCACCGCCACTCCGGTCGCCACCATCCACGGCAACACCGGCGTCGCCGTAAACGGCCAGTGGTCCCCCGACGCCGACGGCATCGTCTCGCTCACCTTCACCGGCAAGCTCGACTACACCTTCACCGTCCCCGCCGACGGCCTCTACCGCCTCACCTTCACCGCCGCCTCGCCCTCCAATCCGACCACCAACACGCTCTTCCCCCTGGAGATCTCGGTGGACGGCCAGTTCGTCGCCCGCGTGGACCTCGTGCTCCCCGTCGGCGAGGACGGCCTCGCCCGCGTCGTCACGCCCTGGCTCGCCGCCGGCACCCACACCGTCCGCCTCTTCTACGACAACACCCACAGCTATCGCCCGCTCCGCATCCGCTCCCTCCTCGTCGAGCAGCTCGGCGGGCTCGATGCCGACGCCGACGGCCGCGCCGACTGGATCGAAGCCCGTCTCCATGCTTTGAATACGCTCGGCGCCGGAGACGGCGAGCTCTACGTCTCCCCCGCGAGCCTCTCCGGCCTCGCCCGCCACCGCTCCCTCCTCGCGCTCGCCGCCGACGGCCAGCCCGTCCAGGTCCACCCGGCCCCCGGCTTCGGTTGGTATGCCGACGTCGCCCTCTCCGAGACCGCCCCCGTCGAGGTCGTCGCCGACTTTGAAAACTCCGGCCGCGTGCAGGGCGCCCTCCTCGCGTGGCGGCCCCTTAACCTCCTCGCGCTCTCGCCCGACGACTTCCCGCACCCCGTCCTCCGCATCCGCAAGGGCGACAGCCTGCGCCTCACCGCGCATCCGGCCGGCGCCGCCGACGGCGCCGCGCTCCTCACCGTCTCCCGCGCCGGCGCGAGCCCCGTCGAGCACGCCCTCGCCGACGCCGTCGCTGAGCCGCGCGTCCACACCTTTGACGAACCCGGCGCCTACACCCTCGCCGCCACCTACACCGATGGGGTCAACCCGCCCCTCGTCGCCGACACGTTCACCGTCGAGGTGATCGAGGCGGCCTTCGCCTCCGATCCGGTGGTCGGCCTCAACAACACCCCGGTCCTGTGGGACAACCCCCTCATCCCCGGAAACGTCCTCCTCGAGGTGGACCACGGCCTCCTCCTCGTGAAGCAGGCCGATCTCCCCGCCGGCGGCACGCGTTTCTCGCTCACCTCGGCCAACGTCAACGAGAGCTACGTCCTCGCCCGCCTCGGCGAAAACGGCCCCGTCTTCGGCCACGCCACCGTCCGCGGCGTGCGCGTCGCCACCGTCTCCGACACCGCGATGGATCTCCTCCAGACCTACCCCGACGGCAGCCAGCTGATCGGCGTCCCGATCATCGTGAATCACCTCACCGACGACACCCGCGTCGAGGTCGAGATCTTCGTCCAAGGCGTGACCTTCGACGACGGCACCATCGTGAAGGTCCTCACGAAGGCCGACTTCGACCAGTATGGCCGTGTTTACCTGAAGTTCGTCTATCCCGCCGGCCTCGCCGGCTCCATCTGCCACCGCGTCCACCTCTACGAAGGCCAGACCTACCTCGGAAAATTCTGAGCCCAGATGCCCTCGGACTCAACCCTCTCCTTCGCGTCCCTTGGCGCTCTTCGCGGTAAAAATTCTCCGGCCTTGATCTCCTCATGGCTAAAAACTCCGTGAGCAACAAACCCTCCCTCCGCCTCCTCTGTCTCGCCGCGCTCCTCCTCGGGGCGGGCGCGGCCGTGCTCTGGTGGCCGCGCGCCGCGTCCGCGCCCTCCGCGCGGCGCACACCCGCGCCCGCGCCGCGCTCTGGCGTCGTCACGACCGTCCACGACAGCCACCAGACCGTCGCGTCGTATTCAAAAACCGGCGACGCCCGCCCGCTCCCCGCCGCCCCGGCCCTGGCGGAAGCCCTCTCGCACACCTCGCGCCTCCCCTACGCGGAGCGCCTCGCCGTCGTCCACAAGTTGCGCGCCGCCGCGCTCACCCCCGCCGAGGCCGCCTTCCTCCGCGCCTTCGTCGCCGACTCCGCTTTGCCCCATGGGCTGCACATCACGCAGGTCCGCGCCCTCAAGAACGACGTCCTCAACGTCCTCTGTCTCGTTCCCGGCGAGGAGTCCGCAACGACCGCGACGCTCCGGGCCCTCTTTGCCGACGAAACCGCCGACCCTGGCCTGCGCGACTACGCGCTCCAGCACCTCGCGACGCTCGCCGAGCGCGATCCGGCCCTCGGTTGGTCCTCGCATTGGGCCGCGCTTGAGGGGCCGGATCCCGCGCTCGCCGCAACCGCCTTGATCCATCTCTCGATCCTCCAGCGCCGCGATGAGCTGAGTTCCGCCGAGCGAGCGCGCGTCGAAGCCGCCGCGCTCCGTCTCG
>JAUWBD010000164.1 GCA_030605125.1 Verrucomicrobiota bacterium | reverse complement strand
CTTCTTGTCCCACTTGAAGTGGGCGTCGGGGAGGGTGCCGCCCATCTCGTAGAGCTTGGCCTTGGTGTGCTTGAAGTCGTCGCGGGTGTATCCGGAGATCGAATACTCGTTTTGCAGCCAGATCGCCTCCTCGGGGCAGACCTCCTGGCACATGCCGCAGTAGATGCAGCGGAGCATGTCGATCTCGAACTCCTGCGGACGCTTCTCGACGTGGGCGTTGGGATCGTCGTTCGGGATCTCGCCGGGGGTGATGCGGATGGCCTTGGGCGGGCAGACGAATTCGCAGAGCTGGCAGGAGACGCATTTCTCGCGGCCGTTGGGGTCGTAAACGAGGGTCGGCGCGCCGCGGTAGCCCTTCGGGATCTCGGGGCGGACCTCGGGATACTCGAGCGTGATGGGCTTGCGGAAGAGGTGGCGCAGGGTGGTCTTCAACCCGCCGACGATCTGCGGGATGTAGGTGCGCTCGGCCAAGGTGAGCGGTTTGCGTTCGACGGTGATGACGGCCATGGCGGAACGAAAGTTTAAGGGAGAAGATGAAGTTTAAGGCCGGGCGGCGGGCTCAGCGGGTGTCGAGCCAGGCGATGACGAGGGCGTAGAAGACGAGGTTGGCGATCGAGAGCGGCAGGAGCTTTTGCCAGCCGATCTTCATGACCTGGTCGTAGCGGAAACGCGGGAGAGTCCAGCGCACCCACATGAAGAAGAAGATCATCGCGAGGACCTTGCCGACGAAGATGCCGATGCCGAGGAGGCCGGTGACGAGCGGCAGGTGGGCGATACCGATCCAGGAGGCGAGGTCGCCGAGCGTGATCCAGGGGAGCGGGTTCCAGCCGCCGCCGAAGAGGAGCATGAAGACGGCGGAGCCGACGATCATGTGGCAGTATTCGGCGACGTAGAAGAGCGACCATTTGAAGGCGCCGTATTCGGAGGCGAAGCTGTTCACTAGGTCGGCCTCGGACTCGACGGTGTCGAAGGGGGCGCGGTTGGTCTCGGCGAAGAGCGAGACGAGGAAGACGAAGGCGGAGACCGGCATGAGGAAGCCGAACCACATGCCGCCGAAGAAGCCGGGCTGGGATTGGAACTCGACGACGCGGCCGAGGCCGAGGGTGCCGGTGAAGCTGCCGGCGACCTCGCCGGCGAGAGGCCCGTTGACCCAGAGGAAAACGGGGAGCACGGAGAGCGTCATCGAGAGCTCGTAGGAGATGAGCTGGGCGGAGGCGCGGACGGCGCCGAGGAAGGGGAACTTGGAGTTGGAGGCCCAGCCGGCGAGGATGACGGAATAGACGCTGAGGGAGGAGATGGCGAAGACGGCGAGCAGGCCGACATCGACGTTGGCGAGGATGAGCGGGACGACCCGGCCGGCGGCGTCGAGGTAGGCGCCGAAGGGGATGAAGACGATGGTGGTGAGGGCCGGGATGACCGCGAGAATGGGCGCGGCGACGAAGTAGGCCTTGTTCACGTGGCCGGGAACGATGTCTTCCTTGAAGACGAACTTGCCGCCGTCGGCCGCGAGCTGGAAGAGGCCGAGGCGCTGGAGGAAGTGGATTCCGGGAATCCAGGCGAGGAGCGGCGCGAGGGTGCGGTTGGGGCCGGGACGGTCCTGGATCCAGGCGGCGACCTTGCGCTCGGCCATCGAGCAGGCGGCGGCGATGGGGAAAAGCGTGAGCATGACCGCGAGGCCCTGGAGGACCAGGCGGAGCCAGAGCGGGAGATCGAAGTAGAAATCGAACATGTCGGAAGCGGGAGAGGAAGGTCGGCGGTTTTAAACCACGGAGGACACAGAGAGCACGGAGGGGAGGGAATTCAGGATCATTGGCATGGTCTCCGTGGCTCTCCGTGGTCTCCGTGGTTCAATAATAAATCAGGCGGCGACCGCGGCGGCGGCGGGTTTGTAGTGGAGGGTCTCGCCTTCGACGAAGGGGAGGCCGGACCACGGGGTGGCGTCGAGGAGCAGACCGGTCTCGGGCAGGGTGCGGTAAGCGGCTTGGGCCAGCGCGGGGACCGAGGCGGCGATCACGGGCCAGAGGCCGTGGACGTCGGTGGGGAGCGCACTGCCGCCGAGAGCGACGAGGAGCTTGGAGAGGACGACGAGGTCGTTGGTCGAGCCCACGGGGCCGGGAACGGCGGCGGCGAACTTCTGGATGCGGAACTGCTGGTTCACGAAGGTGCCGGCCTTCTCGAAGGTGTGGAGGGTCGGGATGAGGACCTTCGCGGCGGCACTCGTGGCGTTGGCGTGGGTGCCGAGGTAGATGATCGAAACCTTGCCGAGCTGCGCGGGGGTGAGGCCGGCGGCGGCGAGGTCTTCGCCGTGGGAGACGATGGTCTTCACCTTGCCGGCGTCGATGTCGGCGGCGAGCTGGGTGAGCTGCGCGGACGGGAGCGCGGAGATGAGGCCGGTGACGAGGGCGCCGCGGACGTTGGGGTTGCGGTCGGCGGAGATGAGGAGCTTGTCGCCCTGGGCGGTGCGGGCGACGAGGCTGACGGACGCGCCGAGCTGGTCGGCGAGTTTCTTGAGGGCGAACTGCTCCTCGACGGAGGCGCGGCCGGAGCCGACGAGGGCGACGGAGCCGGCCTTGAGGAGCTCGGCGGCGCCGGCGATGGCGTTGTCGAGCGTGGAGGCGGCGCCGTTGATCCGGGGGCCGGCGGCGAGGCGGTCGGCGGCGGCGACCTGCTTGTAGAGGAAGCGGCCGGAGTCGGACATCCAGGTGTCGTTGACGGCGTCGTTGCGGCGCGGGGTGAGGCGGTAGATGACGCCTTCGCGCGACCAGACGGTGGCGTTCACGCCGACGGAGGACTCGATGTCGATGGTGTTGGTCTGCTTGAGGAACCAGACACGCATCTTGAAGCGGAAGTCGGTGCTGGTGAGGGCGCCGACCGGGCAGATGTCCACCGTGTTGAGCGAGTAGTTGTTCTCGAGCTTCTTGCCGGGGTGGCAGGTGAGGGTCGAGTAGCTGCCGCGGTCCACGAAGCCGAGGACGTCGTCCTTGGCGATTTCCTTGGAGAAGCGGATGCAGCGGGAGCAGAGGATGCAGCGCTCGTCGTCGAGGGTGACGCGGGGCCCGAGCTGGGTGCGCTTGGGCTTCACGTTTTTCTCCTCGACGAAGCGGGAGTAGCCGCGGCCGTAGCCGGTGGCCTGCTCCTGGAGTTTGCACTCGCCGGCCTGGTCGCAGATGGGGCAGTCGAGCGGGTGGTTGATGAGGAGGAACTCCATCACGCCTTCGCGGGCGTCCTTCACCATCTGGGAGGACGTCTTGATGTGCATGCCGGGGGCGACGGTGGTGCCGCAGCCGATCTGGGGGCGCGGGATCCAGTTGATCTTCTGCTTGCCGGTGGCGGTGTCCATGACCGGCTGCTTGGTGGCGGGGTCCACGGCGGGCATGCCCATCTCGACCATGCACATGCGGCAGTTGCCGGCGACGGTGAGCTTGGGGTGGTAGCAGTAGTGGGGGACGTCCTTCTGGAGAAGCTTCGCGGCCTCGATCACGTTGGTGCCCTTCGGCACGGCGATGTCCACGCCGTCGATGTTGACGGTGACGAGGTCGGGTTTGGGAGCGGCGATCATTGCTGAAAGAGGAAAATTTTAGGAACCGCTAAAAGGCGCTAAAGGACGCTAAAAGAGGCGGCGGATCGGTGGCTTGGTTTAGCGAAATTTAGCGAGCTTTAGCGGTTTCGGCTTAGACGAGGGTGAGGCGGTCGGCGGGGAGGGTTTTCTTGGCCTCGGAGTAGGCGTCGAACTCGTCCTTGAACTTGAGGTAGAAGCTCTGCGTGGGCCACGAGCAGGCTTCGCCGAAGGCGCAGATGGTGCGGCCCGGGATCTGGTCGGCCACGCCCTTGAGGAGCGCGCCGTCCTGCGGGCGGGCCTCGCCGTGGACCATGCGGGTGGTGATCTTCTTCATCCAGAGCGAGCCCTCGCGGCAGGGCGTGCACTGGCCGCAGCTCTCGTGGCTGTAGAAGGCGTTGATGTTGGCGAGGGCCTCGACCATGTTGACCGAGTCGTCCATGACGATGACGCCGCCGGAGCCGCCCATGGAGCCGATCATGGCGAGCGAATCGAAATCCATCGGGACGTCCTCGACGCCCCAGTCGTAGTCCACCATGTCGGCGCCGACCTTGCGCTTGCCCTTGTAGCGTTCGCCGAAGCGAAGGACCTTGGCGGAGGAGCCGCCGGGGATGACGGCCTTGAACTTGCGGCCGGGGAGCGGGCCGCCGCAGACCTCGTTGAGGAGCTGGCCCATGGTGATGGTGCCGGCGGGGAACTCGTAGTAGCCGGGGCGCTGGACGTGGCCGGAGACGCAGAAGATGCGGGTGCCGGTGTTGTTGGGCGTGCCGGTCTTAGCGAAGGCCTCGCCGCCGATGTCCACGATGTGCTTCACGTGGCAGAGCGTCTCGACGTTGTTCACGATCGTCGGGCACTGGTAGAGGCCGAGGACGGCGGGGAAGTAGGGGGGCTTGATGCGCGGGTTGGCGCGTTTGCCCTCGAGCGATTCGATGAGTCCGGTCTCCTCGCCGCAGATGTAGGCGCCGGCGCCGCGATGGACGTAAATCTCGCAGGAGTAGCCGGTGCCGAGGATGTTTTGGCCGACGAAGTTTTTCGCGCGGGCCTCGGCGATGGCTTTTTCGAGGATGCGGGCGCCCTCGGGCATCTCGCCGCGGATGTAGATGTAGGCCTGCTTCACGTTGTTGGCGAAGCAGGAGATGATGGTGCCCTCGATGAGCTGGTGCGGGTCCTGGTGGATGATGTAGCGGTCCTTGAAGGTGCCGGGCTCGGACTCGTCGGCGTTGACGATGAGGTAGATGGGCTTGCCGGACTTTCGGTCAACGAGGCCCCACTTCACGCCGCAGGGGAAGCCGGCGCCGCCGCGGCCGCGGAGGCCGGACTTCTTGACCTCGTCGATCAACTCGGCGGGCGGGCGGGCGACGGATTTTTTGAGGACCTCGTAGCCGCCGTGGCGCAGGTAACACTCGATGTCGTTGGTGTAACCGGGCTCGTCGATGTGTTTGAAGATGACGCGAGTCTGGACGGGAGCGGGCATGGAGAGGGAGGAAGTCGAGGAGTCGAAGGGACGAGGAGTCGAGGCTGCTGGACGCGGCGGCGTGTAGTGGCGGGAGGACTACTTGCGGGCGGAGGCCTCGGCGCGGATCTGGGCGCTGAGCTCGCGGGCCTTGGATTCATCGACCTTCTCGTGGAGGGTTTCGTCGATGAGGACGACGGGAGCGGTGCCGCAGGAGGCGAGGCACTCGACAAAGTCCACCGTGACCTCGCCGTCGGGGGAAATGCCGCCGAGGGTGGTCTTGAACTCCTCCTGGAAGGTCTCGCAGGTCTTGTAGCCGCCCATGAGGGCGCAGGAGAGGGTGCGGCAGACCTTGATGTGGCGGCGGCCGATGGGCGCGCGGCGGAACATCGGGTAGAAGGTGACGACCTCGAGGACGTTGATGGGCTGGAGCTCGAGCTTCTGGGCGATCCAGAGGATGGCCTCCTCGGAGATGTAGCCGGCGTCCTCCTGGACGAGGTGCAGGAGCGGGAGCGTGGCGGAGCGCTTTACCGGGTAGTGCGTAATGACTTCGTCGATACGCTGGAAGGTTTCGGGCTTGAGATTCACGGAGGGCTAAAGGGAGGAGGAGGAGAGGCCCACGAAACACACGAAATGACACGAAAGTCGGATTCGGCGGCTTGGGCGGTGGATTGGTTTTCGTGCTATTTCGTGTGTTTCGTGGGCAAAACGGTCTGGGATTTAGCGGTCGCACTCGCCCATCACGAAGTCGAAGGAGCCGAGGATGGCCACGACGTCGGAGAGCAGGACTCCGGTGCAGATCTTGGGCAGGATCGACAGGTTGCAGAAGGAGGGGGAGCGGATCTTCATGCGGTAGGGCACGCCGCCGCCCTTGCTGACGACGAAGAAGCCGAGCGCGCCCTTGGGATTCTCGGCCTCGAAATAGACCTCGCCGGCCGGCATCTGCGGGCCCTCGGTCACGATCATGAAGTTGTTGATGAGCTCCTCCATCGAGGTGAGCACCTTGTCCTTGCGCGGGGCGAAGATGCGCACGGCGTCCTCGGCATACCAGGCGCCGCCGGGGAGGTTCTTGATCGCCTGGCGGATGATGCGGACGGACTGCTTCATCTCCTCGCCGCGGCAGAGGTAGCGGTCGTAGCTGTCGCCCTTGGAGCCGACGGGGACGTCGAACTCGTATTGTTCGTAGCCGGAGTAGGGCTTGTCCTTGCGCAGATCGAGCGGGACGCCGGAGCCGCGGAGGTTGGGGCCGGTGAGGCCGTAGGCGATGGCATCCTCCTTGGAGATGACACCGACGCCGACCGTGCGATCGGTGAAGATCTTGTTGCGGGTCAGCATCTCGAGCATCTCGTCGAGGATGGGCAGGAACTGGTCGCAGAAGCCGAGCACGCGGTCGGTCCAGCCCTCGGGCAGGTCGCGGGCGACGCCGCCGATGCGGGTGTAGCTGGTGGTGAAGCGGGCGCCGGTGAGCTCCTCGAAGAGTTTGTAGAGCTTTTCGCGCTCGGTGAACTGATACATGAACACCGTCCAGGCGCCGGTATCCATGGCGAAGGCGCCGAGGCCGAGGAGGTGGGAGGAGATGCGCGCCATCTCGGAGATGATCACGCGGATGGCCTGGCAACGCGGCGGGACGACGAGGTTGGCGAGTTTTTCAACCGCGATGGCGTAGGCGACGTTGTTGGCGAGCGGGGCGAGGTAGTCCAGGCGGTCCGTGTAGGGGACGAACTGGTTGTAGGTCATGTTCTCCGCGATCTTCTCGTCGCCGCGGTGGAGGTAGCCGAGGATGGGGTCGCACTTGGTGACGATCTCGCCGTCGAGCTCGAGCTGGAGGCGGAGCACGCCGTGGGTCGAGGGGTGCGAGGGCCCCATGGCGACCGACATCTTCTCGGAGACGAGCTCCTGGGAGGCGTCCGCGGTCTTGGCGGCGTTGTCGGGGAAGGCGTATTCGGTGGGCACGGCGGAGAATTTACGAGTTACGATTTACGAGTTACGATTTTGCCGGAGGCGAATCAGAGCGTATCCGGTTTTTCCTTACGCTCGTCCCAGCTCTCGTCCTTGGCGCGGGGCTCGGCCTCGGTGAGGTTCATCTCGCCGGTGGAGGCGACGAAGGGGCCGCCGACCATGGGCGCGGGCGCGGCGGTGGCCCGGGTGACCTCGCCGACCTCGAGGTCGGGCAGCGGCACGTCGATGCCGGCCAGCGGGAAGTCCTTGCGCAGGGGGTGGTAGGGGTAGCCCTCCCACATGAGGATGCGGCGCAGGTCGGGGTGGTTTTCGAAGCGGATGCCGAGGAGGTCGTAGGTCTCGCGCTCGTGCCAGTCGGCGGCGGGCCAGAGGGCAGCGACGCTGGGGGCGGAGGGCTCGGTGTCGCTCGCGCAGGCGGCGACGACGCGCAGGTAGCCGTGGTCGCGGGTGGAGAAGAGATGCCAGACGACGCTGAAGCGCGGCGAGGCGTCCACGTCCCAGTCGATGCCGGTGACATCCACGAGGAAGTCGAAGCCGCGCTCGTCGCGCAGGTGGCGGAGCAGCGCGACCGCGTCGGCCATGGGCACGTTGACGGCGGGGTGGTCACCGCTGGGACGCGCGGTGACTTGGGCGAATTTGCCTTGGAGAGCGGAGAGCACTTCGGCGGGCGCGAGGGACATGTCGGGCGAGAAGGGGACGGGTTGAAACGAGGAGGCGGGCGGGCCGGGGCGCGGGCTCAGGCCGATTTCGCCTTGGCGCCGCCGAGAAGCTCGCGGGCGGCGGGCTGGCGGCGGATTTTTTCCTGCATCTTGATGAGGGCGTCGAGGAGGGCCTCGGGCCGCGGGGGGCAGCCGCTCACGTAAACATCGACGGGGATGATGCGGTCCACGCCTTGGAGCGTCGCATAGCTGCGATACATGCCGCCGGAGGAGGCGCAGGCGCCCATGGCGATGACCCACTTCGGCTCGGCCATCTGGTCGTAGATGCGGCGCACGTGCGGAGCCATCTTGTAGGTGACGGTGCCGGCCACGATCATGCAGTCGGACTGGCGGGGGGAAAAGCGCATGACCTCGGCGCCGAAGCGCGCGATGTCGAAACGGGAGTTGCCCGAGGCCATGAGCTCGATGCCGCAGCAGGCGAGCCCCATGGGCATGGGCCAGATCGAGCTGCTGCGCAGCCAGTTGATGACCGCGTCGGCCTTGGTGACCACGAGGGTGTCCTCGATCTTGGTGTTGTAGGCGAGATCGGTGTTGGAAGTTACCATGATCGTGTTGCGTGCGGCGGGCGCGGAGGTCGCGGGTGAATGGTCGTAAAAGGAGAGAAAGAAGCAGCCGCGCCCGCGCCCGCGCAAGCAGCATTTCCCGGGCGAGGCCACTACCCGGTTAACAGCGGACGCGGGGTGAAAAATTCCCGCGGGATTCCGCCATTTTCGCCGTTGACCTCGGAGAGGGCCGCCCGTTTTCCTGCCCCTTCGTCTCCGGACACGGCCCCGGCCCCCGTCAGGAGACTCACAAGTCTCGGAGAGGTGGCAGAGTGGTCTAATGCGCACGCTTGGAAAGCGTGTGTAGGGCAACCTACCGAGGGTTCGAATCCCTCCCTCTCCGCCACTTTAAGCCTTAGAAATAAGGCACTTAATTTTTTCGTGAAGCTAGGTTGTCCGGTTCACGCGGCAACCTAAGCATGAATCAGCCATCGTTCGCCGTCACCCGGTTTGAAAACCGCAACGGGGTCATTTCGTGGAGAGTGGACGGACGCCTTCACGGCGTCCGCATCCGGAAAAACTTCAAAACCCGCGAGGAGGCCATTGCCGAAAAAGCCACGCAGGAACTCAAGGCGCTCCAAGCCGACGCCGGTCTTCAGTCCGCCACGACGTTCCTTTCCGAGGAGCAACTACGCGAAGCCGAAACCGCGTTCAACCGCCTCAAGGGAAAACCCCGCTCGCTCTCGTTCTACCTCGATTATGCCCTGACCAACTACCGCGAGCCCGAGACGCAGCGCCCGCTTGCGGATGCGGTCGCGGACTACACCGCCGCGAAGCAGCACGAGCGCGAGCAAGACCAGATTTCCGAGTCCCATCTGGTTTTCATGAAACGCGACCTCAATCGGTTCGTGCGTAGCTTCCCCAAGGCCACCGTTGCCGAACTCACAGCGGAAAGGCTCATCAATTATTTCAATCTGGGGAAACCCTCGCTCAAGACTTACAACAACCGGCGCGGCATCGTTTCGACATTCCTCAAGTTCGCTTTCCAACGCGGATGGATCAGCGAGAACCCGATTGCCAAGGTGCCGCATCACCGGATTCGCCGGAAGCGCGGGGCCGTCGCGACCCTTTCGACCGCCAAAGCCGCCGAGCTGATGTCTGCGGTTGAAGCGCTCGACGGTGGCCGGTTCGTGCCGTTTTTCGCCCTCTGCCTTTTCGCCGGCATCCGCCCATGCCTGCGCACGGGTGAAATTCTCCGCCTCAAACCCGAGGACGTGAACCTTGAAACCGGGTTTATCTTCGTGAGCGCCGACGTGTCCAAGGTGCGCGAGCCGCGCAAGGTCACGATTCAACCCAATCTCCTTGCTTGGCTGAAAGCCTATCCGCCGACCGATGAGCGCCCCATCGTCCCGAAGAACCTGCAACACGTCCGGGCGCGTATCGCGAAGGCTCACGGGCTTTCTCACGACATCATGCGGCACACGTTCATTTCCATGTTCGTCGCCAAATTCCGCTCCATCGGAGAGGCCGCGATTCAGGCGGGCAATTCCGAGGCCATCATTCGCAAGCATTACCTCGACATGAAGAGCCAGACCGAGGCCGAGGAGTTTTTCGGGATCATGCCGAAGAAGCCCGCCGGAGAGGAGGAACCCAAGCCCCTGCCCGCCGCCGCCTGACCACCTCGCGGGGCGCGGTCGGCCAGGGCCGCGCCACTTTGGGCGATGCGACACGCACCGTGTCGTTTCGCAGCGCAAGGCCCGCCGCCACTCGCTGCGTTTACACCGACACAGGGGTATGGAAACGCAACTACCCGCATCACCCCTCGCCCACCTCACCGACATCACCGGCCTCCGCACCTGCGGGCTTTTTCCCAAGGGACGCGAGCCGTCGATTCGCACCCTGCGCGAATGGACCAAGCTCCGCCGCATCCCCTACCACCGTGTCGGCCACTTCGTTTATTTCGACCCGACCGAGGTGGCCTTGCACATCCAGACCAAGCTCAAGGTGCCCGCCCGTGGCTAAAAAAATCGCCCGCCATCCGGCGGCGTGACACGCGGCACGCCGCCGACCGAGGGCACTGGGCGCGGACTCGCCGCTAGCCATCATGCCGGATAATCCGATTCCTGATTTTTCCGCGCCGGTTTTCTCAGGGTAAGGCAGCGGTCAAGGTGTTCTCGGCGGCGATGCGCGCCGCCTGCGCTCCACCTTTGCGTTCAGCCCTTCCCCCTCGTCGCTGCGCTCCTCGGCGGGCCTCACGACTCGCCGCCTGACCTCGCTGCCCGAAGCGCGGGCAGAACTGCGACACCCCGAAACGGTTTCGGGAACGGGACTGCCTGCATTCGCAGCAGTCTATGAAAACAACGAAGGACACACCGACATTCAGGTCGTTGATCGAACAACTCGTGCGACGCCACGACGCCTACAAGGTGTTCGCGGCATTCACCCACCTAACGGCCTGCGCACTCGCGCACGGCACCCGAGAGGCGGAATACTTCGACGAGGCGAAACGATGGGAGCCGGATGAACTGGAGGTATTCAGCCACGCCCTCGGCGCACTTGTGATGGAAATGGAGGCGCAGCCCTTCACCGACCTACTCGGCGGCCACTACATGGACTTGGCCTTGTCTCACAAGGGGCAGCAGTGGAACGGGGAATTTCATACCCCACAGCCCATCTGCGAACTCATGGCCCGCGTGATTGCCGGCGACACGCCGCCGCCCGACGAAGGCCCCATCACGCTCTGCGAACCCGCATGTGGCGCCGGGGCGATGATCCTGGCATACGCCCAAGCCCTGCCGGCCGACGCGCGCCGCCGCCTGCGAGTCACCGCCATCGACATCAGCAAGGTCGCCTGCGACATGTGCTTCATCAACACCACCCTTTGGGGCATCCCCACCGAGGTGATTCACGGCGACACGCTGCGCATGGAGTTCCGGGCATCCTGGCGAAACATCCATTGGATTTTCCGGGGCAATCTGCACCTGCTCGCCGGACTCGCCGACAACGGTCACGCGGAGACGACGGACGCGCCGCAAGCCGATACCGCGGCAAAGATGCCGAATCTCGCGAAGGCCGTAATCGTCTCCGCCGCCGAAGGACAGGGGCAGCCGCCATCCAGACAAAAGACGGAGCAAATCAAAGCGGCACTCGGCCAACAGATGATGGACTTTTCGTGACAGATCTTCGCACCAAGCTATCGACCGAAACGAAAAGCGGCGGTCGCCGAAACGACCGCCGCCGAACAAAACCCACGGTCACGGAGTCACACCGCGACTCTGCACCGTCTGGTTCAACGCGAGCGATTTTGCGGCAGTGATGAACGCCCGCTCGCGGTTCTCCGGCGGCACATTGCGGATGCGCTGTTCCACCTTGGCCTTGATTTCGGGATGCTCCTCCACCCAGGCCACGATTTCCTGATTCCGTTGGTTGGTGTATTCCGACCGCTGCATTTTCC
>JAUWBD010000165.1 GCA_030605125.1 Verrucomicrobiota bacterium | reverse complement strand
TCAGCCGCCGAGCAGCTTCACGCGGCGCTGCTTGAGCGGGAACTGGAGCGTCACGGTGGTGCCGCGGCCGGGATCGCTCTCCACCGCGATCTGCCCGCCGTGGGCGCGCATGATGCGCTGCACGACCATCATGCCGAGGCCGTGGCCGCCGGGCTTGGTCGTGTGGTAGGGCTCGAAAAGCCGCGCGAGATCCTCGGGCTTGATGCCGCTGCCGTTGTCCGCGAAGGCCAGCGCGACGTGCTCCTCGTCGGAGCTCGCCTCGATCCGCAGGCGGCCGCCCGGCTGCATCGCCTCGGCGGCGTTTTTGATCAGGTTGAAAAACACCTGCTTCACCTGGTCCTTGTCGGCCAACACCACCGGGAGATCCGCCGGGCTGCGCACCTCGACCCGCACGCCGCGGTCGGCGAGTTCGCGTTCCTGAAAGGCCAGCACCTCGGCCAACACCTCGGCGAGCCGGGTGTCGGCGAGATCGGGCGGGCGCGGCCGGATCGCCTGGAGGAAGTTCGCGATGATGCCGTCGAGCCGCGCCACCTCCTCCTGGCACACGCGGAGCGAGTCGCCGAGGGCCTTGGCGTCCTTCGGGTCCACGCCGCGCAGCTTGCGGAGCTTTCGCTCCACGACCTGGAGGTGGATGGTGAGGGAGTTGAGCGGATTGCCGAGTTCGTGCGCCACGCCGGCGGCGAGGAGAACGATGGAGGCCACGCGCTCGCTCTCGATGCGCTGGTCGGTGTCGAGCTTGTCGCGGGTGATGTCGGTCAACACCACCGCGAAGCGCCGCGCCTCGGCGCCCGGCGCGGGGGTGGCGGGATCGGCGAGATCGGCGTCAAAACTCTCCGGCGCGCCCGCGCCGGCGGAGAAGGGCACCAGGTAAAGCCGCACCGCGCGCGGCTCCGGATAGCTGAGCTCGATCTCGCGCGTGAGGCTGCTGGCGGACTCGAGCGCGGGGGCGAGCAGCGGGCGCAGGCCCGGGGCGAGGCGCCAGAGCGTGGCGCCGGCGTCGGCGGAGCCAAAGCCGAGCAGGCGCCGCGCGGCGGCGTTGGCGTAGGCGATGGCCCCGTCGGCGTCGAGGACCAGCAGGCCCTCCTGCAGGACGTTGAAGACGCGCTCAAACAGCCCCCGCTCCCGCCCGAGGCGCTGCGCGAGCGCGACGAGCGTGGGGCGATCGAGCGTGTGCAGGCGCTCGAGCATGCGCGCGAGGGAGCTGGGTTTCTTGGCCGACACGATTTGAGGTGCGCGTCGATCAGGGCCGAGCGCGCCCGGCCTTACAAGCCCAGCGACCGGGTGAGCATCCGCGTGACCTGCGAGGTGCCGACCTTCTGCAAGGAGCCGTCGAAGACGAGCGGCTCCGGCAGGGAGCGGAAGGCCTCCGCGGGCGCGTCGGCCGCGGCGGGCGAGAGCAGCCGCAGCGTCTCGAGGTTGCGCACCAGCTCGCCCTTCGCGCCGAGATCGAGCCGCAGATCGAGGGGCATCTCCAGGAAGGAGCGCCCGGGCACGGCGCGCAGGCCGCCCGCGCCGGCGAGCCGCATCTGGGGCGAGAAGAGGTTGACCTTGCCGATCTCGACCGAGCCGTCCGCGCCCCGCCGCGCCTCGATGGCGATCTCGTCGTAGGCGAGGTTGGCGAAGGAGCGCGCGATCGCGTTGAGCGCCGTGATCTGGTTGGCGCGCCGGGCGACCTCCTCGTTGCGGGACAGCGCCCCGGCAAGACCCGCGATCCCGGAAACGACGGAGCCGGCCCGGGCGTAGGGGCTGGTGTCGAGATTGATTGCGCGGATCATGCCCTGGCGGCCGGCGAGCTTGAACTCCGCGGCGGCGCCGGTGGCGGCGGAGGCGGGATCGCTCCCCCGCCCCGCCACGGTCGCGGAGAGCGCGTAGGTGCCGTCGAGCGCCGGGGGCTCGGACGGCTTGAGCGCCTTGAGCAAGGGCCCGACGGCGACATCGCGGCCCTGCACGTCGGCGGCGAGATCGTAGGTCTTTTCGGCGGCCTGCCAGCGCAGGGCGCCGCTCACGTCGAGCGTGCCGCCCGTGCCGAGCGCGGCCTGGAGTTTTTCGAGGCTCACGGCCTCGCGGGTGAGGGCCATGCGACCCTTTGCACTTACCTCGATACCGGGCGCATAGACGATGCGGGCGAGATCGAGCTCCACCTCGCCGCTCACCCCGGCCCAGAGGGGGCCCTCGGCGGGCGGCGTGGCCTCGGGGGACCGGTCCGGGACGGGCTGCGCGGGCTTGGCGTCGGCGGCGATGGCGGCAAAGGCCTGCAGGTCCTCGACGAAGAGCACGCGGCTGCCGAGCCGGGCGTCGATCTTGGTCTCGGCGGAGGCCGGAGACACGGTCGCGCTCACCAGCAGGTCGGAGGCGCGGTTGGCGCGGGCGTTGCGCACGGTGAGCGGGGCGCGGGCGGTGAACAGCCCGGCGGCGTCGCGCGTCACGTCGGCCTCGAGCGTCACCTCGGGCAGATCGCCGGCGCCGGCAGCGCGCAGGCCGGTGAGGTGGACTCGCGCCTTGGCGGCGAGCGCCTCGGCCACGGAGGCGTCGAACTGGATCACCGCCTGGCCGGCGCTGAGGCGAGTCTGCCCGCGCAGGACGGGCTGGTCGGCGAGCTTGGCGAGCTGGGCGCGCAGTTCGCCCTTCGCCTGCAAGGGCGCGCCGGCGCGCTGCGTGGCCTCCACGGCGCCGCTCACCAGGTCCACGCCGTCCGCGACGACGCGCAGGCCGCTGAGCGTGGCCTCGAGCCCGGCGGGCTGATACTTCGCGCGCAGGCCATCGACCCGCACCGAATCAAAGGCGACCAGGGGCTTGCCCTCGCTGGCGTAGCTCAGGCCTTGGGCGACGAGCGGCTGGCTCGAAGTCACCACGACGCCCTCGCCCTCCGGGCGCACGAGCCAGGCGCCGGTGACGCCGCCGGAGAGCCCGAGCTCGGGCACGAAAAGTTTCACCCATTCGGCCGGCACGCCCAAAAGGCGGGCCTCGGCGAGGTCGGCGTCGGGGCGCGCGGGCGTGATCTGCCGTGTGTCGAGCGCGACGGTGAAGGGTTGGCGCGTCTGCACGGCGAGCACGGGCGCGGCGCCCTTCACCTCGAGCGTGAGCGTCTCCACGCGGGCGGCGTTGGCGCCGGCCTCGACCGCGAATTTCGAAGACAGCGACACGGGGCCGAGCGCGGGCAGGCCGAGCGTCTCGAGATGATCGGCGGAAAGGGCGAAGTCGCCTCCGGCGCGCAGTTTCTCCTCGCCGAGGACGGCAAGTTCGCCGCCGCCGGCGATGTTGAGCTTGGGCAAGGCCAAGCCCAGCGCGAAGGGCGCGAGATCCTCGTCGCGGATGGCGATTTTCCAACGCCCCGGCAGCTCGGCGGCGCCGGGGGCCCAGCGGGTGTCGAGCTCAACGAGCGGAGCCTCGCCGGCGAGCAGGCGCAGCGCGTAGGTCTCGCCTTGGCCGGCGCGGGCGATGTCGGCCGTGGCACGGAGGCGGGCGGGCTGGGCGAGGAGTTTGCTCGTGGCGAAGGCCTCGGCCACGGCGCCGAGCGCGTCGATGCGCCCATCGGCCCCCAGCGTGGGCACGAGGGTGAAGGTGGTGACGACGGAGCCGAGACCGGCCTTGGCCTCGATCTTCAGCTCCACCTGGCCGGCCTGGCCGGCGCGAATGCCGCCGCCCGCGAGCGCGAAGGTGGCGTCCACCGGCTGCGGCCCCGCCACGCGCACGCGGCCGGCGATGTCGATGCCATCCACGCGCAGCTCGGGCAGATCCAGCTCCTGGAGCACGCCGTTGAAGGGCTTGCCGGGCTCGCGTTTCTTGACCGGCTTTTGCTCGGCGGGTGGCGTGGCCAGCGCGGCCGGATCGATCTCGACCACGATATCGCGCGCCACGAGCGAGCTCACCTCGACCGCGCCGCCGGCGAGGCGGGTGAGCGGCGCGTCGGCCCGCAGCTCGGGCACCGAGAGCAGGAGGCCGGGTTGCTCGACGCGCAGGCCGCGGATCGTGCCGCCGCCGAGGCCGAAAGAGACGCGCTCCACCTGGCCGCCTTGGCCGGCGAGGGCTTTGCGCGCCGCGAAAGTCTGGACCGCGGGCATGAAGAGCGCCGCGACCAGCAGGGCGACGAGGACAAGCGGCAGAAGGACCAGCAGCAGGACGAGTTTGCGACGACGGGACAGGGCCATGTGGGAAAGGGGGACCCCTGAGACTCCCGCCGCGGCCCGAAGTTGCCGCAACGTCAAAGCGGGGTAATGCCACGAAGACTCCCCGCACGCCTACCGACTCGCGCGGCCCCGGGACGGGGCCGCAAAAACGGCCGCAGCCGAACCAGACAAGACTGGTTGCCCGCTCCGTGGCCGGCGCACCCGGCGGCGGTCACGGAGCGGAAACTGGATCGAAGGCGGGACTAGATCCGGGTGCCCTCGACAAGCACGCGGCGCCGGAAGGCCTCGAGCACACGCGCGGTGATCGCGCCGGGCTTGCCGTTGCCGATCACGCGACCGTCGAGCTTCACCACCGGGATGACCTCGGCGGCGGTGCCGGTGAGGAAGCACTCGTCGGCGCACCAGACGTCGTAGCGGGTGAGGTTGGCCTCGCGCATCGGCACGCCGATCTCGGCGGCGATGTCGAAGATGGCGTCGCGGGTGATGCCTTTGAGCGCCCCCTGCGAGGCGGAGGGCGTGAGGATCTCGCCCTTGCGCACGACGAAGAGGTTGTCGCCGGTGCACTCGGCCACGTAGCCCTGATCGTTGAGCATGATGGCCTCGAGGCAGCCGGACTGCTTCGCCTCGATCTTCGCGAGGATGTTGTTCAGGTAGTTGAGCGACTTCACCGTGGGCGGGAGCGCCGCCGGGTTGATGCGGCGGGTGGGCACGGTGCAGATGGTGAGCCCGCTGGTGTAGTGCTCGGCGGGATACAGCGCGATCTTGGCCGCGATGATGAAGATCGAGGGCTTGGGGCAGAGCCAAGGCGAGAGGCCGAGGTCGCCGACGCCGCGGGTGACGACGAGGCGGATATAGCCGTCGGTGAGGCCGTTTTGGCGGCAAGTCTCGCACGTGGCGTCGGAGATTTCCTTACGCGACCAAGGCAGGTCCATGAGGATGGCCTTGGCCGACATCTCCAAGCGCTCGAGGTGCTCCTCGAGACGGAACACGTTGCCGCCGTAGAGGCGGATGCCTTCGAACACGCCGTCGCCGTAGAGGAGGCCGTGGTCAAAAACGGAAATTTTGGCGTCCGCCTGATCGACGAACTTCCCATCGAGATAGATCTTCATCGCGGGCGAGCGTTGCGGAGCGTGCGTAAAATTGTCCAGCCCGACCCCGACTTTCTGCTTGTAAGGGAACCCACGACGGGGCTTCTGTGTCTCCGCGTAATCCCCCTATGACTACCTCCACCAAGCGCCTTCTTAAAGGCTTTACCCTCATCGAACTTCTCACGGTCATCGCCATCATCGGCATTTTGGCCGCGATCATCATCCCCACCGTGGGTAAGGTCCGCGAGACCGCCCGCCGCTCGGTTGATGCGTCCAACCTCCGCCAGATCGGCCAAGCGTCGCTGATCTTCGCCAGCGACAACCGCGACGCCCTTCCCGCCTCCACCGGCACCATCGGCGCTAACGGTTACACCAACACCGGTGGCACCGCTGCCAACGCCAAGACTGCCGCCGGCGGCCTCGCCTTCTCCGGCGGTCTGAATGACGGCACGATCTGGTTCACCGGCACCGAGGCCTCCAACGCCACCGGCGTGAGCACGGTCCTTAACAGCACCCGCACCGCTCTGGAGACCGCGTTCGCCAGCGCCAACGCCACCCTGAGCTTCAGCTACGTCACCGGCCTCACCGCCAATGATCCTGCCACCAGCCCCGTCGCGTTCACCCGCGGCATCGAGACTGGTGCCACCGTCTGGCCCTCCACGGCCGGCGCGGCGCCCTACGGCAGCGACGGCGGCCACGTGGTTTTCCTTGGTGGTAACGTCACCTTCTTCCGGAACACCTCGAATGCCTTCATCGGCAGCCGCACCAGCCCCGGCAGCCAAGTTTCCGATATCCGCGCAGCCACCCCGGGTGGCACCCGCGTCCAGATCGCGACCTCTTCTGGCGCCACGGCTCTCAATTAATCGCTTTTGCCTTTCGCCCCTCGGCACTCTACGCCGAGGGGCTTTTTTGTGCCCTCAGCCTTCACCCATTGGCCCTCATCAGGAGGTGTCCGCTCGGGAAGGCAAAGCACCCGCTAGGAGTTGCTCCGATTTGTATTAATACCAACGGCTGGTGAGACTTGGGCTTTAAAAACGGTGGTTTTGACCCACAGATTTCCACGAACTATTACGAACCACAACCGATCAATCCGTGCCCAACCGGGACATCCGTGGTTAAAGGCCGAATGCATTCGGCTGTCGGCATAATTCGCGCAGCTCAAGTCCTTTGAGTCCCATGCTTTAAATCATGCCAGAACTCGATAAACCACCCACCTGAAGTTCCGTGCGCCTCTCAACGAGGCAACCAATCTGTAATCCCGTAAAAATACCGCGCTACTCGATCCACCCGTGCAGCATCCAAGTAGAGACCATTTTTGAGCAGAATCCTTCGATAGCGAATCAACTGCTCGCGGGTAATCTTCCGGATGAAAGGATCCTGTAGGTTGATGCGTTTTTCCCCTTCATGTGGCACCAGCGGGGTGGAATCGGGGTCCACCAAACGAGCCAAAACAGCAAGGCGCTCCAAATCGCCCGTCTGATCAGGTTCCATAATTCTGATGAGAATGCTCTCACCCAAGGCCTCCCGATAACGCCCAGCGCCGTATAAGACGTCCACGTAGGTCTGTCGGTTCTGCACCTTGAGCGGCAAAAGCCGCAGCACTTCATCCAGCGCGGCCACGGCTTCATCATGCCGGCCTCGGCGCGAGAGAGCTAAGGCGTAGTTGCGGCTAAGCACGTCGAGAAGACGGATCGTGTTGCGCGGTTCTTCTCCGTATTGCTCTTTCCAGCGTTTCCCAGCGGCCGCCTCTACTTCGCGAGCCTCGGCATAAACCCGGAATGCAGCATCCAACATCGCATCCGCTTCAGGCCCTGCCGCACCTCGAGCGATCATCAAATCGTAGATATTGAGATAACAGGCCAGCAGGTCCGAGTAAGCTTGAAGCGGCCAGTGGTATTTCGGCACCCCATGATCCCGAAAAAGATCCAAGCTTTTCATATGCTGGATGATGGCCAATCGCTCATTATCCTCGTTTTGTTGGGCCATCACCCGGACGTTACCGGAGGCCGACAGCACTTTGGCGCTGCCGGGATGGGTGGAGAGCGCGCTGGTCCACAGCGCCAAATTCGAACGCCAATCGTAACAACGGAAGTGCGCGAGCATTCCCACACAGAGGACCCAGGCAGCCGCCAATACCCCGAGAGGAAGGAGCGCCCGAACACCTGCCCCGCCCCTTGCACCGCGGGCCCGAAGACGGGCAACGATCGCCGCCGCACCCAAGGCCAATAAAAGCCAAAAAAACGCGCTCGGCATGTAGTGAAACCGATCCGCGCGGATACTGCCGATACGCACCAGCAGATTGGAGGTGGGCAACATTGCCACGAAATAGGCCAGCAGCAGGAAAAGCGCGGGGGAGCCTGCACGGAAAGCCCGCCAACAAATCGCCGTAATGCCCGCCGCCACGGCCAAAAAGCCCCAACCCCACCACGCGGTGGTGTTACCAAAGAGCGGCACCGCCACCGGGATCGCGTTGAAGGAGTAGTCGTTGGAGAGGGCAAGCGGAGCGAAGAGACTGGCCACCTGCATCCCCCAAACCGCCAAGGCAGACAAGCGGCTCACCAAGAGGCCCTCCACCATCAGCGGATTGTCGATGAATGGATGATCCGTCACTCCCGCGTTTGCCGAGAATATCCAACGCGTGACAAAAAAGAAACCGACCGCCGGGAGGAGGCAAAGACCCGAAATGATGGCGTCGCCGAGCCAACGAGCCCTGTCCTCGCCTCCACGGCCCCACTCGCCAATCCGAAGCAGACCGTGCGCACCGATGACGGCCACCAGCACGATCGCGCTTTCCTTCGCCATCACACCCACCAGACCACACGCGCCCATGAGCGCCAATCGGCCCACCCGCGACGCACCCCTCGGACGCTCCAAGGCCGTGAGATAAAACCACGTGCCGGCCAACACCGCGATCGTGGTAAACAAATCCGAACGCCCCACGATATTCGGCACCACCTCCGTGGCGACGGGATGAGCGGCGAAAACCGCCACGGCCCCAAAAGCCCATGCCGCCGACAAGCCGAGCTTTCGTCCCACGGCAAACAGCAGCAGGCAACCCACCCAGTGGAGCAGGGCGTTGCCGATCTGGTATCCGAGGGGGGCCGCTCCGTATCCGAGAAAAGAATACTCAAACCAGAAGGATAGCGTCGTGAGCGGCCGGTAGAGGTTCGAGGCCATCGACGGCCACCAGTAGTCAAAGACAAGGATGGCCCGCACCGACTCCGCCGAGAAAATGCGCAGCCGTGTATCGTCGCCGATCACAAAGGCGTTGTCGAAGGTCAGTTCTTCGGCGGGCATGCCGGAATAGACCAGCACCACGATCAAGGCGCAGAGAAGCCCGACTCTCCTCATCGGATGGCAGCCAAGCCAACCGTCGAAACGATCCAAAAACGACCAAGGGGAGGGGGACATCCGCGAAGGAAAGATTGGCCCGCGCTTGCCTGACAACCTCGTAAGCGCATGGACTCAAACTCGTATGCGCCCTCCCGATTCCGCCCGGCTCCTTCCCTGCCTGTTGTTCCTCGCCGGGATGGGATTCGCCTTTTGGGTTTCCTCCTTTTTCAGCGACGCCAAGCGCCCCGGCACCACGACCGATCGCGCCGATCTCCTCGCAGCGGAGGCCCTGCTGGCGGGGCGCCTCACCGCGGACACCCCACCCTCTCCCGCCCACTGGCACCAACTCGGGGTTTTGCTACATCCGGAAACTGGTCAACGCCACCCGCTCTCGCGCCCCGCCTCCGCGATCACCTTGGCCATCTCGGGGGGCAATCGCGTGCTTGCCGGCATGCTGGCATTTGGCGCCGCGGCCGCCGCGCTTGGTTGGCTGCTGCATAACCGGGTGGGACTTTCCTCCGGAAGAAGCTCTGTCCTAGTGGCCCTCTCCTCGATCGCGCTGATCCACGGTCGCGACTGGCAGATCACGGACCCATTCCCCTTTCTCGTCACCGCGGCCGGCGCCCTGTTTTTAGGATGCTGGTGGCGTCATCGCTCGGCGCCGGCCACCCGTGGGAGCGCGCTCGCCTTTGGCGCCGCTTGGGCGGGGCTCACGCTCTGCCACCCGGCCTTGGCCTTGGGCGGGGCGATCTGCGCGGGCCTCGACCACTTCCTGCAACACCGCCAAGTTGAAAATGCCCCGCACAAATCCCCCCCCCGTGTCCGCCTGGCCCTGATCGCCCTGCCCTGCCTGATCTTGCTGGGCTACGGCGTGCGAAACCACCTCGTGACCGGCACGGCTTGGCTGACACCCACACAATCCTACACCGAACGCCACACGAGCGCGCCCGTCTGGTTCTGGCAATTCGTTCGGTTGCCTCAAGCCAAGCTCGACCCGGTGATGGAGCGCTACGACGAACTTGTGGCCATCCCCCAATCTCGTTTCGCTTCGCCGGTGTATAAGGTCTGGGGCACGCGATTGATCGAAGGTGGGCAACGCTCGGCCGGCGCCGCACTCGCGCTCGGCGCCGTGCTTGCCGCGTTCGCCCTTCCCTGGCGCTTGGCGCGTCCCGGCGTCTTCATGCTTCTGTGGGTCGCGGGGCTGGCTCTGCTCAATTATCCGTTTCCTTCACCTTGGTGGGGGCTTCTCACGGCACCGCTTCTCGCGCTCTTGGCCCTGGCCCTCTTGCGATTGGACCAGACCGGCGGCGGACGTGCCGCCCTCGTCGGCCTCGCTGTCGGTCAACTCGCTTTGTTGCCCACGGGATCCCGGGCCAAACCCACCGCCGCTGAATATAGTTTCGAATCACAAAGAGCGGAGGTGGAAACCAAGATCGCCGAGACCCCGGGCGACCACCTCGTTTTCGTCCGGCTCGGCGATACCTTGGATGGTCGCATCGAGCCCGCGCGACTCCCTTTCGATTGGCGTAACGAGCGCGTCCTCTATGCTCGCGACCTCTCGTCGGAGCAGAACCAGGCTTTGGTGGAGGCGCTTCCCAACCGCACGCCTTGGCGAATCGTTGTGTTACCAGAGCGCATCGGCCTGCAGCCGTGGGAGCCGGACCAACCCGTCTCGCAACCTGAGCCGCAATCCCAGTCTCCAGAGGCGCGCGACGAAGAGAAAGCTCAAGGTTGATGCCGATGTGACCGCGATCGCGGCCTCGCCACACGCCCGCCTCCAGCCCCCCTCAGCGCTTGGCCGAAGTGCCCAACACTTCGTCGAGCGCGGCGAGCAGGCGCTTGTTTTGAGCCTCGGTGCCCACCGTGACCCGTAGCCATTCGCCCATGCCGTAAGGCTTCATCGGGCGCACGATCACACCGCGCTTTTGCAGCTCCGCGAAGCCGCGCGCGCCGTCGCCCACTTTCACGAGCAGAAAATTCGCCACGCTCGGCACCCACTCCAGGCCGCGCGCGCTAAACGCCTCCCCGAGCTGACGCAGGCCGGCGGCGTTGGTCTCGCGCGTGCGGCGCACGAAAGCCTCGTCGTCGAGCGCGGCGAGCGCGGCCGCCTGGCCGATCGCGTTGACATTGAAAGGCTGGCGCACGCGGTTCAGCAGCGCCGCAAGCTCGGGCGAGGCGTAGCCGTAGCCCACACGCAGCGAGGCGAGCCCGTAGATCTTGGAGAAGGTGCGCAGGCCGATGACCTTTCGCCCCTCCGCGATCAAGGGCCGGAGGTCGGGCGGGTTGTCCAAAAACTCCGCGTAGGCCTCGTCGAAGGCGAACACGACGTGCTCGGGCAACGCGCGCACGAAGGCGAGGATCTCCGCCTCGGTGTTGGCCGTGCCGGTCGGGTTGTTCGGGCTCGGGAGAAACACGATCTTGGTGCGCGGCGTGACGGCGCGGGCCAGCGCGTCGAGATCGTGACGGTGGTTGACGAGCGGCACCTCGACCGCGCGAGCGCCGAAAAGGAGCGCGACGAGCTTGTAAACGATGAAGGCCGGCGCGCCCATCACCACCTCGTCGCCCGGGCGGAGAAACACGTGGCCGAGCAGCTCGAGGAGTTCGTTGGAGCCGTTGCCGACGACAAATTGCTCGGGCGCCAGGCCGTGGCGCCCGGCGAGTTTCTGGCGGAGCGCGAAACAGCCGCCGTCGGGGTAAAGCTCGCTCTGGGCAAGCGCCTTGGTCGCGGCCGCGACGGCGAGCGGCGAGGGGCCGAGCGGGTTTTCGTTGGAGGCGAGCTTGATGATGCCCGCGGGATCGAGGCCCAGCTCGCGCGCGACGTCCTCGATCGGCTTGCCCGGCTCATAGACGGGCTGGGTGAGGACGGTGGGATTGACGAGAGCGGAGAGGGTCATGGAGCCGCGGAGCCAAGCGCGGCCCTTCCCACGGGCCAAGCGGTTTCTGGAGTGCGGAGGCTCGACTCCGCTCTCTACGGGCGGCCTCGGCGGCCCGCCCACCTCCCCATCTATAAAAAACGGCGGAGTGAAGCCCGCCGTCAAAATCTGAGACAAGGCTCCGCGATCCAAAT
>JAUWBD010000010.1 GCA_030605125.1 Verrucomicrobiota bacterium | reverse complement strand
CCAGCCCAATCGCACCGACCTCGATACCGAGCCTTCCGTCTCGCAGACCCGCACCCATTTGGCCCGCGGCACGATCGGCATCTGCAGCGGCAAGCTGATCGCCGGCAGCTCCATGGTGTATGACACGCCGCACGGCAGCGTAAACATCCTCAGCCAGAACACCCAAAAGGTGGCCATAGAGGTGAACAACGACGTGACGATCGTCACGCTCTTCGAAGGCGCCATCACCCTCCGCGGCGACAACATGGCCGGAGGCGAATCGCTCCAACCCGGACAGCAGGCCACCATCCGCAAACGCGGCCCCAACCAACCGCCCGAGATCACCATCGGCCCGATCCCGCCCGATCAGGCCGAGCTCCTCGAGGACATGGTCAACGGCGCCTGCCAAGCCCGTCGCAAAGTCTATTTCGACATCGCCGAGCGGCAAACCGAGCAGGGACCCGACGCCAGTCTCGTCGCTGTGCCCACCTCGCCGATCAACCCGGGTGAAGTTGGCCCGATCGTCAGCCCCGCCCGCCCCTGATCTTCCCCTCCCTTGTCCCCTCTCCGCCGCGCCCCGATGATCCGTCCGCGCTTCCTCCACCCCGCTCCCCGGCGCGCCGCCGCCGGAGCGCTGCTCTCCCTGCTCACGGCTCTCCCCGCCCACGCCCTCCTGCGCTTCAACGAAGGTCGCGACCAGATTTACGTCACCGCCTACGTCGGCGCCGGCTACGATTCCAACGTGTTCACGCGCGCCGACTCCGACGGCGATCTCACGATCACCGGCGGCGCCGGCATGGAATACTCGCGGCGCGCCGGTCTCATCGGCGTGAACGCCTCCCTCGGGTGGGATTTTGGCACCTTCGCGACCTTCTCGTCCGAAGATTTTCTCAACCCCTCCGCCTCGCTCGAGTTCTCGAAGGGCACCGGGCGCACCACCGGATCGGTGCAGCTCCACGCGCGCCGCGACTCCCGCGCCGACCCCACCGTCGGCCTGCGCACCGATCTCTGGAACTACGGCGTCAACCTTAACCTCCGCTACCCCGTGATCGAGCGCTACTCCATCGCGGGCAACATCGGCTGGTCTCGCTCCGACTACGTCGATGAGGGCGGCCTCTTCTCCGACCTCGACACCTACACCCTCGGCACCGACCTCTTCTACAGCTGGCGCTCCGATCGCGACCTCTTCACCGGCTACCGCTACCGCCAATCCGACGCCCAGTTCCAGTCGTCCAGCTTCGACCACAGCGTCTATGCCGGCGTCTCGGGCCGCATCGTCAGCAAACTCAGCGGAAGCGCGCGCGTCGGCTGGACAAACCGCACCACCACCTACCCCGGCGCCATCCCGGACACCACCAACGACGGCCTCTACGCCAGCGTATCGAGCACTTGGCCCGTGAACCAGAAGGTGGCCTTCACCCTCACCCTCTCCGAGGACTTCAACGTCACCTCCACCAACTTCCAGACCCGCGGCAGCTCCGCCGACCTCGTCGGTCGTTTCTCGCACACGGTCAAGTTCTCGACCAACGCCAGCCTCGGCGTCGGCCGCACGGAGTTCCTCAGCGGCTACGCCAACGGGGCCGCCGGCCCCACCCAGGGCTTCAACGGCGCCGATCGCACCGACCACTACCTCACCGCCGGCTTCGGCGCCACCTACGCCATCAACAGCCACTTTACCCTCGGAGCCAATTACGGTTACTACCAGAACTGGTCCGATCTTTCCGCCTACCAATTCCGGAGGCACTCTGTCGGCGTTACCCTGTCCACTCGTTGGTGAGCCGCCCGTGCGCGGCCCGCCCCTTCCCCTTGCCCGTCATGCTCCCGCCCGTCCTCCGATTCCTTTGCCTCGCCGGCTTCGTTCTCCTTCTCTGCCTCGGCCCGGCCCGCGCGCTCGCGCAGGATAGCGCCCCGCCGGTCTCTTCGCCCCGCCCCGCCTCCGGCACCACCACCTCGCCCGCCTACGTCCTGACCAACACCGACCGGGTGAGCGTCACCGTCTTCGGCGAGGACGAGCTCTCGCGCATCGCCCGCATCGACTCCCAGGGCCGCATCAACCTGCCCCTCGTCGGCGAGGTCGCCGTGGCGGGGCTGAAAGTCGGCGACGCCCAGGCCGCGATCGAGAAGGCGTATCAGGAAGGCCGATACCTGCGCGCCCCCCGCGTGACGATCACCGTCGAGGAATACGCCGCCCGTGAGGTCTCCATCCAGGGGCAGGTCCGCTCGCCCGGCCGCTACCCGCTGCCCATCGAGTCGAGCATGACGATCCTCGAGCTCGTCACCCGCGCCGGCGGCTTCACCGACACCGCGAAGGGCACCGCGGTCCGCGTCACCCGCATCATGCCCGACGGCACCAAGCGCAACTTCGACATCGACGTGGACAGCCTCATCAAGGGCCGCCGCGGCGCCAATGTGCAGGACAATTCCCTCGTTCTCGAACCCGGCGACATCATCTTCGTCCCCGAGCGCCTGATCTGATCCCCGCCCCCTCTCCGCGTCCTCCGGCTCGCAACGCCCCCCCCTCGCACCCAGACCTCCGCTCCATGGCCGACGCCCACCACCCGCCTTCCGCCGCCCGCTCCGCCTCCCCGCTCGACGACGAAATCATCGAGCGCCGCACCCTGCGAGACTACTACGTCATCGTCCGCGAGCGCCTCTGGATCGCCCTCCCCCTCGCCCTGCTCGCGGCGATCGGCTTCGCCTACCAAAAGTCCCGCACCGTCCCGCTCTACCAAAGCACCGCCTCGATGCGGATCGAGAAGCCCGAGAAGGTCGTCACCAGCCAGGAGGTCGTGGACACCTCCATCACCAGCGACGTCGAGCTCAACACCTACCTCCAGGTCATCCGCTCCGCCACCCTGCGCAACAAGGTCGTCGCCTCCTTCACGCCCGACGAGATCAAGCTCATCCAGCGGCCCTACCTCGCGGACCTCGCCCCGGGCCAGCAACCTCCCGGCGTCGGCGGCCTGGTCGGCGACATCACCGTCGAGGCCGTGCGAAACAGCTTCCTCGTCAACCTCCACGCCCGCCACCGCGACCCCGAGGCCGCCGCCCTTGTCGCCAACCGCTACGTCGAGCAGTTCATCCGCTACCTGCTCGAGAGCGTGAGCGGCCGCAGCGAGGACGCCGTGGAATACCTCCGCGTCCGCGCCGACGAGCTCCGCGTCGAGGCCAAGGCCGCCGAGCAGAAGCTGCTCGACTACATGACGCGCAACAACCTCGTCTCGCTCGACAGCAGCGTGAACATCGTCTCCGACCGGTTGAAGAGCGTGAACGCCGCGCTCCAGGAGGCCCGCCTCGGCCGCCTCGCCACCGAGGATCTGCACCGCCAGGTGGACGCCTTCCGCCGCGAGGGCAAAAACCTCCTCGAGCTCTCCTACGTCGCCAACCACGGCACCGTGCCCTCGCTCCGCAACCAGATCGCCGAGCTCGTCCGCTCGCAGACCGTCCTGGCCGAGCGCTACCTCGAGCGCCACCCGCGCATGATCGACGTCGCCAACTCCATCGCCGTCGCCCAAGCCCAGCTCCAGAAGGCCGTCGAGCTCTCGATCGCCGACCTCGAGGCCACCCTCGCCAAGGCCCGCGAGCGCGAGGCGTCCTTGCAGCGTGAATACGAGGCGCAGGAGCGCGAGCAGTTCCGCCTCCGCGACATCGGCGTCGAGTTCAAGTCGCTCGAGGCCGCCGCCAACATCGCCAAAAACAACTACGCCGAGCTGCTCAACCGTCTCACCCAGGCGACGAACTCCTCCAACCTGGAGAAGATCCCGGTCCGCCGCCTCGACCCCGCCCTGCCCGCCGGAGCGCCCTTCACCCCCAACATCAACGCCATCGTCCGCACCTCCACGCTCCTCTTCTTCGGCGTGTTCTTCGGCGTCGCCTTCGGCCTCTCCTTCATCGACGACCGCATCAAGTCCGCCTGGGACGTCGAGCACTTCATCGGCGCCAACCTGCTCGGCATCATCCCCGACCTCTCCGGCCTGAAGGACGAGGAGAAATACCGCCTTATCCTGCAAAACCAGAACGAGCGCGGCTCCGAATCCTTCCTCGGCGTTTATAGCGCGGCCAAGATCCACTCGAAGCTCGACTACCCCAAGGCCATTCTCGTCACCTCCACCATCCCCGGCGAAGGCAAGACGCTCGTCTCCTCCAACCTCGCCGGCTGCTTCGCCCGCCACGGCAAACGCACGCTCCTCGTGGACTGCGATCTTCGCCGCCCGATGCTGCATCGCCACTTCGATCTGGCTAACGACGCCGGCCTGCTCAAGTGGCACGAGGCCGGTTCCAAGCTCGACGTGGCGCGCGTCTCTACCATTCCCGAGCTCGGCATCGTCTCCATCGGCGACAACATCGACCTGCTCCGCTCCGGCGGCCGCTCCAAGGTGCCCACCGAGCTGCTCGAAAGCCCCGCCTTCACCCAGCTCATCGACCGCCTGAAGCGCGAATACGACCTGGTCGTCGTGGACTCGCCACCGCTCGGCGCCGTGACCGATTCGCTCCTCATCGCCGAGAGCACCGACGAGGTCGTTTACGTGTGCCGCTTCAACCGCGCGCTCCGCAAACACATCCGCCTCTACATCCGCGCGCTCCGGCAGGGCAAAAACGAGATCCTCGGCGTCGTGCTCAACGGCCTGAGCGCCCGCCGCATCGAGTATTACTCGAACTACCGCTACTACCGGAGCTACAAGAAATACTACGGCACCGCGAGCTGAGCCCTTCGGGCGGAGCGAAGCAGAGCGCCAGAGGACAGAGCGACAGAAGACTGCGCAGGCACCTGCCGGCTCCTGTTGTCGGAGAGTCCGAAAGTTTCTATAGGCCCGACCGCGGCCCGACCGTCCGTCGCTCTGTCTTCCGTCGCTCTGTCGTTCTCTCTTCTGAGTGCACCTCAGCGCAGCGTCACGCCGAGCAGCTTCGCGATTTGGTTCACGTCCTTGTCGCCGCGTCCGCTCAGGTTGATGAGCAAGATCTCGTCCTTGCGCATCTGCTTGGCGCGCTTCACGCCCTCGACGAGCGCGTGCGTGCTCTCGAGCGCGGGCAGGATGCCCTCGAGGCGCGAGCAAAGCTGGAAGGTTTCCATCACCTCGTCGTCGCAGGCGTAGGCGTAGCGGATACGCCCCGTGTCGCGGTAGAAGGCGTGCTCCGGCCCGATCGCCGCGTAGTCCAAGCCCGCCGAGATGGAGTGCGTGAGCTCGATCTGCCCGTCCGCGTTTTGCAGGATGTAGGTCTTGCAGCCTTGGAGCACGCCGAGCTTGCCGCCCTCGAAACGCGCCGCGTGCTCGCCGCGCTTGATGCCGAGACCGCCGGCCTCGACGCCGCAGAGACGCACCTGCTCGTCCTTCAGGAAATCGAAGAACACGCCCATCGCGTTGGAGCCGCCGCCGACGCAGGCGACGACCTCGTCGGGCAGGCGTCCCTCGCGCTCGAGCATCTGCGCGCGCGCCTCGCGGCCGATCACGCGGTGAAAATCGCGCACCATCATCGGATAGGGATGCGCGCCGAGCGCGGAGCCGAGGATGTAGTGGGTGTTGCGCACGTTGGTCACCCAGTCGCGCATGGCCTCGTTGACCGCGTCCTTGAGCGTCTTCTGGCCGGCCTCCACGCCCACGACCTCCGCGCCCATCAGGCGCATGCGGAAGACGTTCAGCGCCTGCCGCTCCATATCGACCGCGCCCATGTAAACGCGGCACTGGAGCCCGAACTTCGCGCACACCGCGGCCGTGGCCACGCCGTGCTGGCCGGCGCCGGTCTCGGCGATGATGCGCGGCTTGCCCATGCGCTTGGCGAGCAGCACCTGGCCGATGGCGTTGTTGATCTTGTGCGCGCCGGTGTGGAGCAGGTCCTCGCGCTTGAAGTAGATCTTCGCGCCGCCGCAGTGCTCGGTGAGCCGTTCGGCGAAATAGAGCTCGGTCGGCCGGCCGGCGAATTCCTTCAAGTGGCGCGTGAGCTCGTCGAGGTAGGCGGGATCGTGGCGCGCGGTCTCATAGACCTCGCCGATCTCCTTGAGCGCCGTCATGAGCGTCTCCGGCACGTAGCAGCCGCCGAAGGCCCCGAAGCGGCCGGCCTGGTCGGGAAGCGACTCGGGCGGCACGGGCAGAACAGCGGACGGGGCGGAGGCGGCGGAGCTCATGGGAATAGAGGGAAAACGAAAGAGGAAAGGCACCGTCGGCCGGCTCCCGGTCGCTGGCAAACGGGTTTTGGAGAGGGTGCTTGTTTGGAGGGACGCCGTCCCCGGCGTCCGCGCGGGCGGCGAGGACGCCGCCCCTCCAAAACGTCTTAGTGCTTAAAGTGGCGGATGCCGGTGAAGACCATCGCCATGCCGCGCGCGTCGGCGGCGGCGATGACCTCGTCGTCGCGCACCGAGCCGCCGGGCTGGATGGCGGCGGTGGCGCCCGCGTCGGCCGCGGCGATCAGGCCGTCGGCAAAGGGGAACAGCGCCTCGGAGACCACCACGGAGCCGCGCAGGTCGAGCTTGGCCTCGCCGGCCTTCCAGACCGCGATGCGCGAGCTATCGACGCGCGCCATCTGGCCGGCGCCGACACCGAGCGTCTGCTCGCCGCGGCAATAGACGATCGCGTTGGACTTGACGTGTTTGCAGACGCGCCAGCCGAACATCATGGTCGCCCACTCCTCGGCCGTGGGCTGGCGCTTGGTCACCACCTTGAACTCGGCCTGGTTGCCGAGGATCTTGTTGCGATCCTGCACGAGCAGGCCGCCCACCACGGAGCGCACGTCGAGCAGCGAGTCCGCGCCGACGCCCTCCTTGGCGATCATGAGGCGGAGGTTCTTCTTTTTGCCAAAAATCGCCAAGGCCTCGTCGCTGAAACGCGGCGCAATGATCACCTCGGTGAAGATCTCGGCGATGGTCTTGGCGAGACCGGCCTCGAGGGTGCGGTTGACGATGATGATACCGCCGAAGGGCGCCTGCCGATCGGTGGCGAAAGCCTTTTCCCAAGCCTCCTCTAGCGTGTCGGCCGAGGCGACGCCGCAGGGGTTGGTGTGCTTGAGGATGCAGACCGTGGGCTTCTCGAACTCGCCGATCAGGTAGGTGGCGGAGGTGATATCGAGAATGTTGTTATACGAGAGCTCCTTGCCCTGGAGCTGCGCGAAATGGTCGTGGAACGAGCCGTAGAGCGCGGCCTTCTGGTGCGGGTTTTCGCCGTAGCGCAGGCTCTGCGCCTTGGGCAGCGAGAGGGAAAACTGCTTCGGGTAGCCGCTGAGCGATTCGAGATCGGGCTCCTCGGCCTGCGTCTCGAGGTAGCGCGCGATGGCGGCGTCGTAGCTGGCGGTGCGTTGGAAAACCTTCAGCGCGAGCTTGCGGCGCAGGGCGGGCAGCTTGGCCGGCTCGGCGTAGGCGGCGAGCACGTCGTTGTAGTCGTCGGGGTCGCAGACGACGGCGACGGCGTCGTGGTTCTTGGCCGCGCTGCGCAGCATGGAGGGGCCGCCGATGTCGATGTTCTCGATCGCCTCCTCGAAGTGCACGTCCTTCTTCGCGACCGTCTGCTCGAAGGGATAGAGGTTCACGACCACGAGGTCGATGAGGCCGATGCCGTGCTCCTTGGCGGCGGCGAGGTGGTCGGCCTTGTCGCGACGGCAAAGCAGGCCGCCGTGGATCTTCGGGTGCAGGGTCTTCACGCGCCCCTCCATCATCTCGGGGAAGCCGGTGTGCTGGCTGACTTCGGTGACGGGCAGGCCCTTTTCGGCGAGCAGCTTCGCGGTGCCGCCGGTCGAGAGCAGGGTGAAACCGTGCGTTTTGACGAGGGCGGTGGCGAACTCCACCAAGCCGCGTTTGTCACTCACCGAGAGCAGGGCCAGCTTTTGCATAATAGGAAAATCGAGAGGTGTGCGGCCCGGCTCAGGCTCGCGCAAGCCGCTTTTCCCTGCGCGAATTTCGACTTGAGCGACCGCTTGCCAAGCGGGCCCGCGCGCCTTCGTTTAACCGGTTCGCCCGTCCGCCATGTCCGCCTCGCTCGCACTCTCCGGTCTCTCCGCCCGCCTCGACAAACTGGTGTATCACCATGGCGGGAAGTGCCTGCCCCCGGACAAGCCGCACGCGTTCGTCTATTTCATCACGATCCACAACGCCTCCGAGCACACCGTCACCCTCCTCGGCCGCAAATGGGTGCTCACCCAGGCCGACGGCTCCCGGCAGATCATCGAGGGCGACAAGATCGTCGGCGAGACGCCGCGCCTCGAGCCGGGCGAAAGCTTTTCCTACAACAGCTACCACGTGGCGGGCTCGGATTGCCTCGCGCAGGGCAGCTTCCACGGCGTGGACGAGCTCGGGCGGCCGATCCACGTGCTGCTCGCGCCCTTCGAGATGCACATCCCGGAAAACGCGTCCGCCTGAGGCGTGTCCATGCGCCCGCCTCCCCTCGTCGAGCCCCTGCCCGCCTCGTCCGCGCTCGACCTCGCGCTGCTCTGGCCTCGCTTCGCCGCCCGCCCCGGCTGCGCTTTTCTCGACACCGCCCTCCCCGGCCCCCGCGCCCGTTTCAGCATCCTCGCCTGCGAGCCCGGGCTCGTCGTCCACGCCCCCTCCGGCGCCGCCGAGGCGCTCGGTTTTCTCCGCGATCACCTCGCCGCCCGCGCCTGCGCGCCCGTCCCCGGGCTGCCCTTCGTCGGCGGCGCCATCGGCTGGCTCGGCTACGAGGCCGGCGCGGCCCGCGACCGCGTGTATTCACAAAACCCCGACGCCGCCCCCGCCCTGCCCCCGCTCGCCTTCGGCATCTACGCCGAGGCGCTGGTCTTCGACCACCAGACCGGCCGCGCCACCCTGGTCGCCGCCGATGCCGCCGGACTCGCCCGCCTCCGCGCGATCATCGCATCCCCTCCCCCACCCTCGGCAAAGTGTCACCCATTGGGTTACAATGTGGGCTCCCTGCGCCCCGATTTGGACCGCGCCGCCCACGCCTCCGCCGTCGGGCGCATCCGCGACTACATCGCCGCCGGCGACGTCTATCAGGTCAACTTCACCCAGCGCTTCACCGCGCCCTTCTCCGGCTCCGCCGCCGCGCTCCACGCCCGGCTCCGCTCGCTCAGCCCCGCGCCCCACGCGGCCTACCTTGATCTCGGCGACCACCAGATCGTCTCCAGCACGCCCGAGCGCCTGCTGCGCGTGCAGGGTCGCCGCCTCGAGACCCGCCCGATCAAAGGCACCATCGCCCGCCTGGCCGACCCCGCCGCCGACGCCGCCCAACGCGCCCGCCTCCTCGCCAGCGCCAAGGACCACGCCGAGCTGCTCATGATCGTGGACCTCGCGCGCAACGACCTCGGCCGCGTGGCCGCGCCCGGCACCGTGCGCGTGGAGGCCCGCCACGACCTCGAGACCTACGCCACCGTGCACCACCTCGTCGCCACCGTGTCGGCCGAGCTCGCTCCCGGGCTCGACCGCTTCGACGCCCTCCGCGCCCTGCACCCCGGCGGCAGCATCACCGGCGCGCCGAAGATCCGCGCCATGCAGATCATCGCGGAACTCGAGCCCGTGCCGCGCCATGCCTACACCGGCGCGCTCGGCTACCTCGGCTACGATGGCGACGCCGACCTCGCCATCGCCATCCGCACCATCACCTGCGCCGGCGGTCTCGCCGCCTACCACGTCGGCGGCGGCATCACCTGGGACAGCGACGCCGACGCCGAATACGAGGAGACGCTCCACAAAGGCCGCGCCATGCATCGGGCGCTGACGGCGGAGTGATTCCCCCGCGCCCCGCCGTCGAACGTATCGGCGGTTCCCCTACAGATTCGGGAAACTCGCGGTCTTCGGCCGCTGCTCCGCCACCCGTTGCGCCTCGCGCCGCAGCCACCCCTTTTCGATTGAAAACCACAGGCCCGCGCCCGCGCCCATGCATCCCAGCGCCGCCGCCGACAGGCAGATCGGCCCGAAGCGCAGATCCATCCATGCGCCCAGCCACCCGCCGACGCCAAACGCCCCGGCCACCGCGGCCAGAAAACCCAGCTTCCAGCGCGTGACCTCCCGGTGCCTGATCCAGTGCCCGATCATCACCCCGATGTCCGTCATCGTGCCCGTGATGTGCGTGGTGCGGATCAACAACCCGCAATAGCTGCTCGTCATCGCGTTTTGCAGCCCGCACGCCATCGCCACCAAGGGCAGTCCCATGCGATGCCCCGTCAACAGCAGCCAGGTCGCCGCCGCAAGCAGCGCGCCCTCGCCCGCCAAGGCCACCCCGTAGCGCCGCCCCGGCATCAGTCGCTTCGAGCCGATCGCGACGCCCGCCACCACCGCCCCGCTCATGAACCCCAGCACGATGCCAAACGACGACAGCGAATCCCTGCCACGCGCCTCCGCCAGGTTCACCCCGAGGTGCGAGATCGCGCCCGTCATGTGGCTCACCGGCGTCCTGAAAAACCCCAACGACACCGCGTTCACGTAGCCTCCCAGCCCCGCGAACGCCAGCGCGCCCGGCAACAGGTGCCTCACTTCATGGAGAGCCCGCGCTCGATTGATCGGTTGAGGATGCGAGTAAGGCATGGTGCGAAAATCAGGTTGTCGAGCGCCCCGGCTCCCGGTCGCCCGGATTTGTCGGCGGTATCTCGGGCTCCGCGCCCCTCGCCTCAAACCGCGCGCAATGCGATCCCTCGCGCCGGAGGCGCTCCCCCTGGCCCGGCGCCTCGCACCACTGCCATCCCGCGACGAGCCGCGGACGAGCCCACCGGCAATCGTCCCCGCAGGGCCAGCCCGGGGTCCACTGCTCCGCCTGCCAACGATCAGTCATTTCCACGCGCCTCCGGCCTCGCCCGCGCGGGCCCCCGCCGCGCGACCGGGCTCCGCCGCGCGCGCCAATTCCGTGGCCGCCCTCCGCTCACCGCTCCGCCGCCTCCCGCACCGCGACCACGCCGCCCACCGACGCCGCGACCAGCCGTCGCGCCGCCGCGCTCCACTCCACCTCCGGGCAATGCCTGCGATACAAGGCCTCCACCTGCTCCTCGTTCAGCCCCCGCATGCCGCGCAACAGGCGCTTCGCGTCCGCCGCGTCGCTATCCTCCGCCCCGGACGCCTGCCCCAGGACGGCCAGCTTGTGCGCCAGGATACGTGCGCCCTCGTTAACCGAGAGCATCACGCCCGTTGACCGCGCCTCCATCACCAGTCGCCCGCTCGCCGCCTCCGCGGTCAGCCACGGGGCCAGATCCGCGTCCAGCCAACCCGCGGCGAAACGCAGCTCCTCGCCCGCCTCCTCCACCAGCGCGCGAGCCCGCCCGTTTGGCACCGCGAAGGCCCTCGGCCGCCCGTGCTTCAAGAACGCCGTGACGAAACACGCCCGCTGGCAGACCGCCACCTCGACCCGAAGGTCCGCCGCTTGCGCCTTGCGGCCGATCAGCTCCAGCGCCCGATACAGAAATTTTGGGCTCACTTTCGAAAAACTCATGGTCGCGTCTCCTTTTTTCCTTACTCGGGCAACGACACCTTCAAGGTCTTCTCCGACTCGGCCTCCTGCGCCCGCGAGGCATCGGTAGTGTTAAAGACACTACAGTGGGGGCAGAACACGAAACGCCCCGGCATCCGCAGCTCGTGGGTCAGGCCCATCGGCAGGCGCAGATGACACCCGCCGCAAGAGGTCCCGTTCGAGCGCACCACGCTCGGCTTCTTCTGCTTCGCCTGCCGGTCGTGAAACGCGAGCAACGACACCGGCAGCCGCTCCCGCAGCGCCGCGATCTCCGCCAAAACCGCCTTCTGCCTCGCTTTCCCCGCCGGCAGGCTCGCCGCGAAACGGCCCAGCCAGTTGAGAGAATACAAGTCCTGCATGCCTTCGATGGATTGCATAAAGAACACCCTCCTTCGCAATCGTCGCGCCAACTCCCGGACCCGACACGCAAGCGGCTGCGAATCGGATGGATAAAGCGAAACATCAAGGCGCTCTCGTTACGCCTGCTTGTCTGTTGCTGCAATTTCTGCATTTTTTAGCCGCATTAAATGCAGCACACTTCGGCCACCATGAATCCCTCCGCCATCACGCTGGTCGTGCTCGACCGGCGCCCCGCGGACCTCGCGCGGCTGTGCGGCGTGCTGGAGGACGCCGGCTACCGCGTCCTCCCCGCCGGCTCCGAGGCGCAGGTCGAGGACTACCTGAAGAACGGCCCGGTCAACCTCGTCATCAAGGCCTACGAAGTCGGCCAGGTGGACGCCCTCGCCTTCATGGCCCGCATCCGCGCCCTCTCGCCCGACACCGAGTTCATCCTCTGCGGGCGCGGCGGCGGCATCGAGGACGCCGTCAACGCCCTCCGCCTGGGCGCCTGCGACTACCTCGCCAAGCCCGTGGACCCCGCCCTCCTCCACGAGGCCGTGCGCCGCGCCCTCGAACGCCAGGCCCTGGTCGCCGAGGACCCCGGCCTGCGCGCCAGCCTGCGCCGGCCCTCCTCCGCCGACGTCTTCGCCGGCACCAGCGCCGCCATGCGCGCCATCGGCGACACCCTCGCCCGCGTCGCCCCCACCGACGTGCCCGTCCTCATCCAGGGCGAGAGCGGCACCGGCAAGGAACTCGTCGCCCGCGCCCTGCACGAACGCGGCCCGCGCCGTCGCGGCCCCTTCGTCGCGCTCAACTGCGCCGGCCTCACCGACACCCTCCTCGAATCCGAGCTCTTCGGCCACGTGCGCGGAGCCTTCACCGGCGCCCTCGCCGACCGCCCCGGCGCCTTCAAGAGCGCGGCCGGCGGCACGCTTTTCCTCGACGAGATCGGCGACCTCAGCCCCAAGGGCCAGGGCGACCTCCTCCGCGTGCTCGAGGACGGGCTCTACCTCCCCGTCGGCGGCACCCGCCCCCAACGCGCCGACGTGCGCATCGTCGCGGCCACCCACCGCGACCTCGCCGCCTTCGCCAACGCCGGGCGCTTCCGCGACGACCTGCTCTATCGGCTGAACATCGTCGAGTTTCGCGTCCCCGCCCTGCGCGAACGCCCCGAGGACATCCCCGCGCTCGCCGAAACCTTCAACGCCCACTTCTCCGCCCGGCACCGCCGCCGCAAGAAGCGCCTGCACCCGGATTTTCTCGCCGCGCTCGTGCGGCACCCCTGGCCGGGCAACGTCCGCCAACTGCGCAACCTCATGGAGCGCCTCGTCGTCACCGTGCGCGAAAGCACCCTCGGCGCCGAACACGCCCCACCGCCTCCCGTGTCCATGCTCCCCGCGCACGGCGCCGCTCCCCTGATAACGGTCGCGGCCGGCGAAACCATCGCGCAGGTCGAGGCCCGCCTCATCGAGGCCACGCTGAAACGCGTCACGCCCCACCGCGCCGAGGCCGCGCGCCTCCTCGGCCTCAGCCCCCGCGCCCTCGCCTACAAGTTAAAAGCCCTCGGCCTGAAAACCCGCCGCGCCGCGTCCGACGCCTAGTCGCGCGCGCGCCGCGATCCACGGCCGCTTTTTCCGTGTCCTTACTCATCCTTCGCGGGCAAAAGCCTCCCTTCATGTCCCTCGCCCCCCAGGTCCTCCTCGACGGCCAGCTCCTCCCCGCCGCCCAAGCCAAGGTCTCCGCCCTCTGCGACGGTTTCCAATTCGGCCAAGGCGCCTTTGAAACCATCCGCGCCCGCGAGGGCCGGCCGCTGCTTTTCGCCGCGCACCACGCGCGCCTCGTCGCCTCCTGCGCCGCGCTCGGGCTTGATGCCCCGCCGCCCGCCAACGAACTCGCTGCGCGCATCACCCGCCTGCTCGCCGCCGTGCGCATGCCCGCCGCCGCTGTGAAAATCGTGCGCTTCAAGGAGCTCACCCGCACCGCCGAGCTCATCACCGCCCGCGCCCTGCCCTACACCGCGCCCGATTACCTCCGCGGTTTTCGCCTCATGACCTTCCGCCAGGGCGAGCGCGCGGGCCGCCTCACCGGCCACAAATCCCTCAACTACCTGGAGAACCTTCTCGCCCGCCAGCAGGCCAAGGCTGCCGGAGCCGACGACGCGCTCTTCGTCACCCCCGACGGGCGCGTGCTGGAGTGCTCCGCCAGCAGCCTTTTCATCGTCAAGGACGGCCACGCCTACACGCCCCCGCTCTCCGCCGGCATCCTCCCCGGCGTGGCCCGCGCCCGCGTGCTCTCGATCATCGGGCCCGAGCGCGCCCACGAGCAGCCGCTGACCCTCGACGAGGTGTTCGCCGCACAGGAATGCTTCGTCACCAACGCGCTCATGCAGGTCATGCCCGTGAGCGTCATCGACGACCACAAGTTCCCCGCGCACGCCCCCGAGACCAGCGCCGTGCGCCAGCACTTCGTCACCGCGCCCGAGTAGCGGCGCGTTTTCTCCGCGCCTCGCCATAGCGCGGCCACTCCACCCGCGGCACCTCTTTCACGCTGCCGGCCTCCGGCCGCTCCAGCGGCGGCGGCCCGAGGCCCAGCCGGTGCGCGAGCTTCATCGCGTCGTAGGGCGCGTGCACCTTCACGTCGTTGTCGAAATAGACAAACACGTCGCGCCCGCCGCGCTCCTTCTTCGCCGCCGGTCCGACTCGCCGCGCGTCCTTCACCTCGCCGCCGGCGCTCCAGGCCTCGATCCTCCGCGCCCAATCCGCCAGCGCCTCGTCGCTGTAGCCCGAGGCGTAGAGTTCCTCGTCGCCGTGCAGTCGCACATAGACGAAGTCCGCCGTCACATCCTCCATCAGCGGCCACTTGCCCGCCGTATCCGCCACCACCAGCGCGACGCCGTGCCGACGCAGTTGCGCGACAAAATCGGGCGTCTTGAACGATTCGTGCCGGATCTCGACCGCGTGCCGCAGCGGCCGGCCCGGATCGTCGATCTTCAACCACGGCTCGGCCTTCAGGTGATTGTCATGCCGCGCCGCCAGCTTCGCCGCCGCGCGCGCGTCGCGCGGCAACATCTCGAAAAACGCCTCCATCCGCTCCGCGTCGTAGCGAAACGAGGGAGGGAACTGCCAAAGCATCGGCCCCAGTTTTTCGCCCAGCCGCAGCACGCCCGAGGCGAAGAAATTCGCGAGCGGCGTCTCCACTCCCTCCAGCCGCAGGATGTGCGTGATGAAGCGCGGCCCCTTCACCGAAAACTGGAAGTGCGTCGGCGTCGCCTCGCCCCAGGCGCCGTAACTCGCGGGACGCTGGAGCGAGTAGAAGGAGCCGTTGATCTCGATCGAGGCGAAGAGGCTCGAGGCGTAGGCCAACTCGTTTCGCTGCGGCAGCCCCTCCGGGTAAAACACCCCGCGCCAAGGCGGGTATCGCCAGCCCGAGATGCCGATACGCACGGTGCCCATGCCCCAACATAGCTCGCACGGCGCTTCGCCCCATCCGGCGGGCCTTGGTCCGGCACGCCGGAAAATCCGCCAAAGCCGTCTTTGCGTTTTGCGACCGGCACGGCTCTATCGCCTTCACATGCCCGCGCCCGACGCCCTCGCCCGTTTCCGCACGCTCTTCCACGACGCCCTCGCCCAAGGCGCGCTCGTCAAGCTCACCCTCGGCAAACCCCGCCCCGGCGCGGCCGACCCCACGCTGCGCAACGTCTTCGCCCGCCCCGTCACGCTCAAATCCGGGCCGCACATCTCGCTGCTCTTTCGCCACGACACGCGCGATATCACCAAAAACCTCCCGCCGCCCGAGGCCGGGCCCGCCCTCCTCCGCCTCCTCGAAGAGTCCTTCCTCGACGCGCACCTCTTCACGCCGCTTCAGACCGCCCAGCTCGAGCAATCCGCCGACGCCGCCCGCCCCGCGCGCCTCCGTGTGAAGACGGCCGACAGCGCCCCGCCCGTGCCGCCCGCCGCCCACGATCGCGCCAAGCACCGCATTGTCTCCCCCGACGCCCCCTGGCTCCGCGCCCTCGGCGTCACCAACGACCGCGGCCAGCCCCGTGAAGGCATGGCGCACAAGTTCCGCCAGATCGAGAAATTCGCCGAGCTCCTCCAAACCCTCCTCACCGAGTCGGGCCTCACCGAAAACCTCAGCCCCCTCCGCCTCGCCGACATGGGCGCGGGCAAGGGCTATCTCACCTTCGCCCTCGCCGACCTCCTCGGCGACCGCGCCGAGATCGTCGGCCTCGAGCGCCGCGCCGACCTCGTCGCCGCCTGCAACCGCGTCGCCGCCGACTGCGGCCTCGCCCCCCGCCTGCGCTTCGTCGAGGGCGACATCCCCGCCCCGCCCGCCGGTTCCGACATTGGTCATTGGTCCTTGACCATTGGTCCTTTCAACGCGCTCGACGCGCTGATCGCGCTCCACGCCTGCGACACCGCGACCGACGACGCCCTCGCCGCCGGCCACGCCGCCGGCGCGCGCCTGCTCGTCGTTTCGCCTTGCTGCCAGAAAGAACTGCGCCCGCGCCTCGTCGCCCCCGCCGTGTTGGCCGACGCGCTCCGCCACGGCATTTTCCTCGAGCGCCAGGCCGAGTTCGTCACCGACGCCCTGCGCGCCCAGCTCCTCGAATGCGCCGGCTACCGCACCAAGGTCTTCGAGTTCGTCTCCACCGAGCACACCGCCAAAAATCTCATGCTCGCCGCCATCCGCCCCGCCGCGCTGGCCGCCCGTGGCGCCACCTTCGAGCCCGATCCCGCCGCTCTCGCCCGCGCTCGCGCCTTCGCCGCCTTTTACGGCATCCGCGAACAACGCCTCGCCCGCCACCTCGGTCTCGACCTCGCGCCCGCCTCTTGACCGACCGCCCCGCCCCTCCTCACGCTCCCTCCTTTTTCCTCAGCATCCTCTTCTTCTGTCGCTCGGTCCTTCCGTCCCTCTGTCGCTCTTCCTCCCACCATGCCCACCCTGAAGTTTGCCGTCCTGCCCGGTGATTACATCGGCCCCGAAGTCATGTCCGAGGCGCTCCGCGTCCTCGAGCACGTCGCCAAGAAGGAGGGTCTCACCCTCTCCTACCAGGTCGCCGACGTCGGCGGCGCCGGCATCGACAACCACGGCAAGGCCCTGCCTGACTCCACCCTCGCCCTCTGCCAGCAGGCCGACGCCATCCTCTTCGGTTCCGTCGGCGGCCCGAAGTGGGAAAAACTCCCGCCCAAGGAGCAGCCCGAGCGCGCCGCCCTGCTGCCCCTGCGCAAGGCCTTCAACCTCTTCGCCAACATCCGCCCCGGCCTGCTGTATCCGGATCTTCGCGACGCCTCCCCGCTCAAGACCGAGCGCATCCCCAACGGCATCGACATCGTCTGCATCCGCGAGCTCACCGGCGGCATCTACTTCGGCCAGCCCAAGACCACCACCAAGCTCGAGAACGGCGAGGAGCAGGCCATCGATACCATGGTTTACAAGACCTCCGAGATCGAGCGCATCGCCGAGGTCGCCGCCGTCACCGCCCGCGCCCGCGGCAAAAAAGTCTGCTCCGTGGACAAGGCCAACGTGCTCGAGACCTCCGTGCTCTGGCGCCGCGTCGTCACCGCCTATTTCGCGAAAAACCACCCCGACCTCGCGCTCAGCCACATGTATGTTGACAACGCCGCCATGCAGCTCGCGCGCGATCCCAACCAGTTCGACGTGCTCTTCACCGAAAACATGTTCGGCGACATCCTTTCCGACGAGATGGCGGTGATCTGCGGCTCGCTCGGCATGATGAGCAGCGCCTCGCTCGGCACCGGCAACAACTCCCACGGCAAACCCTTCGGCCTCTTCGAGCCCGCCGGAGGCACCGCCCCCGATATCGCCGGCAAGGGCGTCGCCAACCCCTGCGCGCAGGTGCTCTCCGCCGCCCTCATGCTCCGCTACAGCTTCGGCCTCGACGCCGTCGCCGCGAAGATCGAGGCCGCCGTGCGCAAGACCGTCACGCAGGACGGCGTGCGCACCGGCGACATCGCCTTCGGCAAGCCCTCCGTCGGCACCAAGGCAATGGCCGACGCGATCATCGCGAACCTGTAAGCACGGCGTCCGCCGCCGCCACCACGTCCGTTTTTAGCTCAGGGCGCCCCGAAAAGGGCGCCCTTGTTTTTGCTGGTGGGTCCTTGCCAAGCGCTCCGTCGCGAAACACTCCTTGTAAAGCGTCAACCTCCAGCCCCATTGAGCGCCTCTTCGCTTCGCCCTCCCGGTCGCCTGACCCTTCTTCTGATCTCGGCTGTTCTGCTCGTCGGATTCGCGGCCACTTACCTCTGGGTTTCCTTCGTTCACAAACAGAATCAGCGGGAGGCCGAAATGCGCTTCAGCCGCCTCGTGGATCGGCTCGCCGCCGAAGTCGAGCGCCGGGTCAACCTGCCGGTTTACGGCATGAAGGGCGCGCGCGGCGTCTATGCCGCCAGCCAGCAGGTGACACGGGGGGAATTCGCCGCCTATGTCGCTTCGCGCGACATGGCTCGCGAGTTTCCGGGCGTGCAGGGCTTTGGCTTTGTTGAGCGGGTCCTGCGAAAGGACCTCGGCACGTTTCTTGCCGAGACACGCGCGGATGGAGCGCCTCGCTTCGCGCTCCGCACCGAAGGCGAGGCCGAGGATCTCTACATCATCAAATACATCTACCCGCTCGCGCCCAATCTCGCCGCACAGGGATATGACATCGGTTCCGAAGCGGTCCGTCGTGAGGGGATCGAGCTCGCGATCAATACGGGCGAACCCGCGCTCACCAGTCGCGTCACGCTCGTCCAAGACGAGACCCACCGCGCCGGCTTCCTCTACCTGCTGCCCATATTCCACAAGGGCATGCCGATCTCCACCGCAGAGGAGAGACGCGGCGCCATCTATGGTTTTATCTACGCGCCTCTCATCATTGACGAACTTTTCGATGGCCTGCTGGCCGCCACCGAAAACCTGATCGATCTAGAGGTCTTTGACGGCAGCACCACGGCGCTTGAGGCCTTGGCCCTCGATCCCGATGGCGTGCCCCGCACCAATCGCAGACCGCTCTTCGAGCGGCGGCGCCCCGTCGAACTGGGGCAGCACACGTGGACGATGGTGATGACGTCCACCCCCGAGTTCGAGGCGACGATCAACCGCCACATCCCGATTCTTGTCGGCGGCCTCGGCGGCCTGATCACGATTTTTTTCGCCGGCATCATCTTCGCCTTGTCGATCAGCCGCAGCCGCGCGCTCCGCCTCGCGCACGACATGACGGCCAGTCTTCGCGCCACGGAGGCCGAGGCCCGCCGCCTCGCCGTCGTCGCCAGCCGCACCAACAACGCCGTCATCATCGCTGATCGCGAAGGCCGCATCGAGTGGGCGAACGACGCGTTCACCCGCATCACCGGCTACACGCTCGCCGAGGCCGCCGGGCGCTCTCCCGGCTCCTTCCTCCAAGGCCCGCTGACCGCCCCCGAGGCGCGCGCGGAGATGCGCCGGGGCATCGAGACCGGCCAGGGGTTCCACCTCGAGCTTATCAACTACCACAAAAGCGGCGTCCCTTACTGGCTCGATATCGAGGTCCAGCCGCTGCGCGACGAAGCCGGCCAGCTCACCGGCTTTATGGCGATCGAGAGCGACATCACTGATCGCAAGGCCGCCGAGCAAAACCTCCAGGCGAGCGAACAACGCCTCCGCGCCCTTACCACGCACGCCCCGGGCGTGCTCTTCCAGTTCATCGCCTCCGCCTCCGGCGTGCTCACGGTGCCGCTCCTCAGCGAGGGCTTCCGCGCTCTCGTCGGCCGCGATCCCGAACCCTTCCGTCGCCGCCCGCTCCGGCTCGTCGCCCTCGTTCCCCGCTCCGAACGCCGCGCGGTGCTCGAATCGTTGCGCGCGGCCGTCGCCGCCGGCATCCCCTGGCGGCACGTTTTCCCCCTCAGCGCCGCCGGCCAACGCATCCACTGGGTCGCGGTCCGCTCGTCCGCGCACCCTCAGCCCGACGGCTCCCTCGCCTGGTTCGGCGCCTTGGCCGACGTCACCGAGCAACAGCTCGCACGCCGCGCCGCCGAGCAGGCCAATGCGGCGAAGAGCCAATTCCTCGCCATGATGAGCCACGAGATCCGCACGCCCATGAACGGCGTGATCGGCATGACCTCACTGCTCCTCGACACCCCGCTCGACACCCGCCAGCGCGAGTTCACCGAGATCATCCGCAGCAGCGGCGAGACCCTGCTCGCCCTCATCAACGACATCCTCGACTTCTCCAAGATCGAGGCGGGCCGCCTCGAGCTTGAGCAGGTCCCGCTCGACCTCGCGGAGTGTGTCGAGGGCGCCCTCGATCTCTTCGCCCAACGCGCCGCCGCCAAGGGCATCGACCTGCTATGCGAGATCGGCGACGGCGTGCCCCGCGAGATCCGCGGCGATCCCACCCGCCTGCGGCAGGTCCTGGTCAATCTCGTCGGCAACGCCCTCAAATTCACTGAGCACGGCGAGGTGCACGTGTCCGTGCGCGCCCTCCAGGAAGCGGACGGCGACCGCCACCTGCTCTTCGCCGTGCGCGACACCGGCATCGGCATCCCCCATGACGCCCAGGGCCGGCTCTTCTCCGCCTTCACCCAGGTGGACACCTCCACCACGCGCAAATACGGCGGCACCGGCCTCGGGCTCGCCATCAGCCGCCGCCTCACCGAGCTGATGGGCGGCCGCATGTGGCTGGAGAGCGAGCCTGGCCAGGGCTCGACCTTCTTCTTCAGCGTTCACGCCGACTGGCTGCCCGCCGGTCCGCGCCGCGTGCAGCCCGCGCGCGTCTCGCTCCGCGGCCTTCGCGTGCTCCTGGTGGACGACAACGCCACCAACCGCCGCATCCTCGCCGGCCTCGCCGAACGCTGGGAAATGCACGCGAGCCAGGCCGCCGACGGCCCCGCCGCGCTCGAAATCCTGCGCACCGAACAGCCCTTCGACCTCGCCATCCTCGACATGCACATGCCCGGCATGGATGGCGCCGAGCTCGCGCGCGTGATCCGGTCCCTGCCCCACCGCGCCCGCCTCCCCCTCGTGTTGCTCAGTTCCATCGGCCACGACCTGCCGGCCGACGACCGCGCCCGCTTCGACCAGATACTCACCAAGCCCGCCAAACCCGCCGCCCTGCACGAGGCGCTCTGCCGCGCCGTCGGCCGCGAGACCGCGGCCGAATCCGCACCCGCGCGACCGCGAGCGAGTCAGCCCGAGGTGACCGAACACAGCGAACGCATCCTGGTCGCCGAGGACAACCCGGTTAACCAAAAGGTCGCCCTGCACCTTCTTGCCCGGCTCGGCTACCGGGCCGATCTGGCGGGCAACGGGCTCGAGGTGCTCGAGGCGCTCGCCCGCCAGCCCTACGACATCGTGCTCATGGACGTCCAGATGCCCGAAATGGACGGTCTGGAGGCCACGCGCCGCCTCCGGGCCGAGCCACCTCCGCACGGCCGCCCCTGGATCATCGCCCTCACCGCCAACGCCATGGAGGGCGACCGCGAGGCCTGCGCCGCCGCCGGCATGGACGATTACGTGAGCAAGCCTATGCGCTCGGCCGATCTCGCCGCCGCGCTCGCCCGCACCCGGCTCCGCGCCGACTCCGGGGGCGGGGCTCGGCATTGAGCCTGGAACCCGCGGCAGCCCCGGCGCCGTATCGATCAAAGATGCCGGGCGCTCACGCCCGCGCGCGCATCGCTCGCCGCACCGCATGGGCGAGATCGCGCGCGGTGAATGGCTTGGCGAGCACCTCCGTCACGCCGAGCTCGCGCAGGCGCGCGGGATCGAGCGTCGCGTCGTAGCCCGTCATCAGCACGATCGGCAGGCCGGGCCTCAATTTCACCAACTCGGCCGCCAGCTCGGGGCCGCTCATGCCGGGCATCGACACATCGCTCACCACCAGATCCACCTCCTCCGGCCGCTCCCGCAGCCGGGCGAGGGTTCCCGCGCTGCTAGAGCTCGCCTCTACCTTGTAGCCGAGCTGCGAGAGCATCATGCTCGTGACTTGGAGGATTGATTCCTCGTCATCCACCAGCAGCACCCGCTCGCCCGCCCCCTGAGGGAGCGGGCGCGGCTCGCCGATCTGGCGAGGCGCGGGGCGGGGAGCGTGAACCGGGAAGTAGAGGTCGAAAACCGTGCCCGCGCCCACCTCGCTCCGGACTCGCACCGCGCCCTCGTGAGCCTGCATCACGCCGTGCACGACGGAAAGGCCGAGCCCCGTGCCCTCCCCGGGAGCCTTGGTGGTGTAGAAAGGCTCGAAGATGTGATCCATCACCTCGCGGGACATGCCATGGCCGGTGTCGCTGACCGAGATGCGGACATAGCGACCAGGACGCAGACGTCCGTCCGCGTTGAATTCGTCGAGGCCGACCTCGACCGCCTGCAGCTTCACGCCGAAACGGCCCGGCCGGCTCCCCATGGCATGGGCGGCGTTGGCACCGAGATTCATCAGGACCTGGTGCACCTGCGTGGCGTCGGCGAGGACCGGCGGCAGCTCCTCCGTCACGTCGAGGTCCATCTCGATCGTGGCGGGCACCGTCGCCCGCAGCAGGGCCAGCGGCTCCTCGACCACCTTGGCCAGGTTGACCGGCTTGCGCTCGTGGCGACCCGGCCGGCTGAACGCGAGGATCTGCCGCACCAACGCGGTGGCGCGCGCGCCGGCCTGGGAAAGCGCGCGCAGGTAGGAATCCACCTGCGGCGAGCTGCCCTGCACCTGCATCTGCAGCAGCTCCGTGTAGCCGGTGATCGCGGCGAGGATGTTGTTGAAATCATGCGCGATCCCGCCGGCGAGCGTGCCGATCGCCTCCATCTTCTGCGCCTGCATGAACTGCTCCTCGAGCAGGCGGTGCTCGGTGATGTCCTCCGCGGTGCCGACGATTCGCTTCACCACGCCGGCGGAGTCGCGGATCGGAAAGGCGCGGTCTCGCACCCAGCGGATCGTGCCGTCGGGACGCACGATGCGGTAGGTCTCGTTGTAGTCGCCGCGGCTCTGCCCGCGCGAGGCGGCGGCCACGCGCTCCCGGTCGTCCGGGTGCACCGCATGCAGCCAGTTGGACGGGCGCGCCAGGATTTCGGCGCAAGGCCGCCCCCAGATGCTCTCGTAGGCGGGGCTGATGTAGAGCATCGTGTGCCGCTCGGGATCGGTCAGCCAAAACACCTCGTGGAGGTTCTCCGCGATCAGGCGGAAACGCTCCTCGCTCTGGCGCAACGCCTCCTCCGTCTGGCGACGCTCCGTCACATCCCTCAGCACGCCCACGTGATTGATGACGCGCCCCGTCTCGTCGCGCACCGGGGTGATGGAAACATGGTTCCAAAAGGTGCTGCCATCGCGGCGGTAGTTGAGCAGCTCTCCCTCGTAGGCGCGCCCTTCATCCAGGGCGTTTCGCATGGTCTCCAGCTCCGGCTTGGACGTGAGGGGGCCTTGCAGAAAGGCGCAGCTGCGCCCGATCGCCTCCGGAGGTTCGTAGCCGGTGAGCCGCGTGAAGGCGGGGTTCACGTAAACCGTCCGGCGCTGCGCGTCGGCGAGGACCACACCGGTGGGCAGGGTCTCGATCGCCTCCTCGCGCAGACGTCGCGAAGCCTCGCTGGCCCGAAGCGCCGCGCGCTCGCGGCCCACCTGCGCGCGATGAAACGCGCTTTCGATCGTGGGCGCGATCTCGTGCAGATAGCCCGGGCGCTTCACGAGGTAATCGGTGGCGCCGAGTCGCAGCGCCTCCAACGCCACGCCCTCGTCCCCCTGCCCCGTGACCAAAATCACCGGATGCCGCTGCGCGCCGTCCACGGCGAGAGAGCGCAACAAGTCGAGCGCGCTGGCCCCGGCGAGACGGTAGTCGAGCAACACCACGTCATAGGCCAGCGGCTGCTCGTCGAGGAGCCGCCGGACCTCCTCCGCCGACTGCACCACTTCGAGGCGGATGTGCGGAGCGTGGCGCTCGAGATGCCGGCGAGTCAGGTCCGCGTCCACCGCGTAGTGCTCGGCGTAAAGGACGCGAAGGGGGCGGTTGCGGCGCGTGAGCCCGAGGCGAAACGCCGCCACGGCCGACTCCACCACGCCGGGCAGACGCCGGATGTAGTCTCCGCGCTTGGGCAGGTAGTCGTCCACGCCGGCTTTGAGCGCCGCGACCGCGCTGCGTTCATCCCCGGAGCCGGTCAGCATCACCACCGCCAAGTGCGTCTCGCGTTCGCGCAGACGCACCACGAGGTCGAGCCCCGAGCCATCGGGCAGATTCAGGTCCGCGACGACCGCGTCGAAAGGCTCCCGCCCCTCCAACGCGGAGCAAGCCGCCTCCAAGGTCGGCGCCCAGTGCAAGACCAGGCCGGGCATGCGGCGCGCGAGCTCGATCCGTGCAAGATCGGCGTCCTGGGGATTGTCTTCTACGAGAAGGAGGCGCATCGGGACGGCGGACGGGGCGCTCAGGGGGAGGGCCTCGCGTTTAGCACGGTCCAATACACTTCGATCTGGGAGGCGACTTCCACAAATTTTTCAAAATCCACCGGCTTTACGATGTAGGAATTCACCCCAAGCGCGTAGGCGCGTTTGACGTCTTCGCTGTCGGCCGAGGTGGTGAGCACCACCACGGGCACGGTCTTGGCGAGCGGATGCGCCTTGAAGCGGCGCAGCACCTCCAGCCCGTCCACCCGCGGCAGTTTCAGATCGAGCAGGATGACCGCCGGGAGCACTTCGCCGGCCTCCCAGCGCGCCAGCCAGGCGAACGCCTCGTCGCCATCGCGCGCCACCTCGATGGGATTGGCGAGGCGCCTCCGGCGAAAGGCGCGCAGGGCGAGATCCACGTCCATGGGGTTGTCCTCGACGAGCAATACGGGCGGTTGCGTGTTCATGCGTGCAAGGGGAGTTCTATAAAAAAGGTGGTTCCGCGGCCGGGCACGCTCTCCACCCAGACGCGCCCGCCCATCCGCTCCGTCGCCTTCCGCACGATCGCGAGGCCGATGCCGGTGCCGGGGTAGTCCTCGATGCGATGCAGCCGCTGGAATATCTCGAAGACCCGCTCCGCGAAACGCATGTCGAAGCCGATGCCGTTGTCCCGCACCCAAAGCAGGAACTTGTCGGCCTCGACGCGACCGCCCACCTCGATGCGGGGATCGGGGACCGATCGGGTGAACTTGAGGGCGTTGTCGAGCAGGTTGCGCAGCACCTGCCCGAGCCCGCTGGCGTCCGCCTGCACCCGCGCCTCGGGCAGATCGACCATGAACGCCACGCCGCGCGCCCGCAGCTCGTCGTGGAAGCTCTCCGGCAGCGCATCGATCACCGCGCGCGGACTAAGCCCGATCAGCTTGAGCGTGCGCCGCTCGACCTGCGAGTAGGCCAGCAGGTCGTCGATCAACTGGGCCATCTGCAGGCTCGCCTGCCGCACGCACCCCAGAAAGCGACGCCCCTCCTCGTCGAGCTTGTCCGCGTAGTCCTCCTGCAGGAGCCGGCTGTAGCCGTCGATCCCCCGCAGCGGCGCCTTTAAGTCATGGGAAACCGAATACGTGAAGGTCTCCAGTTCGCGGTTCTTCGCCGCCAGCTCCTCGGTGCGCTCGGCCACGCGGCGCTCGAGGCCCGCGTTCAGCTCGCGCACTTGCTCCTCGGCCCGGACCCGCTGCGTGATGTCGAAACCGACGCCCGCGAGACAAAGCTCGCCGCGAAACTCCACGGTGATGCCGGTGAAGAAATACGGGGTGCGCACGCCCGCCTTGGACAGGAAGCAGGCCTCCACTTCCGAGGCCCCGCAGGCGAAGACCTCCTGGATGCGCTCGCGCAAAAGCGGCTTTTCCTCCTCCGCGAAAAAATCGAGCGGATGCAGCCGCAGGATCTCCTCCGGGCCATAGCCGCTCACCCGCTCGAAGTTGCGGTTCCAGCGCAGGAATCGCCCCTCCTTCGTGTAGAGGTAGAAGATGCCCGGCAGGCTGTCGATGAGCGCGTTGGAGAAATCCCGCTCGGCCCGCGTGGTCCGCTCCGCCTCGCGCCGCGCGAGGTCCTCGCGATGCAGGCGCTCGCCGGTCCGCCAGGCGAATGTGGCGAAGACCGCCACATTCGACATCGCGAAGATGGCCAGCCCCGTCTCCAAGCCGAACCAGCCCGCCCGCTCGCCGAGGAGGCGGAGCCAGCCCAGGACCACCGGCACGACCAGCGCCGTGGGAAGCAGGCGCCGCAAAAGCAGGCCGCCGGCCGTGGTGCTGTTCCACAAGCGCACGAAGCCCCCGTCGGGGCGCGCGAAAAAAAGCCCCACGCCCAGGGTGGTGAAGAGCAGGGCGGCCGGCATCGACATGAGAAAGGGCACCCCTCTCGTGTCGCCCCCGTAAAGATAGCGCGTCAGCCCCAGCCAGCCGAGCAGCAGCAGCAGGCTCGCAGCCGTCTGCGCGAGCGGATGGAAAATCCGCCGCGCGTTGGTCATCAGCGCCGCCCCGGCGAGCGCCAGCCCGACGGACGTGAGCAAGGGCATGTGGTCATCCTCCTCGACCGTGCCGAAGCCCAGGGCATCCAGCGGGAAATCCCGCCCGGCGAGGTGCGACGCCAGTCGCCAGGAACCGACCAGCGCCACGAGGCACCCGATCGCCAGCGCGGCGCCCCGCCAACGTCGCGATGCCGGGCCCTCGCTCGCCATCGCCTGCGTCAAGGCGAGAAGGGAGACGCCCGCCAAGGCGAAGGTCGCCGCGGTGAGCGGCATGGTTGACGTCCACTCCGCATGCACCCGGGTGACGACCGCGTGCCCCGTCGCCCAGCCCCAGAGCACCACCAAGCTCGTGACCACCACGAACAGCGCCCCGCCGACCGCGATCCGAAGCGTGGAGCCTTTCTCGGGCAGGGGCATGCGGGAGAACTATCCACGCGCTCGCTGATCTAGCAAGCGCCGGACCGGCCGAGCTTAGCGTTTTTACGCTCCGGACGGGGCCCCCAAGGCCTCGTGCACCGTCCGCGCCAGGTTTTCGAGCGTGTAAGGCTTCGCCACGAAATGGACTCCCTCCGCCAGCCGCGGCTCCTGCCGCAGGTCGCCGACGTGCCCGCTGGAATACACCACGCGCAGCGTCGGCTTTCTCGCGACCAGGATGCGCGCGAGGTCCCGCCCGGAGATGCCGTCCGGCATGAGCAAATCGGTGAAGAGCAGACGCACCCGCGCCGCGATCTCGCCCCAGCTGGCCAGAGCCTCCACGCCGCTCGCGGCCTCCACCACCTCGTAGCCCTGCATGCGCAAGACCGAGGCCGCCATGCTCCGCACCATTTCCTCGTCATCGACCAGCAGGATCGTCTCGCCCGCCCCGCGCGGCGCGACCGACGCGCCCGCGGGCGGCCGTGCCTCGGCGGCCTCCGCCAAGGGCAGCCGCAACCGAAACACCGTGCCGCGCCCGGGCTCGCTGCTCACCTGCACATCGCCCCGGTGCTGGCGCACCACGCCATACACCGTCGCCAGCCCCAGCCCCGCGCCCTTGCCCGTCTCCTTCGTGGTAAAGAACGGCTCGAACACGTGCGGCAACACGTCCCGCGCGATGCCCGTGCCGGTGTCCGTCACGGTGAGCAGCGCATAGGGCCCCGGTCCCGCCGGCGGCGCCAGCTCTCCGCCCCCGGCGGCGCCGTTCACCGAAATCCGTTCGGTCGCGATCGTCAGGCGCCCGCCCGCCGGCATCGCGTCCTTGGCGTTGAGCGCCAGGTTCATCACCACCTGCTCGATCATGCCCGGGTCCGCCAGCATGGGCAGCGCGTCCGCGCAGAGCATGTCCGTGACGAGGATGTTCGGCCCCATCAGGCGTCGCAGCATGTTCATGAACTCCGCGAGCGTGGCGTTCAGCTCCACCGCCTCCGTCTTGAGACGTTCGCGGCGACTGAAGGTCAGCAACTGGCGGGTGAGCGTCGCGCCGCGGTCGGCCGCGGCCATGATCTGGCGCGCCGCCCCCGCGCCCGCCACCGCGTCGAAATACCCGGTCGCGATCAGCTCCGCGTTCCCCCGGATGATGGTGAGCAGATTGTTGAAATCATGGGCCACCCCTCCGGCCAGCACGCCCACGCTCTCCATGCGCTGCGCGTGGCGCAGCCGCTCCTCCACTTTCGCGCGATCCACCGCCTGGCGGATCGCGCGCGCGAGCGCCCGCCCTCCGAGTTCTCCTTTCACCAGGCAATCGCGCGCCCCCTCGTGCAACAGCGACAGGCCCATCTCCTCGTCGTCCATCGCGCTCAGGACGACGACCGGCGTGCGCCCCGCCGCTTCGAGCACCTTGCGCAGGGTCTCCACCCCCTCGCTGTCGGGCAAGGAAAGGTCGGTCACCACCACGTCGTAAGCCTCCGTTCGCAGCCGATCGATGGCCTCGGCCAGCCGCGCCACCGGCTCGACGCAAAACCGCATCGTGCGCGAACCGGCCAGGGCCGATTCCAGCAAGCGCGCGTCCGTGGGGCTGTCCTCCACCAGCAGCACGCGGCAGATGCCCGGGGTCGTCTCCCCCTCCTCGGCGACAAGACGCTCCGCCGCCACCCGAGGAGACTCGGGCGACAGGCCGACGATCTCAAACCAGACGTTTTCCAGCGAACGCGCCACCCGGCCGAGCTGCTCGAGATCGATCGGCTTGATGATCTGGCGGTGAGCGCGGGCGGAGCAGGCGCCGGGTGAATCCGCCTTCCCGCTCGCGGTGGCGAGCACCACGACGGGAATCGGTTTCAGGCACGCATCCGCCTCGATCTCCGCAAGCACGTCGCGCCCGTCTTTGCGCGCCGATTCGAGGTCGAAAAGCACCAGGTCGGGACGCGGCGCCCCCCGGTGTCGCCCTTGGCGCCGCAAGAAATCCATGGCCTCCGCGCCATCCGCGACGGTGTGCAGGGTGTTGGCGACGCGAAACTCCCGCAGCGCCTCCGCCGTGGGCACGCCGCCGCCCTCGACAAGGAGGATGTCGATCGGCCGGCGATGGAATGGACGCGATTTGTTCACGGCGAACGCGGAGGGAGAAGTCCGAAAAGAAACCGCCATTCGCAGAGGCGTATCAGCTCGGCCAATACAAGAGACGTCCTCATCGGCTCCGGCCCCGCGCAAAGAGCGGACGACGTCCGCCTCTCCCCTGTGGCTGAGCTCAACGTTTCCATGGCCCCTGTCTGTTAATTTAAAGTAAACCGTCACTGCTTTACCTCGCAATTTGAATCAGGGCTCCCACCTCGCTTTCGGCCTTCGCAATTTCCCCCATTCCCCATTTTCAAACCGCCCGCCCTTGCCTCGCTTCGTGCGTTGACCCACCGCCCCGCCGCCATTCGCTCACCCCCTTTCACTCAAACACTCAACGCTCCTCACTCCGTCTCATGTCCGCCGCTCCCTCGATCATCTACACCATCACCGACGAAGCTCCCGCGCTCGCCACCTACTCGCTCCTGCCCATCGTGCAGGCCTATTCGAAAAAGGCCGGCATCGCCGTCGAGACGCGCGACATCTCCCTCTCCGGCCGCATCCTCGCCGCCTTTGGCAAGATCCCCGACCACCTCGCCGAGCTCGGCGCGCTCACGCTCAAGCCCGAGGCCAACATCATCAAGCTGCCCAACATCTCCGCCTCCATCCCGCAGCTGAAGGCCGCCATCGCCGAGCTCCAGGCCAAGGGCCACGCCGTCCCCGACTTCCCCGAAAACCCCGTCACCGACGCCGAGAAAGACGCCCGCGCCCGCTACGCCAAGGTCCTCGGCTCCGCCGTCAACCCCGTGCTCCGCGAGGGCAACTCCGACCGCCGCGCCCCCGGCGCCGTCAAGGCCTACGCCCGCAAGCACCCCCACTCCATGGGCGCCTGGTCCGCCTCCTCCAAGACCCGCGTCGCCTCCATGCCCGGCGACGACTTCTTCGCGAACGAAAAATCCCTCACCGTCACCGCCGCCACCACCGTCAAGATCGAGTTCATCCCCGCCGACGGCTCCGCGCCCAAGGTCCTGAAGGAAAAGACGCCCCTCCTCGCCGGCGAGATCCTCGACGCCACCGTCCTGCGCAAAAAGTCCCTCGTCGCCTTCCTCGAGAAAGCCATCGCCGAGGCCAAGGCCGACGGCGTGCTCTTCTCCGTCCACCTCAAGGCCACGATGATGAAGGTCTCCGACCCCATCCTCTTCGGCCACGTCGTGAAGGTTTTCTTCAAAGACCTCCTCGCCAAACACGCCGCCACCTTCGCCCAGCTCGGCGTCGATCTGAACAACGGCCTCGGCGACCTCGTCGCCAAGGTCCAGACGCTCCCCGCCGAGCAGCGCGCCGCCATCGAGGCCGACCTCCAGGCCGCCCTCGCCGCCGGCCCCGCCCTCGCCTACGTCAACTCCGACAAGGGCATCACCAACCTCCACGTCCCCTCCGACGTCATCATCGACGCCTCCATGCCCGCGATGATCCGCACCTCCGGCCAGATGTGGAACCGCGAGGGCAAGCAACAGGACACCCTCGCCGTCATCCCCGACCGCTCCTACGCCGGCGTTTACCAGACCGTCATCGATTTCTGCAAAAAGCACGGCGCCCTCGACCCCAAGACCATGGGCTCCGTGCCCAACGTCGGCCTCATGGCCCAGGCCGCCGAGGAATACGGCTCGCATAACAAGACCTTCGAGATCCCCGCCGAGGGCACCGTGCGCGTCACCGACAGCTCCGGCGCCGTCCTCCTCGAGCACAGCGTCTCCGCCGGCGATGTCTGGCGCGCCTGCCAGACCAAGGACGCGCCCATCCGCGACTGGGTTAAACTCGCCGTCAACCGCGCCCGCCTCTCCCAAACGCCCGCCATTTTCTGGCTCGATGAAAACCGCGCCCACGACGCGCAGGTCATCGCCAAGGTGAAGGCGTATTTGAAAGACCACGACACCACCGGTCTCGACCTCCGCATCCTCCCCCCCGCCGCCGCCTGCCAGGCCAGCCTCGAGCGCATCGTCAAAGGCCAGGACACCATCAGCGTCACCGGCAACGTCCTCCGCGACTACCTCACCGACCTCTTCCCCATCCTCGAGGTCGGCACCTCGGCCAAGATGCTCTCCATCGTGCCCCTCATGAACGGCGGCGGCCTCTTCGAAACCGGCGCCGGCGGCTCCGCGCCCAAGCACGTGCAGCAGTTCCAGGAGGAAAACTTCCTCCGCTGGGATTCGCTCGGCGAGTTCTTCGCCCTCGCCGCCAGCTACGAGCACCTCGCCGTCACGCAAAAGCACGCCAAGGCCCAGGTGCTCGCCGAGACGCTCGACGCCGCCAACGGCAAGTTCCTCGAGAACGACAAGTCCCCTGCCCGCAAGGTCGGCGCCGGCATCGACAACCGCGGCAGCCACTTCTACCTCGCCCTCTACTGGGCCCAGGCCCTCGCCACCCAAACGAAGGACGCCGAGCTCGCCGCCGCCTTCAAGCCCCTCGCCGACCAGCTCAGCGCCCAGGAAAAGCAAATCGTCTCCGAGCTGGTCGCCGTCCAAGGCAAGCCGACCGACATCGGCGGCTACTACCGCCCCGACGACGCCAAGGCCTCCGCCGCCCTCCGCCCCAGCGCCACCCTCAACGCCGCGCTAGCCGCTCTCTGAGGCGGCTAAGCGCCCGCCTTCCGAAGCCAGCCTTCCACGCCCCACGGCCCGCGCCGTGGGGCGTTTTGCTTTTCCCCGGAGCCCGCCCCGGAGCCTCCCCCCGCCCGCCTCTCGGGCACGCCCCCGCCTCACGTTACTTTTGCGTGACACCGCCTTCCCCCCTCTAGGCGGCTCGCGGCGCATTTGCTAAGTCTCGTCGGTCGATGGAAAAACACCTCCTCAAGGTCCGCACCGTCATCATCTCCGACGTCCACCTCGGCACGCGAAACTGCAAGGCGGAAGAGGTGAATCACTTTCTCAAGCACACCCGCTGCGAGAAACTCATCCTCAACGGCGACATCATCGACGGCTGGCGCCTCAAAAAATCCGCCTTCTGGCCGAAGGCCCACACCCGCTTCCTCCGAATCGTCCTCAAGAAAATGGAGAAACGCGGCACCCGCGTCGTCTATCTCCGCGGCAATCACGACGATCTCCTCTCCCACTTCATCCCAGTCCGCTTCAAGAGCCTCGAGATCGTCGAGGACCACGTGCACGTCACCGCCGACGGCCGCCGCTATTTCGTGCTACACGGCGACGTCTTCGACACCGTTACGAAGAACTTCGTCTTCCTCGCCTACCTCGGCGACTGGGGCTACCGCGCGCTCATGGGCCTGAACCGGCTCTACAACCAGTGGCGCGCCTGGCGCGGCAAAGAATACTACTCTATCTCCAAGGCGATCAAGGCCCGGGTGAAGCGCGCCGTCGCCCACGTATCCAACTATGAACTACACATCGCCGAGCTCGCGAAGAGCCGCGGCTGCACGGGCGTGATGTGCGGCCACATCCACACCGCAGCCGACCGCATGATGGGCGAGGTGCACTACCTCAACAGCGGCGATTGGGTGGAGAGCCTCACCGCCATCGTCGAGCACCTCGACGGCCGCCTCGAGTTGATCGACTTCGCCGAGTTCCTCCGCAGCTTCCCCATGCAAGCCGACGCCGCGGACGAGACCGCGCCCGCCTCCCCCGTCGCGCCCGCGACCGACGCCTGATCGGCCGAAGGCCCGCGCCTGCGCTTGCCCGTCAGCCTCCGGCATGCTGCAACCCGCGGCATGCGCGCTCCCTCCACTCTCCCGTCCGTCCGGGCTCGCGCCCGCGCGCTGGCGGGAGATCTGGCGATGGCCGCCCTCGTCGGCGCGCTCGCGGGCTGCGCCTCGGCCGGCTTTCTCGTCGCGCTCGACGCCGTCACCGCCACGCGCTTCGCCGCGCCCTGGCTGATCCTGCTCCTGCCCCTCACCGGCGTGATCGGCGCCTGGGCCTACCGCCGCCACGGCGCGTGGGCCGAGGGCGGCGCCAACCTCATCATCGAGGAGATCCACGCGCCCGGCGGCGGCGTGCCGCTGCGCATGGCCCCGCTCGTCCTCGGCGCCACCCTGCTCACCCACCTCTGCGGCGGCTCCGCCGGCCGCGAAGGCACCGCCGTGCAGATGGGCGGCGCGCTCGCGGGCGGATTGAAAAAGCTCTTCCGCCTGCCCCACGAGCGCCAGGGCCTGCTGCTCTCCGCCGGCGTGGCGGGCGGCTTCGGCTCCGTCTTCGGCGCGCCGCTCGCCGGCGCCGTCTTCGCCGTCGAGGTGCTCACTCGCGGTCGCCTGAGCCACGCCTGGCTCGGGCATTGCCTGCTCGCCGCCTTGGTCGGCGACCAGGTCTGCCACGCCTGGGGCGTGAAACACGAGGACTACGCCGCGCTCGCCGGCCTCGACGCGCTGCCCTCCGGCCTCGCGCTCGTCCCGCTCCTCCAAGCCGCCGCGCTCGGCCTGCTCTGCGGCCTCGTGGCCCGGCTCTTCACCGCCGCCGCCCACGGCGTGGGCCGCGTGCCGCTGCCGCCCGCGCGCGCCTGGTGGCTGCGCCCCGTGCTCGGCGGCTCCGCCGTCCTGCTGCTCGCGCTCGCCCTCCGCAGCGACGCCTACCTCGGCCTCGGCGCCTGGAGCCCCGATCCCAACCACCCCACGCTCGTCACCGTCTGGCAAGCGGGCGGCGTCACCGAATGGAGCTGGTTCTGGAAGATCGCCTTCACCGCGCTCACCGTCGGCGCCGGCTTCAAGGGCGGAGAGGTCACGCCTCTGTTCTTCATCGGCGCCGCCTTCGGCCACGTCGCCGGGCCGCTGCTCGGCCTGCCGCTCGCCCTCGGCGCCGCGCTCGGCTTCGTCGCCGTCTTCGCCGGCGCGAGCAAGACGCCCCTCGCCTGCACCCTGCTCGCGGTCGAGATCTTCGGCGGCGCCCACGCCGAACTCTTCGCTGTGGCCTGCCTCGCCAGCTACTTCGCCGGCGGCGCCTCCGGCCTCTACTCGGCGCAGAAGCTCCCCGGGTGAGCCGCGCCGCCCGCGGCCCTCGCATTCCTACGCCCTCGCGTTTTTCGCGCTCGCCCGGCGGGGACCGCGCCCGCTCCCTCCTCGGCGACTCTTCCACCGCCATGCCGGTCTCCCGCCTCCGCCGTCTCCTCGTTCTCGTCACCGTGGCCCTGCTCGGCCCCGCCCTCGCGCACGCGAGCTACCGCGGCGCCATCGTGATGGACGCCGCCACCGGCGCCGTGATCCACGAGGAAAACGCCGACGTCGTCTCGCCCCCCGCCAGCGTGACCAAGCTGATGACCTTTCTGGTCGTCCACGACTTGATCGCCTCCGGCCGCGCCCGCTTCGACACCCCCGTGACCGCCAACGCCCTCGACCAATCCATGGGCGGCACGCAGGTGCATCTCGCCGCCGGCGAGACCTTCAGCGTCGAGGAGCTCCTCTTCGCCACCCTGGTCGAATCCGCCAACGACACCGCGCACGCCCTCACCCAGCTGGCCGGCGGGCGCGAGGCCTTCGTCGCGCTCATGAACGAGCGCGCCCGCGGCCTCGGCATGCTCAACTCGACGTTCCGCTCCCCGCACGGCCTGCCGCCCAAGGGCCGCCGCCGCGAAGACACCGATCTCTCGTCGCCGCGCGATCTCGCCCTCCTCGCCCGCGAGCTCGTTTCGCGCACCGACGTGCTCCGCTTCAGCTCGCAACGCGTCCGCCCCTTCGGCGCCGGCGTGCGCGCCCAGCCGCTCCCGATGCGCAACCACAACAAGCTGCTCGGCTCGGTCGAGGGCTGCGACGGCCTCAAGACCGGCTACACCGCCGACGCCGGCTTTTGCCTCGTTGCCACCGCCCAGCGCGGCTCCAAGCGCGTCATCGTCGTCGTGATGGGCAGCCCCGACTCCAAGACCCGCGACGCCCACGTGCGCCGCTTCATCGAGGAGGGCTTCGCCAAGATTCCCGCCTCCTCCGTGTTTGCCGGCGCGCCCACCCCGCTCTCCCCCCTGGCCCCTGCCGCCACGCCCGTCTCGCCGGTCACGCCCGTCTCCCCGGTCGCTCCGGTCCGCTCCGGCGAGGAGACCCCGCCCACGGTCGAGTTTCGCCTCCCCCCGCCGCGCCGCTGAGCGCGCCCGCCCCGGGCCGTGCACCGCCCCGCGCACCCTCGCGTCTCCCGCTGCCACGCTCCGCCCCTGGGGCGTAGGCTGGCGGCATGAGCGATCCCGCCGCCCGCCCGCGTTTCCGCATCGTCGTGCTGGGTGGCGGCTTCGCCGGCCTCGCCTTTTGCCGGGCCTTCCGCTTCCCCGGCGCCGAGATCACGCTGGTGGACCGACAAAACCACCACCTCTTCCAGCCGCTGCTCTACCAGGTCGCCGTCGCCGGACTCGCCGCGCCCGACATCGCCGAGCCGATCCGCTCCATCTTCCGCAAACGCGACGACATCCACGTGCGGCTCGGCGAGGTGGCCTCGATCCGCCTCGACGAGCGCCGCGTCATCCTGCGCGACGGGGCCGCGCTCCCCTACGACTACCTCGTTGTCGCCCTCGGCGGCGTCACCGGCTACTTCGGCCACGACGAATGGGCTCAGCATGCGCCCGGCATCAAGACCCTCGACGACGCCCTCCTAGTGCGCCGCCGCCTCCTGCTCGCCTTCGAGCAGGCCGAGATCGAGCCCGACCCGGAGCGCGTCCGCGAGCTGCTCACGATCGTGGTCGTGGGCGGAGGCCCCACCGGCGTGGAGCTCGCCGGCGCCATCTCCGACCTCGCGCGCACGATCCTGCGGCGCGATTTCAGCCGGATCGATCCCACCCGCGCCCGCGTGGTCCTCATCGAGGCCGGATCGCGCGTGCTCTCCACCTTTCCCGAAGACCTCTCCGAGAAGGCCCGGCTCCAGTTGCAAAAACTCGGGGTCGAGGTGCGCCTCGACACGCCCGTGGCCGACATCCGCCCCGGCGAGGTGGTGCTCAAGCCCGACGCCGAGGCCGCGCCCGGGGAAAACATCCTTCGCGCCGGCCTCGTGCTCTGGGGCGCGGGCGTCGTCGCCGCCCCCCTCGCCCGTAGTCTCGGCGCCCCCGTGGACCGCGCCGGCCGCCTCGTCGTGGAGCCCGATCTCAGCCTGCCCGGTCGCCCCGAGATCTTCGCGCTCGGTGACATCGCCTCCGCCAAGCGACCGGACGGCAAACCCGTGCCCGGCGTCGCGCCCGCCGCCATGCAGATGGGCCGCCACGCCGCGCAGGTGATCGCCGCCGAGCTGCGCGCGCGCGGCGACCCCGCCTCGGCCCCGGCCGGCGCGACCGTCCGCGACGCCTTCGCCTACCGCGACAAGGGCGACCTCGCCACCATCGGCCGCGCCGCCGCCGTCGCGCGCATCGGCCGGCTGCGCTTCTCGGGCCGCCCCGCCTGGCTGGCCTGGCTGCTCGTCCACCTCGTGTTTCTCGTCGGCTTTCGCAACCGGATCGCCGTGCTCATCTCCTGGCTGTATTCATACATCACCTACAAGAGCGGCGCGCGGGTCGTCACCGGGCTCGACACCCCGCCGGGCGCCGAGGAATCGGGGCCGCCCTCCGCCCCCCATCGGTGAACGGTCCGATGGCAGGTTCGGGACCCTCCGAACGCGGTCCCCATTGCGGCACGGCACGACGACGGAAAACGATTAGGACCTGCGCCGCTCGGCGCCGACCAAAGCAAAACCTCAACCACCGCAAACCATGACAACCACCCTCAAGACCCTTCTCGGCGCCGCCCTTCTCGCCGCGCCTCTCGCCCTCGTCGCCCAGACCGACACCCGCACCCGCTACGCCGCCGGCGACGCCGCCACCTGGGGCCCCCGCGCCGGCGACCACGAGGTCACCCTCGGCGGCAGCGGCTTCAGCAACAAGGATATGAACAACTCCGCCGGCGGCATTAATGTCTCCTACGGCTGGTATCTGAACGACTCCCTTCTCTTCGCCGTCCGCCAAGGCGTGAGCTACAGCAACCCCTCCGGCGGCGGTTCCGATTGGAACGGCTCCACCCGCCTCGCCCTTGATCAGCACCTCTTGCCCCGCGGCGCCTTCCGTCCCTTCGTGGGCGTGAACTTCGGTGGCGTGTATGGCGACAGCACCAATGATACCTGGGTCGCCGGTCTCGAAGGCGGCCTGAAATTCTACGTGAACCAAAACACGTTCATCTTCGGTCTCGCCGACTACGCCTGGGCCTTCCGCAGCGCCCGTAGCGCCGACAACAACTTCAACGACGGCGGCTTCTCCTGGACCATCGGCCTCGGTTACAACTTCTGATCACGCGGAGCGCTCGCGCTCCTCTTCCTCCAGCTTGCCCCGCCCGGTTTCCCCTGCCGTTCGGGGCCACGACCCCTCGGCGCTCCCGCCGAGGGGTCGCTTCGTATCTAGCCATGTCCATCGCCGCCGCTTCACCCACCTCGCCAACTCCATCCTCATCCCGCCGCGCGCTTTTCTGGCGCATGCTCGCCGGCCTTTTCCTGCTCCTCGTCCTCGTCCGACTCCTCCTGCCCTGGCTGCTTGAGCGCGCCATCAACCGCCGCCTCGCCGCCCTCCCCGCCCACCACGGCGTAATCGAGAGCGTGGACCTCAACCTCTACCGCGGCGCCTACCGCATCCACGGGCTCTCCATCCGCCACGACGGTGAGAGCGAAGCCCCGCTGTTCTCCGTGCGCACCGTGGATTTCTCGCTCGCCTGGCGCGAGCTGCTCCGCGGCCGCGTCGTCTCCGAGATCGTGCTCGACGCGCCGATCCTGTTGCTCGCCCGCACCGAGCCCGCCCCCGCCGAGGAGGACGGCTGGCGCGAGCTCGTGGACGACCTGTTCCCCATCGAGATCACCCGTTTCGTCGTGCGCGACGGCGCCTTCGACTACGCCGACTCCGCGCGCGACCCGCCCTTCACCGTCGCGCTCGAAGCGATCAACGCCACCCTCGAAGGCCTCGCCAACCGCCTCCCGCCGCCCGGCGAAGAATACCCCGCCCGCGCCGAACTCGCCGCGCGCTTTCCCGAAGGCGGCCTGCTCCACCTCCGCGCCCGCGGCTCGCCATTGGAAGATCCCCCGCGCCTCGAACTACACGCCGAGATCGACGACCTTCACCTCCCCGCCCTCAACCCCCTGCTCCGCGCCGCCGCCGGCGTCGATGTCTCCGCCGGCAGCCTCCACGTCTCGGCCGAGTTCGCCACCGCCGAAGGCCGCTACGAGGGCTACATCAAGCCGCTCATCCGCGGCGCCGATTACCGCGACCTCGGCCACGAGCCCGGCGGCCCGCTCAAGCGGATCTGGGAGACGCTCGTGTCCGGCGTCACCTCGCTCCTCACCAATCCCGACACCGAAAACGTCGGCACGCGCGTGCCCTTCTCCGGCGCCTTCGACGACACCGATGTAGGCCGCTGGGACGCCTTCGTGACCCTGCTTCGCAACGCCTTCGTGCGCGCGCTGAGCGAGGGCGTGGACGAGAGCGTCGCCGAGCTCGACACCTGAACCCGCCTTCCGTCCGGGTTGCAAAACGCCACCCGCCCCCGGCGTCTCACCGCGTTTTGCGCCGCGACAGGTCCGCCCGATTCGCCCCTCGATCACCCTTACTCTCTCCGCCTCCGCGTGTTCCCGCCAGACACCTCGGCTTGGCCCGCTTTCGGCGCCAACGCCCCACCCAGCCCACCGCCTCGCCCGCACCGCACCCTTTCCATGAACATATTCCAGCTGTCCAACGAATCCGCGCACGCCCCCGACGCGCCGCATCTCGCCGCCTGCGCCCGGGCCCTGCAACAAGCCGGTCACACCGTGCTGTTCGTCGCGCCCGAATCCGCCGAGCACCACAGCCCGGGCCGCGCCCCGCGCTTCACCCGCACCTTTGCCGACGGCGACGCCGGCGAACCGCCGCCGGCCCCGCTCTTCGCGCCCGACCTCGTCCACGCGCATCAACCTTTTCTCGCCGGAGAAGAAGCGCTCCGCCTCGCGGCCGAGCACGACGCGCCGCTCATCTTCACCGCCGGCCGCCCCTACTCGCCCCCCTCGCCCCTGCCCCCCGGCGAAGCCGCACACCTCGCCGGTTTCCTCGACGTCCTCGACGTGTGCTTCGCCAACCGTTGCGACGCCGTCGTGTCCCCTTGCCCGGCTCTTGCCGTGCGCCTCTTCGAACGGGGCGTCGTGCGCCCTATCCATGTCGTGCCCGACGCCGACACCCCCGAGGCGGCCGAGGCGGGCGCCCGCCGCCTGATCGAGATTTACAACGAGGCCGTCCGCCAGCGCCGCGCCCGCGGCCCGCTGCGCGAGAGCGCACACTCCGGACGCCTGCGCGGCGAGCTCGCCGTCGCCTGGTCTCGCGTCCACCCCTCCGAATTCACCCGCGTCCACCGGTCTCGCGGAGCCTTCGCGCCGTTTCGCGACGGCGCCACGCTCACATGCTGAGCAAAATCGGAGGCCGCTGGCGCACCCTGCGCGAATGGGTGACCCTGGGCGAGTGGATGCCACGCATCCTCCGCCTCCCGCCCCCTCCGCAGGAAGGCTTCAGGCCCGGCCTCTTCATCATCGAGATCACCGGCTGCGATCAGGCCTCCTGGGAACAAGCCCGCGCCCGCGGCGCCGTGCCCTTCCTCGACTCGCTTGTATCCAGACAAAACTACCGCGTCGTGGACTACCACGCCGGCAACCCCTGGAGCCGCGTCGCCCGCGAGGCGGAGCTTTTCCACGGCCTCCCCTCCGCCCTCGCCGGGGAACTGGTCCTGCCGCTCGGCGCCGAGCGCCCGGAGGATCTCTCGCAGCGCGCCGCCGCGCTCGCCGCCGACGCCCTCCTCGGCCGGCGCCACGAAGGCCTCCTCCACGCGGGCGCCGCCTGGGGCACCCTCCTGCCCGGCGGCGCCGCGCCCGACGAGTTTCACGGGCCGCTCGGCGACCGCGCCGAAGGCTGGGTGGAGCGCCTGCGCAACCGCTACGGCGCCGCCCTCGATCTGCGCCGCGGCGTCCCGATCGTCTATCTCCACCGCGACTGCACGCCCCCGCCCGATCTCGCCGGCGACGCGCTCGCCGGGTGGTGGCGCGGGCAGGATCGCAAGCTCGCCCGGCTCTACCACCGGGCCGGCATGTCGCGCCGCCGCGACTACGAGACCTGGCTTCTCCTCGGGCCCGCGCCCGCCCGCGGCGACGCCTTCCCCGACGACTACCCGCGCCTGCTGCAGGCCGTGATCGGCGACGCCTGGCGCGTCACCGCCGATCCCTCCGCCAAGCCCGCCCCGCCGCAGGTCCCGCCCGCGCCCCGCCTCCTCCGCGTCCTCGCTCGCGACGCCCTCGCCCACCTCTACGCCGACGGCCGGGTCAACGACGCCGACAAGCACGAGGTCGCCCGCCGCATCCTCCAGGCCGGCGGAGGCGTCGTCGCCGTCCTCTGGCGCGACGCCGCCGGCGCGCCGCGCTGGCAACGCCCCTTCGGTGACGAGGTCGGCCTCCTCAACCCGCCCTCCGAGCACAGCCTCCGCTCCTGGCTTCCCTGGCTCGTGGAGCGCGATGCCGAATCGCTCCTCGACCACCCCGACTCCGGCGCCTGGATCGCGCTGCGCGCCTCGCCCGTCTCGCCGCCCCGCCACGGGGTCGTCCTCCTGCCGCGCCGCGCCCGCGTGGGCGCCGGCCGCGGCGACTGGCTCCGCCCCGGCCAGATCTACGCCGCCGCCCGCCACGCCCTCGGGCGCGAGCGCATCGTCCACGAACACGCCGCGCCCGCGCTCGATCCCGAGACCTTCCGCTTCGCCACCTACAACGTCCACCGCTGCATCGGCATGGACGGCCGCCAGTCCGTGCGTCGCGTGCTCCGCGTGCTCGGCGAGATCGATCCCGACATCGTCGCGCTCCAGGAAGTCTCCGCCATCGGCTCCAACCAGGCGGAGCAGATCGCCGCCGAGCTCGGCATGCACGTCGTCTTCTGCCCCACGCTCCACGGCGCCGAGGCCTACGGCCACGCGCTCCTCAGCCGCCACCCCTTCACGATCAACTCCGTCGGCCTGCTCCCCCTGACCAGCCAGGCCTCCTACAAGGAGCCCCGCGCCGCCATCTGGGTGCAGGTGCAGATGGGGCTGCGCTCGCTCCACGTGTTCTCCACCCACCTCGCCCTCGGCCGCGCAGATCGTAGTCTTCAGGTGGATACGCTTCTTGGCCCTTCCTGGATCGGCGGCCTGGCCCCCGACACCCCGCTCATCCTCTGCGGGGATTTCAACTTCGCGCCGCCCGGCCGCAACTACCGCCGCGTCGCCGCCCGCCTGCGCGACGTGCAGCTCGCCCACCCGCGCGGCGTGGTGGTGAAGACGTTCTCCACCGTCTGCGCCGTCACGCGCCTGGACCATATTTTCCTGTCCCCGCACTTCGTCGTGCGCGATGTCCTCTCGCCGCGCACCCACCTCACGAGCGTCGCCTCGGACCACTTCCCCCTCGTCGCCGACCTCCACTGGCCGCGCGGGTGAGCGGCCTGTTGGTGCGAAGGCTTCCTTTACCCGACGTCGAACGCACGTCGGTGGGAAGACGCGTAAAGATGCAACAAAAGGCGCACGTTTTCTCCATCCTCATACCAGGCATTGTCCAGCGCGGCCATTTCCTGCGCCTGCGGCGCTGAAAACCGCTCTCGTTCGAGATGACGCTGTTCGCGAATTTTCGACGGACCGCGGGGACCGAAAAGCGACATGGCCTGCCGCAGAATCTCGGCTTTGCCGGTCGCACCTACGGCACGAAGAGCATGGACCGCCTTGTCGGCTTGGTCGCCGCTGCAGTTAAAAAAATACTGATCAAACCCTCCGTTGCAGATCTCGGCGTCCACTTCGCTGACCAAGACGATATGCGTGAGGGGAAGCGGCAAAGAACGATTTTCCCCATCACATTTGGAACAGGCCAAGCCAACTGGATCGGGTATGCCTCGAAGAATGCACAAAGCCTCGGCGGCAGCCTCTTGCCTTCGGTCCAGCCGCTTTCTCTCGTCATCCGTCGCCGCGGCATCCGGCTTGGCCGCCAGTGACGCCAAGATGCGAGTTTCGGCATCCGGGTGGCCACTGCTGGCAAACGCTTTGATGAGCGCTTCGTCCAGCTGCTCGTCCGGTTTGTTTTGAAGCGAGAGCAGCAAGGCGTCGAGTCGCTCCCTGGGGATCGAGACCTTGTTTTTGGCAAGGCACTCGAGGATCAGCGCGGCCTGCGGATTCTGTGCCGATAACACCTCGGAGGACAGGAGCGGGGGAAGCGCCTCGGGATCTCCCATAGCCAATAGCAGAGCGGCCGGGCAGGAGTCCGACAACATGAACCCAAGGTCCCGGCGCAGGGCGGAAACCAGCAGATCGCGCACCGCAGCCTTCACCCGCGGCGGCATGGTCTGCTCCCGAATCGCGTGGTGGAATCCAATCAGGACGCCATGCGTCACGTGCTCCTCCGAATCGGCAAACAGCTCGGCCAAGAGGGGCAAAGTCTCCGGTGTCGGATAATGGCCTAGCTGGACTGCGGCGCTGTAACGCAAATGGTAGTCCGGCGAGGACGCCATCTTTCGGTAGTAAGGCGTCAAATCGGGGAGGTGAAACCGGGAGAGAATCTCGATGGCGCGTTCCACGGGAGAGCGGTTGAACAGACCTCCGGGCCTTGGAGCCGGGCGCCGGTAATTGCGCTCGTTCCTCAGCACGCGCACCAAAGCGGGGATGGCGCGTTCGCCCAGATGGATCAACTGCCAGAACTCGCGTGTTTGCCCCTGCGAGGTCACGTAGCGGCGAACAATCCCGCGGATCCGCCATTCGGACCAAGTCTGCAACCCCTCGGCAGGAAGCGTGTTCTCGAAAAACCGGCGACGTTCTTTCCCGGATGCCACGATCTCACGAAAGCCGGCCGGCGATTTGTTCGCCGTCGCCAAATATACGAGGACGCCGAGAAGCAGTGCGCTAAAAATCAACAATGTGACCATCTTCGTTTAAAATGCTCGGGGCGCTTGGGTCGGAAGTCCCACTACGTCGCCAGTTGATATTCACAATCTATCAGCCACTCATCCAACAACTTTTTGGCACGTTCGGATATCACCAGCTTCTGCGTGGCGCTAACCGCGAAGTCATCAATCCCAACCTCGCCAATGGGCTCGAATCGATGAAAATGCGACGGCGCGATCTCCGGTGCGCGACCAACGTAGTCGGTAAAACTGATCGCGCATTCGCTTTTCGATCAACCACGGAGGCCTCCCTTTTCCAGCATCTGACTCAAGTCCTCCCTCACAATGAAGCACGGATGAGAGGGAATGCATTTTCGGCAGGCGAGCTCGAGGCTCTTGTTTGGCTCATCGGCAGCCTCATCCTTACGAGCCCTTATCGCACCCCTTGCTCGAGAGCTGCTTCATCGCCTGAAAAATGCTCGCCTGCCTCTCTTCTAGCGTTGCGGCCTCGTCAAGCGCCTGCACCTCAATGCCACTTGTATTGAATCCAGACAGGAACGAGTAAAATCTTTCCGACACAACCAAGCGCCGTTCGTCATCTATACATACATCAGGAGCATCAACATGCTGCGCTACTTGGAGACGATGCCATTGGGGCAGGTTCGTCTTCGTGGCATTCCTCACATTGACCGCAGTCAATGTGAATCCAGCAAGCCCAGATGAAGCAAGTGCCCCCGCCAAAGCTTCTGCCACCAAGTAATCCTTGATCTTAATCAAGTCGCCGCCGCCCCAATCCATGATTTTATATATAACATCCCCATTCCTGCCGGATGTCAGCTCACCTGCAACTTCGGGATATATAACATATTTTTTCATTTTCTTATTTTTGGATTAAACACATTTCCAAGCGCATCATCTATCAAGGTGGCATGCTCTAGTAGCTCAGCCTTCGTTGGCCAGCGCCCCAGCTTATCGTATTTTTCATAAAATCCATCCCAAGAGAATCTGATCAGCCTTCTGTGCGCAAGGGTATCGATCGAGGTCGGAATTCCCCGTAGATTCTGCAACGAGTGAATCTCCTGTGGGCTCACCAGCCCCGGATAACGAGTTAGGGTCTGCTGTTCGACCGCGTGATGAACAATGACTTTTCCACGCAGCCCTGGATTGGCGGTATGGAAGGTTGTGCGGTAGTTTAGACTGCTTGCGTGTCCAAATGACGCAGCTGTTCGATTCGGCCCTCCTTTGGCAACCTTCTTGCCCGCCTTGGTCGCCACCAAGGCCACGCTGCCGGCCTTCATGACTTGGCCGACGGTGGTCGCGGTTCCAATTGCCGCAGTGGTCAACTGCGCCGAGCTTTTGCCGGCGTCGAAATACTGCCCCTGCTCCACCATCTCGTTGGTGGCGTCGTTCATCACGATCAAGCCGTAGATCGGGATCGCCGCCTTGATGGCATTGATCGCCTCAGGATCACCATCAACCACCGACTGCACAAATTCGGTCAACTGCTCTGCGTTTCGATAGGACGCGAACGGATTGAGGAGCAAACCCAAAGCCGCCCCTTCGTTGTAGAGCCCCCAGAGAAATCCCACGTAGAAGGCGGAGTCGGCTTCAATTTTACCGGACGAAACCCCTTGCGTGGTCTTTTCACGAAGCCAGCTGTCCACGTTCTCAAGCGCGTATTCCGGCAACGCTCCAGTGATCGTGCCTCCCGCAATGAATGCGTTGCGGCGCCACTGCAGGACCAGTCGCTTCAAAAATCCTGTCTCGCGCTGCATGATCAGCCGGTTGAGACGGGTGATCTCCTTCGCAAATTCCGCTCCGCGTGCGCGGAAAAGATCACGGAAGGCGAGAAAGGTTTCCGTGTCGTCGAGAGCGGCGACAAGTTCGGGGAAATCCTGGCCGGTGCTCAGCTCGCTCAAAAGCTTGATGAAGCCGCCCCATTTCTCGACGAGCGCGTAGTCCACCGCCGCGTCGCTGCCGGAGCGCACCGCGTCCATGAGCATTTGGGTGAGGTTCTCCTCGAAAAACTGCTTCTGCTCGGGAGTGAGCGAAAGGTTCTCCGCGTTTTCCAGGGTGAGACGGAGGTCGTCCACGCCTTCGCTCGTTTGCTGCATCCACAAGACGGCCCTGAACCCGTATCGGACCCGGGATTCGCTCCCGCCCGTGGGGGCGAAGGGCAGCGCCGCGGCGCGCTGGCCGGAGTCTTCCATCATGCGAAGACAGGCGCGGAGCAGCTCCTGCCGCTGCGCGTCGCCGATGTAGCCGGTGGCCCCGTTTACCGTCCAGCGCACCTCGCCCAAGGTGGCGTCGAGCACGGCATAGTTCTCGCGCGTGGTCACGAACAGGAGGCCTTCCGCGGCGCCCGGCGGGTTGACGGAGACGGAGATGCTGACGCCGCGCACAGGGGCATCCGCATTCACCCAGCCCGAGGCGTTGCCGGAAAGGGTGACGGTGGCCTCGCCCTCGGCGTCGAGCACCACCTGCCCGTTGGCGTCGAGGCCGCCGATGCTCAGGCCGGTGCCGGCGGCGAAGGACCGGCCGGCCTCGAAGGCGAGCGCGTCGAGCCAGCCGTCAAAATCCTCGCCCACGACGACGATGGCGGAGCCGGGCACCGGTTCGCCGGTGCTGGTCGCGGTGGCGGTGACGCCGCCCACGGTGAGCGCCAGCGTGCCGTCCTCGCGGTAGTGAGCGCGGACGGAGGTCCATTGGCCGAGCGGAAGGGGCGCGCCGACGACGGAGTGCGGCCCGGTGTCGGTGAAAACGGCGAAGACCACGCGCCCCTCGGCGTCGAGGAACAGCTCGTATTCGCCGGTCTTGGCGGCGAGCGTGCCGGTGGCCTCGGCGGCATGGGCCCAGAGGGAAATCGCGAGACCGGGCTGGAGGCGCGTCGCCGCCGTGTCGGGGACGCCGACCACTGCCGAGCCTCCCTCGAAGGAGAGCGAGGCGGCGCCTTCGTGGCGCGTCACGGTGTCGAGGATGGCGCCCGAGACGGTGGCGGGATGGCTGCCCGAGGCGGAGGGCGTGGCGCCGGCCACCACGGTGTCGAAGGCGTAGCGCAGCGAGCCGGTGGGAACGAAGGCGCCGAAACGCACGGTGGCGGTCTGGCCGGGGTAGTCGGGCGCACGGATGCGCACGGCCGTGGTCGCGCGATAGGCGACGTTTTGCGTGGTGCCATCGAGCCGGGGCACGGCGTGGGTGCCGTCGGCCGCAGCGTCGCCGACGATCACGGGATGATCCACCGAGACCGAGATCGGCGCGCTGCTGGTGAAGGCGACCTGCAGGCCGAGCACGGCGCCGCCGGCCGAGGCGGTGACGACGCAATCGCCCACGCGACCGCCGCCGGCGCGGAGGGTGGCGGTGGCTTGGCCGTTTTGCACGGTGGCGGCGGGGTTTTGGATTTCGCCGAGGGTGGCGAGCCAGCGCACGGGCGTGCCATCGGCCACGCCCGGAAAGGTGGCGGTGAGCGTGGTGGATTGGCCGGTGGCGATGTCGAGACTGGCAACTGCCGCCGAGAGCGAGCCGGCGATGGCGGTGTTGGGGATGTTGACCGTGACCTGGTAGCCGTCGGCCTCGATGTGGATCTTCTGGTCGGCCACCGCCTCGCCGGCCTCGATCACGGCGCGGGCCATGCCGTCGGCGTCGGCAAACTCCTCGAACGATTCGATGCGGCCGCCGCCGGAGAGACGCCAGGAGACGGGGGTGTTTTCCACAACCGGCTGGTTGAACGCGTCGCGAATATCGGCGACGAGCACGAGCTGGGAGCGGCCGTCGGCGGGCAGGCCGGAGGCGGGCGCGCCGGAGAGCGTCTCGCACGTGGTGGTGATGGCGGCGGCAAAGCCGGGCACGACGGTGATGTCCGCGGTGGTTTGGCGGAGCGAGGCGTCGGTGGCGGCGATGCCGAGCGACTCGAAGTCGAATTCCGGCGAGGCGCCGCCGGTCGGGAGCGCGGGCAGGACGAGTTTTTTGACGCGGGCCGTGACGCGATAGACGTCGCCCGCGGTGGTGCTCGTGGTGAGCGTGGTCTGCGCGAAGCCGTCCACGGTGGCGGTCTCGGCGTGGGAGAGCGTGCCGGTGCCGGTCTCGATTTCCCAGCCGATCAGGGTGCCGTCGGCCGCGCCGATCACGTGGGCGGTAAGGAGGACGGTCGGCGAGTCGGCGTTGACGA
>JAUWBD010000162.1 GCA_030605125.1 Verrucomicrobiota bacterium | reverse complement strand
GCCTCCCCTGCCACCCCTCCCTCAATCTAGAGCGGGGAAGGCGCCAAGCGCCTTCCCCTGCACCCCATCCCTAAAACATTTTTTAGTCCTCTAATCACCAAACCACCCAGCCGCTTTTGCTGAACTTGACGGACACAACTCATTTCATCACGCTTGGGCGTCTTCAGCGCCGCCGGATCGCCGAAGCGTTCTCAGGCAACTGTGCATCGCCCCGCCTTGTGCACCCATGCGGTGCTTTTGGTGCAAACAGAGCGCTCGCCGTTCATCGAGACTTTTGGCGCGGAACCGCCTTCGCACCTCGCCCCACAGGCACTCGGCCAGTCGAGCATCCACCTTGTCAGCCGGCAGTCTGCGTATCGACGAGGCGAGCCGACGGTGCCGCACCACGGTAAAGCGTATCATCTCATGCGATACGCGCGGTCACGCCGATCAATGTCGGCAAAGCGATCGTCTCGAACCAGTGGCAGTGCAGGCGCCATTCCGGTGTGAAGTCGGCCCGTGGCCCAAGCGCCGGGATCAGATCGATGAAGCTGAAGTCCACCACGAACGCCGAGGTCGCGCTGCTCTACCGGACGGTCATCTGCGCGCCCCCCCGCCCCGGACGCTTTGCGCCGCCCTTCCGCGCAAGCCCCCGCCGCGCCTACGACTCCCGATCCGCCCGCCGCCCGGCGACATTTTCTGCGCGCATCCGCCACCACGCCGATTACCGTGTCCGCGTCGTCGTGATCTCTCCGGAAACCCACCTCTCCTACGCCCTCGGCTACCTGCAACTCGGCCTCGCTTCCGAGGCCCGGGAGGAGTTGTCCGCCCTCCCGCCCGACTTTCTCGCCACCCCGCCGGCGCTCGCCGTTCGCCTCGAGGTCGCGATGTCCGAGGAAACCTGGGATGAGGTTATCCAGATCGCCCCGGCCCTCGTCGGTCACGACGCCACCCAGGAGCGTCCCTGGATCGCCTGGGCCTACGCCTTGCGCGAACGCGAACGCATCGCCGAGGCACAGGAAACCCTGCTCGCCGGCGCACGTCTGATCAAAAACCCCAGCCCGCTCGTGCCCTACAACCTCGCCTGCTACGCCTGCCTGCTTGGCGACATCCCCGAGGCCACCCGCCTGCTCGCCGCCGTCGTCGCCCGCGACAAATCTTGGCGTGAAATCGCCCGCGAAGACCCCGATCTCGCCCCGCTCTTCGCTTCGAAAAAATAACGCAAGCCGCGCGCCACCGGCGCCTCCCCGCCCGCCGGCTCGCTTTGGCATGGCCCTAGGCGCCCCCGTGGGGCAATTTCGCCCTCTTCCCTCCTCCTTTTCCGTGATGCTCCCTTCATCCCGCCCCGCCCGTCGCCGCCCCCTGTTCCCCGCGCTCGTCGCCCTGGCGCTGCTCGTCCTGCCCCTCCGCGCCGATGACACCGAAGACGAAAACGACCCCGACGACGAGGAGCCGCCGCCCGCCCAAAACGTCGGCGAGGAGCGCGAAGTCGGCCTCATGCCCGAGCTCACCACGGCGCTCCCGGGCCGCGATTTCGACACCGACTCCTCCCCCTTCGTCATCGACCTGCGCAATCACTTCACGATCCCCGGCGTAAATTCGTCCCAGCTCGTCCAGTTCCGCACCTCCCTCGGCACCATCAACGCCGAACTGCTCGTCGCCGACGCGCCGCTCACCGTCGCCAACTTCAAATCCTACCTCGCCACCGACAGCACCTCCGCCGCCGACAGGCTAAAGACCTACGACGGCACCTTCATCCACCGCGCCGCCGAGAACTACCACCCTTGGTTCGGCTACCTGGGCGAATTTGTTATCCAAGGCGGCGGCTACCGCATCGACTCCAGCCTCAGCGAACTCCCCAAAAAGGCCCCCGTCGTCAACGAGTTCAAGGTCGCCAACTCCCGCGGCACCATCGCCATGGCCAAGATGGGCGGCCAGCCAAACTCGGCCACCTCCGAATGGTTCATCAACATGGATGAAAACCGCGAGACGCTCGGCACCGACAACAACGCCGGCTTCACCGTCTTCGCCCGTATCCTCGGCAAGGGCATGGACGTCGCCGACGCCATCGCCGACCTGCCCTCCTACGACCTCCGCGAATACCTTCAACGTGGCGAGTTTGGAGAAGTCCCCCTGCGGGACGTGAAGCCCAACCAGTCCCAGCTCTTCTTCTCCAACCTCGTCGCCGTGGACACCGTGCGCATGGTGCCCCTCCAGCCCCCCGGAGCCGGCGGCGCCTCCGTCCTCACCTACTCCATCGCCAACGACAACCCCGCCGCCGCCACCGCCACCGTGGTAAACGGCGTGCTCACCGTCGTCCCCGGCACCCTCGGCGGCCGCTCCATCATCACCGTCCGCGCCCTCGAGGCCGGCGGCGGCTTCACCGAGTCCACCCTCGTCACCACCCGCGTCGGCCCTCCCATCCTTATTAAGGCGCTTCCCGGCACGACCACCGCCGCCCTCGGCGACATCGTGCGCATCCGCGCCGAAATCACCGCCTGGCCGCTCAACATCAAATGGCAGCGCCGCGCCTCGACCAACGTCGCCTGGGAAGACCTCGCCGACGAAGGCCTCTACTCCGGCTCCGCCACGCAGGACCTCTTCATCAACCTCTCCGCTGACACCACCGAGAAAGCGGCCGCCTCCCTCGCCCTCTCCGGCTCCCAATATCGCTTCATCGTCACCAACACGATCAACGGCGTCACCCGCACCCTCGAAGGCAAGCCCACCACCCTGCGCGTCATCCCCACCCTCGCCTTCCGGGACAAGCTCGCCAAGACCACCACCGCCTCCCTCGGCACCGCCGCCGTCACCCTCATCGCCCGCGCCGACCCCGCCACCCTTCCCGCCCCCGTCTATCAGTGGGAGCGCAAGGCCCCCGGCTCCACAACCTGGGAGCCTATCGCGGATGCCCGCGCCGCCATCCCCGCCGATGGCGACACGCCCGCCCAGCCCGCCGTCCTCAGCCCCTACTCCGGCGTCAACACGCCCTTCCTCACCATCCGGCTAAACGGCACCACCCCCGCCTCCGGCACCGGCATCTCCACCGCCGCCACCCTCGCGCTCGACCGCTCGCAATACCGCTGCGTCATCCGCCACGACCGCGGCGCCGGCCCGCTCCAACTGGCCAGCACCGTCACCACCCTGCGCATCACCACCCTGCGCGTCGGCTTCGCCGCCCAGCCCCCGGCGCTCGTCGCCCGCCAGCTCGGCTCCAGCGCCACCATCTCCGTCACCTCCCTCCCCGTCGCCGCCAACACCCCGGTGGCCTACCAATGGCAACGCCTCCCCGCCGGCGCCCACCCGCGCACCGGCTGGGTCAACGTCGCCAACTCCACCGAGCAGGCGCCCACCCGCTACACCGGCGCCACCACCCGCACCCTCACGATCAACCTCGCCGGCGCCGACGACACCGCGAAGCTCGCCGCCCTCGCCCTGAACGACGACCTCTACCGCTGCGTCATCACCGTGCCCGCGCTCGGCTCCGCCACCTCCTCCGCCGCCCGCCTCCGCGTTTACGCCCAAGCGTTCACCCTCGTCACCCACCAGAGCCAATCGCTCCCCGGACTCGGCGCCGCCGAGGGCCGACACTACTCGGTCGCCGGCCTGCCGAAGGGCCTGTCCTTTGCCGAATCCAGCGGGACTATCTCCGGCACGCCCACCGCCAAGCCCGGCCTCTACCGAATCACCGTCACGATCCGCCAAGACGGCGCCGTCACCGGCACCCAAGTTTACTGGCTCGAGATTCGCGCCCTCTCCGGCAACAACGCCGGCGGCTTCGAGGCCCTGCTCACGCCCGACGCCGACAGCCCGCCCCACGCCAAGTTCGCCATCACCGTCAACCACACCGGCGCCTTCACCGGCACGCTGACCACCGCGATCGAGAAATCGCCGCTGCCCTTCCGCGGCGTCGTCGTCCGCTCGACCTCCGGCGAACTCACCCTCGCCGCCCCGATCGACATCAAGCGCCCCGGCGCCCCCGCCGGCCGCACCTACCGCCTCTCCGGCCTCACCATCAGCTCCGCCGGCGTGCTCTCCGTCACGCTCTCCGCGCGCGAATCCGCCACCGCCGAGCTGGTCGAGCTGGCCGACACCACCACCGGCGTGCGCCTCTCCACCTACTCCGCGAACAATCCCGCGCCCTGGGCCAACGTGGATTCCTACAACTTCGTCCTGACCTCGCCCACGCCCCTCGCCGAGCCGGGCGACGAAGACCCGCCCCACCCCGCCGGCAGCGGCTACGCCATCGTCCCCGTGGGCCGCGACGGCCGCCTCTCCTTCCGCGGCAAGCTCGCCGACGGCTCCAAATTCACCGCCTCGCTCGTCGGCGCCACCGACCGCAGCTTCCGCCTCTTCCTCCGCCCCCACGGAGCCGCGCCCGGCGCCTACCTCAGCGCCTACCTGCCGCTCTCCATCCCGAGCGCCGACTATCCTCGCCACTCCATCCGCGGCGACGCCGGCCAGGACGCCTACTGGGCCAAGCCCGCGCTGCCCAAGTCCACCAACTACCGCGACGGTTTCGGCCCCCTCGGACTCACCGTCAAGCTCGAGCCTTGGTTCCCGAGCCGCTTCAGCGACTTCGGTGTCGTGGAAACCTCCAACGAGAACCGTGGCCTCATCGACCTCGTCCTCTTCGGCGCCGATCTCGGCGCCTCCGCCGGCGAAGTCCCCGGTTCGCTCTCGGTGACCTATAAGCTGCCCGTCGCCGCCATGCTGGATGCCGTCCAGCCCGACGCGTCGAAATTCACCGGCAAGCTCGACACCCGCACCGGCCTGATCACCGGCTCCTTTGTGATCGTGGACCCGATCCCCGACACCAACCGGACCACGACGCGCCGCGTGCCCTTCGAAGGCACGCTCTTCATGGTCGAGAACCAGCAGAACGGCACGATCAACGCGGAGGGCTTCACCCTCGTCCCCGCCGCGCCGGGAGCGCAGGACCGCACCTCGCGCTCCGGCCGCCTGCAACTCAAGCAACCCGGCACCCCGCCCGCGCCCTGAGCCCCCGCGCGCCCCGCCCCTCGAAGGCCCCGCTCATCGCGCAGGCCCGGCCAGCGCGGCCGCGAGGGCGGGCACTCCGACTTCGGCCGAGGCCGCGATGACCTCGTAGCCCGGCGGCACGCGGCCGGGGTGCGGGTCCACGAGGAAGCGCCGCGCGCTCCGCGGCGCGAGTTCCGCCAGCCCGGCTGCGGGATACACCTACAAAGAAGTGCCGACGACGACCACCACGTCGGCGTCGGCCATCTCGGCCTCGGCGGCCTCCATCATCGGCACGGTCTCGCCAAACCACACGATATGCGGGCGGAGCTGCGCGCCGTCCGGCGCGCGATCGCCGAGGACGATGGGCCCGTATCCGATTTTTATGACAAGGGATTCGTCGCGTGTGCTGCGGGCCTGGGTGAGTTCGCCGTGGAGGTGGAGGACGCGGGAGGAGCCGGCGCGCTCGTGGAGGTCGTCCACGTTTTGGGTGATCACGACGACCTCATGCTTGCGCTCCCACTCGGCGAGGGCGAGGTGGGCGGCGTTGGGCTGGACGGTGGCGAGCTGCGCGCGGCGTTCGTTGTAGAAGCGAAGCACGAGCGCGGGGTCGCGGGCCCAGCCGGCGGGCGTGGCGACGTCCTCGACGCGGTGGTTTTCCCAAAGCCCGCCCGCGTCGCGAAACGTGCGCACCCCGCTCGGCGCGCTGATCCCGGCTCCGGTGAGGGCGACGATTTTCATGTTTTAGTCGATACGAGCGTCCAAAACGATAGCGCGCACCGTTTCGGGCAGGGTTTTGCCGTCGTAGGGGGCGACCAATGCGGCGAGTGCTTCATAGGCGGCTTCGGGTGTGGTCGCCTTCAATGAACTGCGGCGTTTATCGGACTGCGATTTGGTCCAGACAACGAGGTAGATGCCGTGGGTGCGGCCGCAGCCTTGGAGGTAGTCGCGGACGAGCTGGTCGCGGTGCGCGGTCTTTATCTTCGGGTGCCAATGCCCCTTCACTTCGACCACGACCTGAATCGCGCGTAGGGTTCGGGCGCTTGAGCCGATTGCCACGGCGGAGACCTCGATATCGGTGCGCTTGTCATGCTGGATCTGGAGTTCACGCAGCACGCTCAGGCCTTTGTCGCGCGCAAGGTCGACCTGGAGCCACTTTGCCACCAGTTCGCTCATTCGCACCTCATCGACGGGCCGCCTAGCTTTTTTTCCTCTCTGAGTCGGGGCTGCTATCCAGAACAGATCGCGCCACGAGTTCGGGCTACATTGTAGGTTGGTCTCCAAGCGACGAAGCGACTCCGTCACCAGCGACATTAGATCGTCCTCGTCCTTGATCCAGCGACGCTCGGACTTTTCGACCAAGGTTAGGACCTCCTCCGCTGTAGGAGGACGCCACGACGCGCGGCGCATAGCGACCAAAGCGTCTTGCTTGCGCCAGCGCATCCAAACCGCGTCCGCGGAGGGGACCCGGCGAGCAATCCGCTCCAGTTCATCCACAGCTTCCATCGTGCCGACTGACCCGAGGAGCGCAGGCAGTTCGTCGCGCATTCGCGCCAAATCCATCCGTCGCGTGGGGGTGTAGCCGCGCCCCTCCGGAACCGGCGGGTCTTCTGTTTGAGGGAAGAGATCCAGCAGATACAGATAGAGTTCGCCTACGCGCCGCAGCGGCACGTTTCCGATGTTTTTGATGAACTCCCTCTGGTCCATTCGATCCATCGAAAGGAAGACGTGACGCGCAAAACCGGTGTCGCGAAGCAGCACGGGCCACAGCTCCTCCCAAAACGTGAACAAGGATGCCCCCGCCAAAGCCGAAGTGGCCGCGATAAAGGTGCCCCATTCCGTCCTCCTCCTATGGCGAACTCGCAACCGACGCCACAGATGGATAGCGGCAGCTGGATCGTGTTTTGCCATGTATTCCATGGCCTCGCGGATCATCGCCGGACTGCGCACCTCGTCCGCGAACAACGAGCACACAAATTCCCCAAGCGGCGTATCCCAACAGCTGCCGAATTCGCGAAGTGCAAGGCAATGCTCCGCCCCTCGGTTCGCTGAGCGGACGATTTTTTCCCGAAGGAAAGCGCGCATGCGCTCCGCATCGAGTCGGTAGGCCAACGCCACCATTTCCAGATGGTGGTCGTCGGAGTTGCTGAACTCGTCGAAGATCGTGAGCAGCCAATGCCGGCGAACAGCGTCGGCTAGAGCGGGGTCGGCCTCGATTTCGTGACGGAGCAAGAATAAGGCCTTGTAGGCGTAGTGATCAAAATCGGATTGCCCGCCGATCTGGTGATGCGGATTCCCGGGCACCTCCAAGATCAAACGGCGCGCGCCGGCTGTGATCCGCTTCCGTGCGGTGGCGTCGTGGAACTTCCAGCCCGGTGTAGTGGTGATGTCATGACGCTTCTCGTCATCGTCGCGCGTCGTGAGGCCCTGATACGACAGGTTATGAGCAAGATTCAACCAATGCTCCGGCGGGTTCTTTGGGACGAGCAGCTTGAGGTCACGTCGCCAGATAGTTTCCGGCTTCGGCTTCGGCTTCTCCCGAGCTTTCAGCCGGCGCTCCCTGCACGCCTGTTCTTCTAGCCACTCACGGTGCTTTTGCGCCGCCATGATGGAGTCTGACGCGCCGATCTCCCAAGATCGCATCCACGGTAACGCCCGACGAAGCTCCACGCTGCGGTTCAAGCCTTCGATCAACAAGCTGCTGTGCTCGGCGCTCGCCGGTGGATTGAAGCAATGCGCGGCAAGCTGGGCGTAAATGCGCCGACGGCGCTTGGAGCCGACGCAGGCACGCTCGACTAGCTCTGGGAAGTCCTCCGCGGGCTGCACCAGATCGCCAATTAACCACCTTCGTCTCTCATGGGTGCCTCTTGCGACCGACACCAGGTCCGCGAGGAACCGACGTCGCAGCCGAGAGTCGGCCTTGAGCAACTCCGGCAAGGTCGGCGCGTGATCGTCCTCGTCACGATCACCGCGCACGAAGCCGTCTTCCTGGTAGAGGCAACGCGCCCGCCACCAAACCCGCGCAAGCAGGAGGCGGATGCGTGGCTCGTGGATCCGCGCCACCGCATGCCGGTAGGCCTGACGCACAAGGGGGTGAAACCGACTGAGCGAGTCAAAGCAGCCTCGCCAAACGAGGCAGGCGCGGAGCAGGGCTTCGGCGTCGTCGGCGGTGGCGTGTTGCGCGATGATGCGACCGGCCATCAACTGGTCAGAGATCGCTCCCGCGACGAAGGGCATCGCTTCACCCAGAGTCCAGAAACGGTGTTTCAGCGAGGCGTGAAGGACGTGGAGCCGCTCGCTGCGTGACAGGCTCGGGACGCAGAGAAGCTGAGCAACGCGGCTGATGGTTTGGGGTGTGGCGAGTTCGTCGAGTGCGGCGGCGGCGACGTGGTGCATGCTCGCGTCCTCAGGACTTCGGATGAGCCGGATTGCATCGGGCAACAGCTCTTCCAGTCGGCATGCCTCCGCTATGCTCAACGCCATGCGTCGTGCGACGTGGTTGGCGGATCGGTCGTGCAGCGTTTGCCTAAGCTGGTCCGCGAGTCCGGGATGGAGCAGCGTGTGGAAAAATCGGCTGAGTCCTGTGCTGTCGAATAGCTTCTCTGCGCGAGCTTTGGCCAAGATAGCCGACACCAACGCGGCTTTCTGCTCATCCTTTATGCCCGACACATCGGTGCGCAGCAGAACCTCGGGATCGTGGGCGAGCAAATGTCGAAGCAGGGGCTCGGATTTGTCCGCAAGCCAGGCGGCAAGTTCGCCCAACTGGGGATGCACGTGCTCGCCGTGCGCGTCCCGTTGAAACAGGAGCGAGCGCTGTTGCGAAAACGGCAAGGATGCGAGGTATTCGGCGGCAAGATGCTCGGCGAAGGTTCGATGGTAGAAGTCGGCCCGTCCTTCGGTCTTCGGCCAAAACAGGGGCGTCTCCAGCACCGCGTCGAGCAGCGCCTCGTCCAGTTCGAAGGTCATGTCGCCGAGGCGTTCTTCGCCGTGCAGGATTTCCGATACGGTCAAATCGGTCGCGTCAGGATTGCCCATCGAACGCCGCGCGATGGCGGAGCGTCCGCAGAGCAGCATGAGCGCGGCGATGCGGCCGGCGACGCGAGCGCGGCGCTTTTCAGAAACGGTAAGCCGTGGCAGGTTTTTGTTCCGGAGTCGGGAGGCTCGTTGTTCGTCGCGCTCCTGCAGCAGGGTCCGCGTGCAGCTGCGATAGAGTTCGCGGTGCGAATGCGGGAAGCGTCCTGCGCCCTTGGCGAACTCGCCCATCAGCATTTTCAGTGTAAGCGGACGGGACCCGAGCGCGATGAGGTGGTGTCTCCTGAGTTCGCGCATGAATCCTTCGCCCGCCTTGTCTCCGGCAACGGCGCTCAAACTGGTGTTCGCGGCAAGGCGAACATCGCGTTCTCGCAAGGGACACAACTCGTAGATGCCGCAGGCGACGTGCGTCTCCGACTGCGCTGTCTGCGGCCCGGAAGGCCAGAGCGAGAGAAGGCGTCCGCCTTCGCTCTGTGGCCATTCCAGGGAGCGACAGGCCAATACGAGTTGAAGGCGTGAGAGCGGTTCGGACTCCAGCAGGCCTGCGAGCGCAGCGACGAAGCCGTCGATTTTGATCAGGCCCTCGTCCACCCCGTCCACCGTGAGGGAAAGGAGGTGATTGCCTTCGCGCCAAGTGCGCCACGACTCCGATTTTTGGGTCTTCTCGAGAAAGTATTCCCAAGTCGGAATATCGCAGAATTTGAGCGAGATTCGGTGTGGGTGGACGTGAGCTGCAAGCGCCGCGTCCAAGGTGCGGGTTTTGCCCATGCCTGGCTCGCCGCAGAGCACGAAGCCGCCGGGGCGTGGCTCCAGCAAATGCTCGGTGGTCACCAAATGGCGGTTCTCAACTCCAAGCAACTTGTCCTCGGGGTCGGCTAAAAAGCCGTCGGAGTCTCCGCCCCAAAAGGCGGAGGTGCCAAGCTGGATGGATTTGTTTTGTGGCGTCCAGAAGCGAACCCACGGGAAAACCCGTTCGTGGCCACCGAGGATCGAGATGTGCATGAACGTGGGGGTAGGTTGATCAATTGTGCCGCGTGCGCAGCGTGAAGTTCAGCGGCAACGTGGGGTCGGCCTCGGGCGGCGCGGTGGCGGGCAGAGGTGCGGCCGCGAGTTTGTTAAGTTTTTCCCCAAGATCGACGGGCGCGACGAAGATACGCGGCCGGCCGCCGGGCAGCATGACGAGCAGGCCGCGCGCGACGAGATCGTGGAAATCGTTGGCCGCCGTTTGGTGGCTGACGTTGTGGCTGCGTTGATGGCCAGTGATGACATAGCGCGTGTGCGGCTCGCGCAGGGCGTGGATGAGCAGTGCCTGCTGTCGGTGGTTCAAGCCGACCACGCCTCGCAAGGCGTCGGAGGCTTGGGTGAGTTCGGAGCGTTTCCGCGCGAGGTAGTCTTGGAGCGCGGCCACGGCCTTCTTCACGACGCCCGCCTGATGAAGAAGAAAGTAGGTGAGATCGTTGTCGTCGGTTTCCGTGTGGAGGAAGGCTTCCGCGTATTGGGCCGGGGCGCGGAGCAGAACCTGCGAGATCGAGATGAATTCGAAGAGCGGATAGTCGCGCCGCAGCATGCACCAGTAGAAGAGAGCGCGCGCGGTGCGTCCGTTGCCGTCCACGAAGGGGTGGTCGTAGGCCAGCCAGAAGTGGAGCAGGATGGCGCGAATGACGGGGTGGACGAAGAAGTCCGGCGTGTCGCCGTTGGCGAAGGCGCACATGGCCTCAAGCCGGGAGGGAAGTTCGGCGGCGGCGGGTGGTTCGTGGAAAACGGTGCCCTCGTGGTCCTCGACGCGCACGTTTTCCTCGGCGCGGCGCAGGCGTCCGGAGGCGTCCGGATCATCCATCGTGCCGTCGGTTACGCGGCGATGCAGCTCCAAGACCAGCTCCGGCGTGAGGGCTTGGCTTCGCAGGTCGCGAATGCGCTGCATGGTCAAGTAGTTGTTCAGGACCATACGCTCGTGGGTATCACGCGGCTTGCGGCCGGTGCGGAGCATTTCGGCGGCGACTTGGCGCGTGGTAACCGCCCCTTCGAGTTGACTGGAGGTGATGGATTCCTCGATCAGCGTGTTGATGATGTAGCGGTCGCGGTTGTCCGCTTGAGTGAGGGCTTCCGGCAGTCCCAATGCCATGCCGAGACCGCGGTCGATGTGATGGAGCAACTCGGTGAGCGCGTCGGGCTGGCCAAAGCTAAAAGGCTGGCCGGTTTTGTCCCTGAGCGGCACCGAGCGCAGTTGTCCCTTGCGATGGAATTTTAAGCCAAGCCACCACTCGTCGTGGCTAAAACCGGCGGGTGCGGGCCGTCGGCGGAGATCATTCCAGTGAAGATAGCGGTCTTTCTTTCCCCAAGCAGGTAGCTCGCCGAAGATCGCGGAGAGCTTACTCTCATGTGTTTGGAGAAGCTTAGAGAACGCCGGCGGTTTTTGAGGGAAGCGCATAATCCAAATTTTGGATTAATTTGGATTTTTTTGGATTTGCCGGCAAATCCAAATTTTGGATTAATTTGGATTTGTTAGGCTTTGAGTCGGGCACGAAAAAGCCGCGCCCGGGCGGGCGCGGCTTCGAGAACGAGCAAGAGAACGAGAACGAGCGATGTCCGTTTGTTCGCTTTAGGCCTCGAGCTGCGGGCGGGTGGCCTCGGGCCAGTCGATGTGGAAGAACTTGCCGCGGGGCTTGTCGGTGCGCTCGTAGGTGTGCGCGCCGAAGTAGTCGCGCTGGGCCTGGAGCAGGTTGGCGGGCAGGCGGGCGGC
>JAUWBD010000009.1 GCA_030605125.1 Verrucomicrobiota bacterium | reverse complement strand
GCAAAGCAGGTGGCTGGCCACCGGGATCGTCACGAGCTGGAACGAGATCGCCACGACGATCTTCCACCAAGGCACGTCCTCGATCAGGAAACCCAGGGACACGAGCAGCAGGATGACGCCCAGCGTGAGCGCCTTGCCCAGCGCGTGCGCCCGGCAATACACGTCCGGCAGGCGAAAGACGCCCACCGCCGCGACCACGAGGAAAAACAGGCCGCCGAGCAACACGACGGCGCCGACGATATCCGACCACGCGCTCATTCCTGGCCCTCCTGCTCGACGTTGAAATCCTCGCCCGCGCGGCCCTTCGGCTGCGCCAGGTAGTAGAAAAACGCGACGGTGGTGAGGAAGCCCAGCGCCGTCACGATGATGATCATCTCCAGAAAACCCACCGCCTCGGATTGCAGGGAAAACATCGCCACCGCGGTGACGATCGAGACCGTGGCGGAGTCGAGACCGACCACCCGATCCAGCGTGGTCGGCCCGCGCGTGATGCGCCAGAGACCCACGCCGGCGAGCAGCAAGGCCACCAGCCAGCCGAGCGGAAAAAGCACGTAGTCGAAAATCGCGTTCATGTCGGTCGGGGTCGGTCAGCGGGTCCAGCCCAGCAGCGGGCGCTCGAGGGAGTTCTTGATGCCGAGGCACACGCCGGCGGGATCGCGCGCGTCGAGCGCGTGCACGATCACCCGCGTGGCCTCGTCGTCCAGCTCCACGCTGGTCGTGCCGGGCGTGAGCGTGATCGTGTGCGTGAGCACGAAGACCTCCAGCGGCGTGAGCCCCGTGAGGTCATACACCACGAAGTCGGGCGCGAGGTCCTCGCGTTTTTGCAGCAGCACGATCTTCGCCATCGTGATGTTGGCCAACACGAGCTCGCGCACGAAGCGCAGCAGGAAATACGGCACGTGGACCAGCCGGCGCGGCAGGGAGCGCCGGCGAGCGTCGCGGCCGGCGCGCAGCTCGGCCACGACGGAATCGGGCACGGTGACGGGGGCGGAGGCGCTCATGGGAGTTTGTCGGGGTGGAGGGTTGCGTTGGCGCCGAGCACGTTCGCGGCGTAGCCGGCGCGATCCAGGACCTCGTCGGCCGCGTGCGAGGCGAGCCGGGTGACGGGGCCGGCGGCGAAGCCCACGCCGAGCGAGAGCGCGGCGGCGACCAGGCACACGAGCGTCATGCGGCGCGCGCCGCCATCCCAGCGCACCGGCGTGGCGGGCTCCTCGCGCCAGAAGCAGGCGAGGAGGATCTTGAGCATGCTCATCAGCGTGAGCACGCCGGCAAAGGCGGCCATCGTGCCCAGCACCCAGCGGCTCGACTCGAAGCCGGCCTGCACGATGTAGAGCTTGCCCCAGAAGCCGCTCATCGGGGGCATGCCCGCCAGCGAGGCGGCGAGCAGGAAAAACGCGACCCCGAGCCAGGGCCCCGCGCGCCACAGGCCGCCGGTCCGCGCCAGCTCGTCGGTGCCGTTGGCGCGGGTGATCACGCCGCCCACGAGGAAGAGCGAGGACTTCACGAGGATGTTGTGCGCGAGAAAGACGATCGTCGCCGCGAAGGAGGCCTTGGTGAAGAGGCCGAGCGCGAGGCCCATGTAGCCGATCTGGCTCGCGATGTGGTAGGTGAGGATCTCGCTCACCCGGTAGCGGCTCACCGCGCCGAGCACGCCGATGAACATCGTGGCCGCGCCCACCCAGGCGATGATCTGGTGCAGCAGCTCCAGCCCCGGCGGCAACACCGTGCCGTAGATCCGGAGCAGCACATACACGCCGACCTTGGTCAGCATGCCGCCGAAGAAGGCGCCGGTGGCGGCGGGCAACATCGGGTAGGCGCGCGGCAGCCAGTAGTAGAGCGGGAAGAGGCCGGCCTTGGCGCCAAAGACCAGCAGGAACATCGCCCCGAGCAGCGTGAGGCGGAAATCGCCCTCGAGCGCGTTGGCGCGCAGGCTCATCTCGGCGAAGTTCATCGTGCCGAAAAGGCTGTAGGCGTAGCCGCAGGCCGCGACGAAGAGCGCGCTGCCGAGCAGGTTGAGCACGAGGTAGGGCCAGGCCTGGCGCGAATTCTCCGCCCGCGCCTCGAGCGTGAGCAGCGCGTAGGACGCGAGCAGCATGACCTCGAAGGCGACGAAGAGGTTGAACAAATCGCCGGTGAGGAAGGAGAGATTCACGCCCGTGAGCAGGAACAGGATCAGCGGCAGGCGCAGCGGATGCTCCTCCTCGCGCCCCTGCTCGGCGAAGCCGTAGAGCACGCAGGCGAGCGCGGTGAAGGCGGAGAGCGTGACGAGGATCGTGGCGAGCGTGTCGCCGACGAGCACGATGCCGTAGGGCACCGCCCAGCCGCCGATGCGCAGCACGAGCATGCCTTCCTCGAGCACGCGGCCGACGAGCAGCACGCCGAAGCCGACGAGGCAGGCGAGCAGCGCGCCGATCACGGCGCGGCGCAGGCGCGAAGGCCGCGGCACGAGCAGGCAGATCAGGCCCGCGAAGAGGGGCGCGAGCACGGGGAAGGCGAGCAGGTTGGCGCTCATGCGTGGCCCTCCTTGCCGCGGCCATGGTCGGCATCGTGGCCGTGGCCAAGGCCCTCCCCGTGCGCGCCGGGATGCACGTCGTGAGCGTGATCGTGGCCATGCGCGGCGGCGGCCCGGCGGGCGGCCTCGCGGGCCTCGGCGGCCTTGTGCTCGCGGTGGAGCCGGGCGGCGTCGTCGGCGAGATCGAGCGCGGCGGGCGACTCGGGGTGCGGATCCTCCTCGAAGAGCGTGGGCACGGTGGCGCGGCGGCGGTCGGCGTAGATGCGGTAGATGAGCACGGCGAAGTAGGCCGTGACGGCGAAGCCGATCACGATCGCGGTGAGGATCAGCGCCTGCGGCAGCGGATCGGCGCGACCCATGATCCCGGGCGCGCCCTCGATCACCGGCGAGGCCTTGCCGCTCGGATCGCCCGAGGCGGAGAGTAGCACGAGGTTGGCGGCGTTGGAGAGCAGCAGCACGCCGAAGAGCACGCGCAGCAGGCGGCGCGAGGTGCACAGGTAGAAGCCGCTGCCGGCGAGCAGGGCCACGAGCACGGCGACATCGAGCTGGTTGTTCATCGTGCGGCCTCCTTCGCGGCGGGCGCGTCGGCCGGCGGCGGCGCGAGGTCGATGGGCTCGCTGTCGCGCTCGGCGAAGCGACCGGCCTCCTCCAGCACGAAGGCCGGCAGGCCGTGGACCGATTTCATCAGGGGAAGCATCAATTTGAGAACGACGCCGACGACCGCGAGATACACGCCGAGGTCGAACCAGAAGGGCGTGCCGATGTAGAAGCCCAGCACGTAGCCGTGGTAGTGGTAGAAGAGCGGCTTGCCGAGGAGCGTGGGGCTCAGCGCCACCAGCACGCTCAAGGTCACGCCAAAGGCCGCGAGCGAGAGCGGGTTGAACCGCAGCAGGCGCCTCACGCCGCCCACGCCGAGCACGAAGACGAGGATGAGAAACGACAGGGCGGTCACGAGACCGGCGATGAAGCCGCCGCCCGGCGCCTGGTGGCCGCGCAGGAAGAGAAAGGCCGCGTAGAGATTGAGCGGGATGAAGCCGCCGACCGCCACGAAGCGCAGGATCAAATCGCGCGGCACCGGGTGGAAATCCGGCCGCGGCACGGGGGGCAGCACCTTGCGCGGATCACGCCCGCTGTGCGCGCGGTAGAGCAGGCCGAGGCAGCCGAGCGCGGCGATCACGAGCACCGCGATCTCAAGCAGCGTGTCGAAGCCGCGGAAGTCCACGAGGACCGTGTTGACCGTGTTGGAGCCCTTGGCGAGCGGCACCGTGTGCTCGAGGTAAAACTCGCCCGCGCGCTCCACGTCGGAGGGCGCCTGGAAAATCAGGGCGCCGCCGCCCAGCATGAGGCCGAAGGCGGCGGAGAGCGCGACGCGGAAGCTCCGCGCCCCGCGGGGATGGGGCGGCAGCGGCTGGCGGTCGGCGTCGTTGCGCTTCAAGCGCAGGGTGACCACGAGCACGAGCAGCAGCGTGGCCGTCTCGACCAGGATCTGCGTGAGCGCGAGGTCGGGCGCGCTGTAGAGCACGAAAAAGCCGGTCACGCCGAGGCCCATGACGGAGAGCGCGCAGATCTGCCGCACGGGCTGCTTCCAAGCCGCGGCGAGCAGGCCGGCCGCGCCGGTGACCGCCACCAAGGCCCAGCGCCACCAGCCCTCGGGGGTCGCCGGCAGCGGCGACCAGCCGCGCGCCACCTCGACGAGACGCCCGAAATGCGGCGCGAGCACCGCGACGAACAGACCGACGCAGGCCGTGCCCGCGATGAAGAGGAACAGGTAGGGCTTTTCGAAGCCGAGACGCTTGTTGAGCGCCTTGCCAAAGTAGGGCACGCCCTCGACCACCGGGTCGAAACGCGCGTCGAAGCGCAGGAAGCCCGGGATCTCGGCCTTGCCCCAGCGGCGGTCGCCGACGGCAAAGTAGAGCGCGAGGCCGAGCGCGATCACGCCCGCGCTGATCGTCAGCTCGGTGGTGACGCCGTGCCAGAGATACAGGTCGCCCCAGGCCTCGGCGTGCGTGCCGACGACCGAGAAGCTGGAGACAAATACTCCAAAACCGTGCGCCATAAGGCCGCCGCCGAGCGCGCAGAGCGCGAGGAGCAGCGGGGGCAACTGGAGCCCGAGCGAAGGCGCGTGGTAGTGCGCCTTCAGCTCCGCGCTCGGCTCGCCGCGGAAGGCGCGCCGCCACACGCCGATGGCCACCGCCATGTTGAGCGCCGAGCCCGCGAGCACGCAAAAGAGCGACCAGATCGCCACGCCTCCCCCGCCCTCGCGCCAAAACTCGAGCAGACGCGCGAGCAGCATCTCCTTGCTCAGGAACCCGGTGGTCGGCGGCAGGCCGGCGAAGGCCGCGAGGCCGATCACCGCGGCGACGGCCGTGATCGGCATGAGCTTCGCGAGGCCGCCGAGGCGCCGCAGGTCGCGCGTGCCGGCGCAGTGGTCGATGATGCCGACCACCATGAAGAGGCAGGCCTTGTAGAAAACGTGGTTGAGGATGTGCAGCGCGTCCCAGGCGAGCGAGGCGCCGCGGGCATGCAGGCCGTAGAAGCCGATGAGCAGGCCGAGCTGCGCCACGGTGGTGTTGGCCAGCACGCCTTTCAGGTCCTGCGAGAGCAGCGCGAAGACCGCGCCGAGCAGGAAGGTGCCGAAGCCCACGGTGGTGAGCAGCGGAGTCCAGCTCTCGAGGCCGTGGAAGACCGGCAGCAGGCGCGCCGAGAGGAAGACGCCGAGCTTCACCATCGTGGCCGAGTGCAGGTAGGCCGAGACCGGCGTGGGCGCGGCCATGGCGTTGGGCAACCAGTAGTGGAAGGGGAACTGCGCCGACTTGCCCGCGATGCCGATGAAGCAGCAGAAAAACGCGATCGCGAGCAGGCCCTCGGTGCCGGGCCGCGGCCCCTCGGCGGCGAGAATCTCGGTCAGCTCGTAGGTGCCGTAAACGACGCGCAGCAGCACCACGCCGACCATGAGCGCCAGGCCGGTGATGCCGGTGGTGAGCAAGGCCATGCGCGCGCCGCGCTGCGACTCGTGTTTTTCATGCAGAAACCCGATCAGCAGGAAGGAGGTGAGCCCGGTCATCTCCCACGCCACGAAGAGCACCATGAGGTTGCTCGAGAGCACGGTGGCGAACATCGCACCCATGAAGAGCAGCAGGTAGCAGTAGAACTTGCCGTGGTCGCGGTAGTGGTCGTCGAGATAGAAGGCCGCGTAGAGCACGACCAGAATACCCACGCCGCTTACGATCAGGGCGTAGAGCAGGCCGAGGCCGTCGGGCAGCAGGCTCAGGTTTACGCCGAGCTGCGGCGCCCACTCCAGGTGCAGGCCGGCCGCGCGCTCGCCGGCGGGCAGGCGCCAGAGCTGCAACGCCGCGAGGAAACTGGTGAGCGGCGCGAGCAGCGCCACCCAGCCCGTCTTCTGGCCCAGGCGCGCGCCGAGCGCCGGCAGGAAGGGCGCGAGGGCGAAGGGCGCGAGCAAAAGCAGGGCGAGCAGAAATTCCATGGAGGGCGGTCGGGAGAGGTTGCGAAGGGAAAGGCGAAGGTGGCGGCGGGCGGGCGGGTTGCGCGGAGCGAAGGGACGGCGGGAGGCTTGTCAAAACCGACCGGCCGGAAAGCGCGGCCGTTTTTTCCAGTCCCGGCGGACGCGATCAGCCGAGCAGCGGCGGGATCGCGTCGAGCGAGAGCACGAAGTGCGCCGCGCCGGCCCGCACCTTTTCACGCGCGGCGTAGCGGCCGAAGCCGATGAAGAGGTCCACCTCGGTCTTGGTCTCGAGGTCGCTCACGCCGTCGCCCACCATGACGACTCGCGCCGGGGCGAGCTCGCGCTTGAGGGCGCGAACCACCTCGGGTTTGCCGCCGGAGCGGGTCGTGGGGTAGCCGGTATCGTAGCCGGCGTAGTTGCCCTCGGCGTCGAAGTAGAGATCCACCGCCTCGACGCGCTCAATGCCGAGGAAATCGGCCAGCGGGCGGATGGCGTTGCGGAAGCCGCCGCTGAGGATGATCGGCGTCCAGCCGTCGGCGCGGAGGCGGGCGAGCGTGGCGAGGGCGGTGGGCTCGACGGTCTCGACGTAGTGGCGGCCCACGACGGCGACGTGCGCGGCGGTGGGGCGGATGAATTCAAGTCGTTTGCCAAAGACGGATTCGACGGAGATTTTGCCGTTCATCGCGTCGTTCGTCATCTGTTCGACACGGGCGAACATTTCCGGACCGCCGGCGCGGCCGAGCTCGTCGATGCCCTCGATGGCGGAGAGCGTGCTGTCGCAGTCGAAGAGGATAAGCTTGGGCGCGGTCGGCATAAGAAGGGCGAACGTCTCCGCCTCCGCGCCCGCCATGCAAGCCTTTGCGGCGGGGGATTCGCACGCCCGCAGGCCGCCGTGGGATCACCCGCCCGGCGCGGGCGCTCGCGCCGCGGCCGCTCAACGCGCCGTGGCCTCGCGGTCGGCCCGGTATCCCGGCCCGCTCGCGTTGAAGGCCCAGGGGCTGCGCGCCCCGAGCGGGCGCCCCACCAGTCCGTCGTCGTAGATGGGCGGCGGTGACGGGGTGTTGCTCAGGTCTTTCACCTCCACCTGCTCGAAGCGGGCGCGGGCCAGCGACTCGTTGTGCCCGCTCGCGGCGACCACGCCGGCCTGCGCGGCGGCGGCCAGCGAGAGACTGCGCGAGCCAGTTATCGCCCGCCACGTGCTGCCATTGGTCGAATAGGCGCCGGCGAAATCGTTGCCGGTGCGGCGCACGCGCAGCCAGACGGGTGGGCGCACGCCCGCGACGGTGATGCTGCCGGTGTTGGCGCCCGCGCCTTCGCGCCAGCGGATGGAGACGCCGCCCGGGGCGACGACCGCCGAGAAGTGGCGCGCATCGGGCGACAGGCCCTCGCGCAGCGTCACGCCGGCGACCGCCTCGGCGCGGGTGTCGGTCGCGGGATCGGCCGCCCGCAGCGCGGTCACCCGCGCCACCACCTCCGCGTCGCCATTGACCGTCTGGTGCAGGAAGCGAAAGCCGTCGGCCCCGCCCACCAACGAGGCGCCGCCGGCGTAGAGCACGAGCGCTCCGCCGGGCGCCTCGGCGGCATCCGCGCCCGGGAAGGCGCCCGAGCCACCGACCGCGGAGCGTTGCCACAGGCCCGGCACCGAGCGCAGGTGGCGCCCCTGCGTGATCGCGTCGCGCATCTGCTCGGCGATCACGCGATGACCCTCGTCGCCGGGATGGATGCCGTCCACGAGGCGCGTGCGAAAGGTGTCGAGAAAGGGCGTGTGCATGTCGATCACCGCCACGTCGCGCACGCGCGCCACCTCGAGGATGCGCGGCAAGATCTCGTTGGCGACGACCGAGCCACGCACGTCATTTTGGCTCGGCGCGGCGGCCGGAGGGGGCAGACAAAGAAAGATGCGCGGGCCGGCCGGCAGCGCGCGGAAGGTGTCGATCAAGGACACGTAGTCGCCGACAAACTCGTCGCGGTAGGTCCAGTTGCCCGGCTTGGAGTCGTTGGTGCCGAGAAAGATCGTGATGACGTCGGGGTTGGCCTGGAGGGTGTTGTTGATGCCCTGGGTGTCGAAAAACGAGGGCTGCCCGCGCCGCAGCAAAGTGGCGCCGCCCGTGCCATCGCGTTGCACGGTGTAACCGTTGCCGAGAAGACCGGCCAGCACCGGCGAGTAGGATCGCGTCGCGGGATCGGAGGCGCCGATGCCGAAGGTGATGCTGTCGCCGTTGTTGAAGACGCGCACCTGGCCGTGGACCGGAGAGGTGGCGACAAAGGCCAGCCAAAAGCCCGCGCCGAGGAGGGCGAGACGGGCTGATTCGCGGAGCGAACGCAGGGGGATCGGGTGCGGAAGGCGCATGAGTGGCAGAAGCTTGCCCCCAGCCTATCCGCCGTGCGGGACGCTCGGAACGGGGGTTTTCCCGCCCCGCGTCCACGGAGCCGCGCCGGTTTGGCCCGCCGGCGCTTGCGTGTCGCGCCCGCGGCTTTCGCTGAGGCGGCGGGCGCTCCGTCGGATCCACGATCCCGCGGACCTCGCGCCCTCACCGACCACCACACACCCAAACCATGAACTCTTCCGATTCCCACAACCTCTCCGGCAAAAAAGTCGCCATCCTCTGCACCGACGGCTTCGAGGAAAGCGAGCTGCTCAAACCACGGGCCGCCCTCGAGCAGGCCGGCGCCAAAACCATCCTGATCTCGCCCAAATCCGGTTCCGTGAAGAGCTGGACCGGCGAGGGTTTCGGCCAGGCGGTGCCGGTGGACATGCCGCTCGACTCGGCCAACGCCGACGACTTCGACGCGCTGCTCCTGCCCGGCGGCACCCTCAACCCCGACCACCTCCGCATGGAGCGCGCGGCCATCGAGTTTGTCCGCGCCTTCTTCGAGGCCGGCAAACCCGTCGCCGCGATCTGCCACGGCCCGCAAACCCTCATCGACGCGCAAGTGCTCTCCGGCCGCCGCCTCACCTCCTACCCCTCCATCAAGCGCGACTTGATCAACGCCGGCGCCCACTGGGTGGACGAGGAGGTCGTGTGCGACCAGGGCCTCGTGACCAGCCGCCGCCCCTCGGACATCCCCGCGTTCAACCGCAAGATGATCGAGGAGATCGCCGAGGGCGTGCACGCCGGCCGGCGCGCCTGAAGCAGCCCGCGGCTCAGTCTTCCGACATCCCCGCGCGGCGGTGCTCCTCATGCTCCCGCGCGTGGACCGCGACATCCTCGGCCCCGTCCGCCGCCTCCCGCGGCTCGGCAAAAGAATCCTCCAGCCCTTCGAGGTAGCGCACCAAGCTCGCGAGCTCGCGCTCCTGGCGCCGGTCGGCGGCGGAGGCGGCCACCGCGGCCGCCGTCATCGCTTCCAGCTCGGCCCGCCGCACCCTCACCGAGAGCTTGCCCTCGCGCACCGGCGCATTGCGCAAGGCAAACGCGAGGTCGCGCGGGACGGTGGCGGCGCGGGTGAACAAGTCGCGCTGCGAAGGGCTGAGACGCACGGACACGCGACCATTGGCGGCCACGCGAGGACGGATGCGGGCGGGATTCATGCGCACTTGGACCCACGTTCCCCCAAGAGGTTCGTTGCATTCGGCGGCCCGATTTTCCGACCGTTCGGCCGCAGAACCCACGCCCGCTCCGCCGGTCGGACAGACCATGGGAAACGAGCGCGTCAACCTCGCCTATCGCCTCTACCTCGGCGCGCGCAACAACGCCCGCCACGCCTTCAGCCCGGAGGATCTCGCGGCCGTCGAGGCGATCCTCGACCAGCACTTCCTCGGCTGGACGACCGCCAAGGCCCTCGGCCGCTGGCGCGGGCAAGGCGAGGAAACCCTCGTCATCATCGTCACGACCCGCGGCGTGCGCCGCACCGACGAGACCGCCGCCGCCTGCCTCGAACGCTGCGCCGCGCGACTGAAGACTCTGCTCGGCCAGGAGTCGGTGATGATCGAGGAAGGCGGGGCCGCGCAATTTTTCTGATTCATGCCAAGCCCGCGCATCCGCGCGAATCGCCCAAACATGCGGCGCCTCTCCACGGTCGCGAACCGGCGCTTTCCCGGCACCCCGCCGCCTTGCGCCCCGGCCGCCCGCGTTTTCGTTGCCCACACCCCACCCCGACGCCGATGCGCCTCCCGCCTGCATTCAACTCCCCCGCCTGCATCGCCGCGCGCCTCGCCTACCTGCTGCACCTCGGCGCCCTGCTCACCGGGCTCGTGCAGGCCGTCGGAGGCGCGCTGCACCGCGACGCCGGAGCGCTGCTGCTCGCCGCGCTGCTGCTCCTGATCGGGGCGAGCCTGCGCGCGATATTGCGGCGCACGGGCTGGTTCGAGCGCTGCCGCGACAGCTTCGCCACCTTCGGGCTCGACGATGCCGACGATCCCCAACTCGGCCGCCTGATCGAGAAACGCGGCGCCATCGAGCGACTGCGCGGCACTCCCGACTTCGATCCCTGGGCCCTGCTCGCCGTGCAGCACGAGATCGACGCGCACGTGCGCGACCACCCCGGCCCGGACGACGCCGAGACCTCGCTCCAGCGCTACCGTCCGCCCGGCTGGAGATGAGCGGCGGCCGACCGGCGCGAATTCCTCACGGCGTTTCTCCCACGCCCGCTTGCGGCCCGGGGCGGAATGACGCGCGCGCCGTCCGCGAGTAGTTTGGCGATAATCGCGCCGCCCCCGGCCCCTCTCCCGTCGCGGCCCGGCGGCGTGTTTTCGCCCACTCGTTCATCCTCCGCAACCCTGTCATGAATTCCCACTACACCATCCTCGCCGACCACGCCCACCTCCGCATTTTCACAGAACGCGCCGAAACCGGCCAAAGCACGCCCACGCTCGAGGAGGTCTTCGCCATGGATTTCCCCGAGGGCCGCCAGAGCTACACCGACAACGAGTCCGACATGGCCGGCCGCTTCCAATACTCGAAACACCAGATGAAATCGGCCGGCGCGCCCGGCGCCCGCAGCGGCATGTCCATCGACGAGCGCCTCCCGCTCCAACGTGAGAGCGACCGGCGCCACGTCTCCGAGGTCGCCCGCGAGATCGAGAGCTTCCTCAACCTCCGCCCCGACGCCTCGTGGGATTTCGCCGCCGGCCCCACCTCGCACAACGCCATCCTCGAGCGCCTCAGCCCGCCGGTGCGCGCCCGCCTGCGCTCCTCCCTGCCCAAGGACCTCGTCAACCAGCCGACGAGCGACCTGCGCGAGCGCTTCCGCCGCGCGGCCTGATGTCAGCGCGAGGCGCCCCTCAACGCGAGGGGCGCGGCGCCAGGAGATCGAGCTGCGGGTCGCGCAGCAGATCGTAGTTTTTCAGGATGCGCAGCACCTCGAGCGTGTCGCTTTTGCGATAGCTGCGGTTCACCTCCACCTTCTCGATGAGGTCGGCGAGGATGGCGCGAAAGGAGATGATGCCGTCCACGCCGCGCTCCTTGAGCAGCTCCACGCTCTGGCTGCGAAACGGCTCCTGCGTCGGCAGCGCGGGCAACACGAGCACCTTCGCGAAATCCTCCGGCTTGCCCGCCCCCTCGCCCTCCTCGACGGGGAAAAAACGCGTCGCCTTGCGCTGCACCTCGTCTTCCAGAAAGCGGAAAATCTCGGGCGAGCTCTTCAGCATGCCGGGCGTGAACACGTCGGTGTGCCAGGGCTTCACCGAGACCACCGCGCGATGCAGATAGGGCAGCTCGGTGGCAAAAAGGAAGAAATCCGGTTTCCGCCCCTCGCGCACCCAGGCCGGGTTATAGACCACGAGGTCGATCTCCTCGTCGGTCGTCTTCTTGCGCGCCTGCACCGCATGCTTGCGCACCTGGCGCACGAAAAAGCCGTTTTGCTCAAAATACTCGCGAACGATGCCTTCGTCGATGGCGGCCACGGCGGTTGTTCAAGCGTTTCGGGGTGAAAAGGCCAAACCCGAACTACTCCGCGCCCACTTCGCGAAACGCCGCCTCGGCCAGCGCCGGATCGACGCCGCCCTGCGTCGCCGAATCGCCCAGCGCGCGCAGCACCACGAAGCGCAGGCCGCCGGCCCGCACCTTCTTGTCGCGCCCCATCGCCGCCACCAGCGCGGGCAGGGCCAGCGGCGAGCGCAGGCGCGTCGGCAGCGCGTGCGCCGCGACGACCGCCTCCACCCGCGCCACCTCGGCCGCACCGATGTATCCAAGTTTCTGCGACAGACGCGCCGCCGCGCAGAGCCCCGCCGCCACCGCCTCGCCGTGCAGGTAGGCGCCGTAGCCGGTCACCTGCTCGATCGCATGACCGAAGGTGTGGCCGAGATTGAGCAGGGCGCGCCCTCCCTCCGCGGCCGTCTCGCGCTCGTCGGCCTCGACGATGCGGGCCTTCGTCGCGCAGCAGCGCCGCACCACCTCGGCCAGATCCCCGCTCGCCGGCGTGAGCGGCTCGCGCTCGAGGCGGGCAAAAAGCTCCGCGTCGCCGAGCAGGCCGTATTTGATCACCTCCGCCATGCCCGCGGCGAACTCGCGCGGCGGCAGCGTGCCTAGCAGCGCGATGTCGATATAGACCGCGTGCGGCTGGTGGAAGGCGCCGACCAGATTTTTGCCCGAGGAAAGATTGATCCCGGTTTTGCCGCCCACCGAGCTGTCCACCATCGCGAGCAAGGTCGTGGGCACCTGGATGAACGGGATGCCGCGCAGGTAGCTCGCCGCCGCAAAGCCCGCCAGGTCGCCGATCACGCCGCCGCCCGCCGCCACGAGCAACGAGGACCGATCCAGCCGGTTCACCGCGAGAAAGTCCCACACGCGGCCCAGTTCCCCCAGGCACTTCGTGCTCTCGCCGGCCGGCAAGACCAAGCGCGGCGCGTCACCCGTCATCGCGTCGAGCGCGGCTCCCTGCGCCGCCGCCAGGTTGGCGTCGGTCACGACCGCGACCTTCCGCCCCGCGGCCCGCGCCTCCTCGATCCGCGCTCGCACCGCGGCGTGGAGACCCGAGCCGAAAAACAGGTCGTAGCTACGTTCGCCCAGATTGACGCGGAGGGTGGTGTGCATCGGGCGCCACTAGAGAAGCCTCGGCGCGGCGCGGTCAATGCACGACGCACCGCCCCCGACCAGACTCCGCCCGGGCGCCTCCCTCACGCCCCCTCACCCAGCCACGCCAAGAGCGCTCGATGCACGGGTGGGTTAAATTAGCCCCGCGAAATTCATCGAGACACAGTCTCATCAAAACAAAACACATAACTATCATAAAAATAGGCGCTTACACATTTCCCAGCCCCTCCCTCTTATTGAGACTGAGACCGCGTCGCGAAAAACTACTTGTGTTGTGACTCGGTCTCAGTCTCACCTAACCGCCGTCCAAAGTTCCCATGCATAGCAGCCTCGACCGCCACTCGCCCTCCTTCCGTCGCGCCGCTTGGCGCCTTGGCCTCGCCCTCGCCTCGCTCGCGAGCGTCTCGGCCTCCGGCGCCTTCGCCCAAGCCACCGACGCCGCCAGCACCGACCAAAGCGCCGCGGCCGCCGCCGCCGGTTCGGATACCGTGCAGCTCGAGCCCCTCACCGTCGTCGGTTCCCGCGAGAACCTCGAGAGCCTCCCCGGCTCCGGCGCCTTCATCGACGCCGGCGAATTCCGCGAGACCGGCAACATCACCTTCAACCGCATTACCGCCCGCGTGCCCGGCGTCTATGTGCGCGAGGAGGACGGCTACGGCAACTTCATCAACGTCTCCATCCGCGGCGTGGACGGCAGCCGCAGCAACAAGGTCACCCTCATGGAGGACGGCATCCTCACCGCCCCCTCCCCCTACTCCGCCCCCGCCGCCTACTACTCGCCCAAGCTCGGCCGCATGTCCGGCATCGAGATTCTCAAGGGCTCCAGCCAGATCGCCTACGGCCCGCACACCACCGGCGGCGTGGTCAACTTCCTCTCCACCCCCGTGCCCGCCTCGCGCGCCTTCTACTCGCGCACCACCGTCGGCACCGACAGCACCCTCTTCAACCACACCACCTACGGCGATGTCGCCGAGACCACCGACGGCGGCACCGTCGGCTACCTCGTCGAACTCCACGCCCAGCGCAGCGACGGCTACCGCAAGATCGACGGCACCTCGCGCGACACCGGCTTCACCCTCGTCGAGCCCATGGTGAAGGTCTTCCTCGAGCCCGGCACCGCCCTCCGCCAGCGCTTCGAGGCGAAGTTCGGCTACACCAACTTCGACGCCAACGAGTCCTACGCCGGCATCACCGTCGCCGACCTCCGCGCCGATCCCGACCGCCGCTACGCCGCCTCCCGCTTCGACAACATGGAGGCCGAGCACTGGCGCAGCTACCTGAAGCACATCATGCACCCCACGGACGATCTCCGCGTCGAGACCGCCGTGTATCACAACCGCTTCGAGCGCACCTGGGACAAGCTCGACGGCCTCGCCGGCGCCGGCCTCCGCACCAACGTCGCCCAGGCCCTCCTCCACGCCCCCAGCCTCGCCGTCCTCCAAGGCACCGGCACGGGCAACATCTTCACCCGCGAGGCCTACCGCGAACACGTCGCCACCGGTGTGCAGTCGCAGCTCACCTACGAGTTCGACGCCGGCTCGGTCGGCCACCGCCTCGACGTCGGCGTCCGCCTGCACGAGGACAGCGCCGAGGGCACCAACCAGCGCAAGCTCTACTCGTCCAACGGCGATGGCACCTTCACCCAGCTCCCCGAGGACCCCGTGCAGATCGCCGGCCCGCAGAAGGTCACCGCCACCGCGATCTTCGCCCAGCACGCGATGACCCTCGGCAAGCTCACCGTCACCCCCGGCGCCCGCGTCGAGTTCCTCGACTGGACCAACACCGCCTACGCCTACGCCGGCGCCACCTCCACCACGCCCACCTCCATCACCCGCACCCGCGGCGACGAGTCCTTCGCCACCGGCGGCGTCGGCCTCACCTACGCCCTCGACGAGCACAACACCCTCTTCGGCGGCGTGCACCAGGGCGCCTCCGTGCCCAACCCCGCCAGCTACTCCGCCGGCGCCTTCGAGGAGACCAGCGTCGCCTTCGAAGTCGGCCTCCGCCACCGCCGCGAGGCCTGGCGCGGTGAGATCGCCCTCTTCCACACTCGCTTCGAGGACCTCCTCGCCCCGCAGATCGCGGTTGGCGGCGGTGGCCTCGCCCCCACCCAAAACGGCGGCTCCGCCGTGGCCCGCGGCGTCGAATCCCTCCTCGAATACGACTTCGGCCGCGCCCACCAGCTCGGCCACGGCCTCCCCGTTTACGTGAGCGCCACCTGGACCGACGCCCAGTTCACCGGCATCCCCACCCGCCTCGGCAACGGCTCCGGCCTCTTCGCCGGCGCTCGCAACGGCAACGAGATCCCCTACGTCCCCGAGTGGAAGCTCGGCGCCGGCGCCGCCTACGTCGCCGAGAAGTGGACCGTCCGCGTGGACACCTCCTACATCACCAAGACCTGGGGCACCGGCTACAACGACGACACCCGCCTCAACGACAACGGCACCGTCGCCCTGCCCACCTCCGTGGACGGTCGCATCGACTCGCTCTTCCTCGTGGACCTCACCGGCCACTACGATCTCACGCAAAACGTGCGGCTCGTCGGCGGCGTGCAAAACGTCTTCGACGAGCGCGGCATCACCAGCCGCGCCCCGCTCGGCCCGCGCGCCAACGCCCCGCGCTTCGTCTTCGCCGGCGCCGAGGTGCGTTTCTGAGCCGAGACGAGCCGTATCCGCCCATCCCTTACGCGCCGCGGTTTGGTCGCCGCGCCGCGTGTGTCAGGAAAGTTAAAGTCAAAAGAGGCCGCGCGGTTTGGTCGCCGCGCGGCCTTTTCGCGTCCCAAGCTCTTCTCCGCCTCTTCCCCCATCCCCGCCCCCTCCCGATCCCCGCCGGTCGCCCCGCCGCTTTTTCCTTCCGCTCACGCCCCCGGCCTCCGACACTCTGCGGTCCAACGACATGCCCTGCGACCTTATCCTCGCCCTCGACGTCCCTACCCGAGAAGAAGCCGCCCCCCTCCTCCGCCAGCTCCGCGGCCAGCTCCGCTGGGTGAAGATCGGCCTCCAGATGTTCACCGCCTACGGCCCCGACTACGTGCGCGCCGTCGCCGACGAAGGTTTCAACATCTTCCTCGACCTCAAGCTGCACGACATCCCCAACACCGTCGCCAAAGCCGTCGAATCCCTCGCCCCGCTCCCCATCGGCATGCTCACGCTCCATACCGGCGGCGGCCGCGAGATGATGCAGGCCGCCCTCAAGGCCCAGCAGGCCACCCGGCCCGATCTCCTCCTCCTCGGCGTCACCGTGCTCACCTCCATGGACGGCACCGAGCTCGCCAACATCGGCGTCGGCGGCACGCCCGAGATGCAGGTCGCCCGCCTCGGCTCCCTCGCCGCCGCCGCCGGCATGAAGGGCCTCGTCTGCTCCCCCCTCGAGGTGCAGCTCCTCCGCCGCATGCTTCCGGCCGACGTGCAACTCGTCACGCCCGGCATCCGCCCCGCCGGCGAGGCCGGTGGCGACGACCAGAAACGCGTGCTCTCCCCCGCCGACGCCGCCCGCGCCGGCTCCAGCTACATCGTCGTCGGCCGCCCCATCCTCAAGGCCGCCGATCCCGCCGCCGCCGCCCGCGCCATCCTCGCCGACCTCGCCAGCGCCTAACCCTTAAACTTAAACTTCCGACTTAATCTACCCCGTCATGAGCCGCACCGCCGCCATCCTACTCGCCGCCGGAAGCGGCCGCCGCATGCAGGGCGCCGTCGCCGACAAGATCCTCGCCCCCCTCGCCGACCGGCCCGTTTTCGCCCACAGCGTCGCCGCCTTCCTCGAGAGCAACGTCGCCGACTACTACGTCATCGTCGTGCGCGACCAGGCCCAGTCCATCGCCCTCTCCGCCTACGCCCCCACCCCCGCGCAGTTCGTCCTCGGCGGCAAGGAGCGGCAGGACTCCGTGCAAAACGCCCTCGCCGTCCTCCCGGCCGACATCGAATACGTCTTCATCCACGACTGCGCCCGTCCGCTGGTCCGCGTCGAACAGCTCGTCGCCCTCCTCAAGATCGTGCGCAAGGAAAACGCCGTCGTGCTCGCCCACCGCGTCGCTGACACGATCAAAAAACACTCCGACACCGGCCACCTCAAGACCCTCGAGCGCGACCGCCTCTGGGCCATGGAGACCCCGCAGGTCTTCGCCCGCGACCTCGTCACCGAGGCCTACGCCAAGGTCGCCAAGAAAAAGCTTCGCGTCACCGACGACGCCGCCGCCGTCGAACTCCTCAAGCACCCGGTCGCCCTCTTGGAGAACACCCACCCCAACCCCAAGATCACCACCCCCGCCGACCTCGCCTACGTCGAGTTTCTCCTCGGCCGCGCCACCACCGACGGCGCCTGACCTCGCCGATCCTAGGTCCTATAGGTCCCATAGGTCCTATAAGTCCCATCCTTCAGTTCCCATGAGCCTCCGCATCGGCCACGGCTACGACATCCACCGCACGATCGCCGGCCGCCCCATGGTCCTCGGCGGCGTGCATTTTGCGGAGTGCCCCGTCGGCCTCGACGGCCACTCCGACGCCGACGCGCTCACCCACGCCATCTGCGACGCCCTGCTCGGCGCCGCCGCCCTGCCCGATATCGGCCACTTTTTCCCCAACACCGATCCGGCCTACAAAAACATCGACTCGCAGGTCCTCCTCCAGCGCACCTGCGCCGCCCTTCGCGGCCGCGGCTACGAGATCGTGAACATCGACGCCTCGCTCATCGCCGAGCGCCCCAAGATCGCCCCGCGTCTCCAGGAGATGCGCGCCCGCCTCGCCGCCAGCGCCGGCCTCGCCCTCGACCAGCTCGGCCTCAAGGCCACGACCAACGAAGGCAGCGACGACATCGGCCGCGGCCTCGCCATCGCCGCCCACGCCGTCGCCCTCATCCGCCGCGCCTAGCCCGCATATTTCACACGACTCGGGTCGGCCCACGCCGATCTACGGGGGGAAATGCAGCGAGGCCTCGCGCGACGTGCTGCCAGAGCACGCCTTTGCTCGGCCGCGCCACATTTCCCCTCGTAGCTCGGCGCGGTCCTCCGCCTCTCGTGTGAAGTATGCGGGCTAGCCTCCGCGGCTTGCCCTTCCGCACGTCTCCGTTTCCCTCGTCCACATGGCCGACGGCGTGACCGCAACTCCGCGAGAAGACTTTACCCCCTTCCAGTTCGCCCTCCTCGTCCTCGCGCTCATCCTGCTCGCCGCTCTCGCCGCCGACTGGGTTCTCGACCTTCCCCGCGAGGTCAGCCGTCTCCTCACCTACATCGACACGGCGGTGTGCGCGGTCTTCTTTCTCGATTTCCTCATTCGTCTCCGCGCCGCCCCGTCCAAGCTCCGCTTCCTCAAATGGGGCTGGCTCGACCTCCTCGCGGCCGTCCCGTCCGTCGAGATTTTCCGCTGGGCCCGCCTGTTCCGGATCATCCGGATCATCCGGCTCATCCGCGCGGTCGGCACCTTCCGCCGGCTCGTCCGCCTGCTCGCCGACAGCAAGGCCCACGCCGGCGTCGCCTCGGTCGTCACCATCACCTTCCTGGTCGTCGCCTTTGGCTCCGCCGGTGTGCTCGTGGTCGAGAGCGACCATCCCGAGGCCAACATCCACACCGCCGAGGAGGCGCTTTGGTGGAGCATGACGACCGTCACGACCGTCGGTTACGGCGACCGTTTCCCCGTCACCGACGCCGGCCGGATGATCGCCGTGTGTCTCATGGTCTCCGGCATCGGCCTCTTCGGCACGCTCAGCGGCGTGGCGGCATCGTTTTTTCTGGGAGGGGAAAAAGACGAGCCCGCCTCGCGCCGCGCCCAGGCCGAGATGCTCGCCCGCCTCGAAGCGCTCCAGCAGGAACTCGCCTCCCTCCGCGCCGAGCGCGCGGATCCGCCCGCCCCGCCGCCCGCGCCCCCGCCCGGTCCGCCCAGAGCTTAGCCTCCAGAGGTTCTTTTTAACCAAAAGAACCAAATTGGTTCCTTATTGATAAAAGAACCATTTGGGTTCTTTATGATCCGATGAACCATCTCGTGCTGATCGGCGATCTCGTGGCCTCTCGCCATGCCACTGATCGGACATCTTTGCAGCGACGTCTGCAAAAAGCGGTTCAATCCCTGAACCGCCGTCGCGAGGCCGGCCTGCGATCCCCTTTCACCATCACGCTGGGCGACGAGTTTCAGGCTATCTACCGGGACGCGGACACCACGTTCGGCGATGTTTTTTTCCTTTTGCACGCGCTGGCGCCGATCCGTGTCCGCTTCGCCCTGTCCGTCGGCAAGATCGACACTCCGATAAACAAACGACAAGCGATCGGGATGGACGGCCCCGCTTTCCACGAAGCGCGCGAAATCATGAACGGCCTGAAGAAGGACGGCCGCCTTCTCGGGCTGGGCGGCCTGGATCCGGAGGCTTCCCGTCTCGCCAAACCCGTGCTCGCGATTTTTTCCGGGATCATCGAGCCATGGCGGGATACACGGCTGCGCCTGATGGCCGGGCTGTTGGACGGCGCCGACAGCGTCTCGCTGGCCAAGGCGGCCCAAATCACGCCCCGGGCGGTAAACAAGAACATCCGCGCCGCCGATCTGGACGAATGGCGGCGCGTCCTTCTTGAATTGACCCGATCCTTGAACACCGCGCTCGGACGATGATCCCGCTTTCTTTCTTGGTCGCCGCCAACCTCGTGCTGACCACACGGCTCTTTTGCTACTTCCGCGACGATCCCATGCCTCGACGAGCATGAGCCGGAAAAACGATTATCGAGATCGGGGCGTTGTCCGCCTGCTTCGAATTCGGAGGACCGCTCGTTGGGGCGTTCATCTTGGTGGCGACCGCCAACCTCGCCGGCTTCGCCGCGGAAAATCGCCTCAAGCGGCGCAACTCCCGCCGCCTGCTCATCGGCCTGCTTGAACTGGCAGGCCTGAGCATCTGCTTCTCTTCGGGCGCCGGCGTCCTGTTTCGCCCCGTCTGGCAGGAACTGGGTTGGCGCCTGGCGGAATGGAGCACCCTGTCCCCGCTGCTCATGGGACTATTTAGCCATGGCTCGCAGTTGATCCTGCTCGGATTGCTGCTTTCAGCCAACGAAGCCAACCTTGCGATCCGCGCCGTATTCGACCGGCTAAACCTCAAGCCACGCGCACAGGCGACGGGAACGGAGACCGTGGACATCGGCGAGTTCAACCGGGGGCGCGTCATCGGCCTGCTCGAACGCGCCCTCCTCTATGGCTTCATTCTGCAAGGGCAGTATGGCGCCATCGGCTTCATCCTCGCCGCAAAGGCCTTCGCACGCTCAAAGGCTTTGGATGATCGCGCGTTCGCCGAATACGTGCTCATCGGCACTCTCCTCTCCGGCGGCCTCGCGCTCTGCATTGGCCTGATGGTGGCCAAGCAGCTTGCGGGAACCGGTTAAATCTCGGCCACCGACACAACACGGGCAGGCGAAAACCGCTGGCGGCCGGGCGCCGCGCTCGCGAAGCTCCCCGCTCGCCCATGCCCGTCCTCCCGCCCGCCTCTCTCCTTCGCCCCCTCTCGTGCGTTTTCGCGTGTATCGCGGGCCTCCTCCTCGCCGCCTGCTCCCCGCGCACCACGCTCGTCGAGGAGGGCCTCCGCACCCAGACGCTCCACCGAGGCATCGGCCCCGAGCCTTCCGACCTCGACCCCCACCTCGCCTCCTCGCTCAACGACATCCACGTGATCTCCGCCCTCTTCGAGGGCCTCGTCGGCGAGCACCCCGAAACGCTCGCGCCCGTGCCGGGCCTCGCCGCCCGCTGGGAGGTCCCCGCGGACGGCCTCGCCTACACCTTCCACCTTCGCCCGGACGCACGCTGGTCCGACGGCCGCCCCATCGCCGCCGAGGACGTCGTCGCCTCCTTCCGCCGCGCGCTCTCGCCCTCCCTCGGCGCGCCCAACGCCGAGCTGCTCTACCCCGTGCTCAACGCCGAGGCCTACCACAAGGGGCGCCTCGCCGACTTCTCCGCTGTCGGTATCAGCACGCCGGATACGCACGTCGTCCGCGTCGCCCTCGAATACCCCGCCTCGCACTTCCTCTCCCTGCTCTCCCATCCGGTCTGGTTCCCCGTGCCGCTCCACGCCATCGCCGCGGCGGGCGCGCCGGATACCCGCGGCAACCGCTGGGCGTCCACGCCCGCCACCTTCGTCGGCAGCGGCCCCTTCCTCCTCCGCGACTGGCGCCGCGGCCAAGTGATCGTCGCCGCGGCCAACCCCGCCTACTGGGATGCCGCCACGGTCCGCCTCCGCGCCGTGCATTTCCACCCCTTCGACAGCGTCGAGGCCGCCGAGCGCGCCTACCGCGCCGGCCAGCTCCACGTCATCGACACCCTGCCGCCCGGCCGCGTCGAGGCCTGGCGCGCCTCCGCCCCCGCCCAGCTCCGCGCCGATCCGTTTCTCGACATCTACTTCTACCGTATCAACACCGCCCGCCCCTTCCTCAACGACGTCCGCGTGCGCCGCGCCCTTTCCCTCGCCCTCGACCGCGAGGCGCTCGTCTCCGCCCTCCTCCGCGGCGGCCAACGCCCAGCCACCGGCTTCGTGCCCCCGGGCACCGGCGGCTACGAGCCCCCCTCGCTCCTCCGCCATGATCCCGACGCCGCGCGCGCCCTCCTCGCCGAGGCCGGCCACCCCGAGGGCCGCGGCCTGCCGGTCTTTGACCTGCTCTACAACACCTCCGAAAACCACCGCCGCATCGCCGAGGTGCTCCAGCAACAGTGGCGCGCCATCGGCATCCAGACGCGCCTCGTGAACCAGGAGTTCTCCACCCTCCTCGACGCCCGCCGCACGGGTGATTTCCAGCTCCTCCGCTCCGGCTGGGTGGCCGACTACAACGATCCGCTCAGTTTTCTCGCCCTCTTCACCAAGGACAGCGCGCAAAACTTCACCGGCTGGAGCGACCCCGCCTACGACCGCGCGATTTACGAGGCGACTCGCACGCTCGATCCGGAGCGCCGCCACGCGCTCTACCGCGCCGCCGAGACGCGCCTCCTCGAGGCCTCGCCGATTCTCCCCCTCTACTTCAACACCCACGTCTATCTCCTGCACCCCGCCGTGCGCGGCTGGCACCCCACCCTCCTCGACCGCCACCCGCTCAAGCACGTGAGCCTCGAGCCCTGATCGCCGCCGCGACGCGCCGCCCATGCGCCTCCCCATCCCCGAGCAAGAACGCCGCCCGCTCGCGCGCTTCATGCTCGCCTTCGCGAGCCTGATCCTGGCCTGGGCGTTTCTGCACGACCTCTACCTGATCGGCGTCGAGCCCCGCCATTTCACGGAATACCACCGCCCGCTGCTGCCGCTCGAGCGCCACGGCTTGCTCGCCCTGCAATACGCCTCGGTCGCCACCCTCGGTCCCGGCCTCGCCTTCGGGTTTCTCGCCTGGCTCGCCTGCCGCGCCGGAGCGCGCGCCCCCGTCCCTCTCTCGTCCGCCCTCGGCGGCTTCGCGCTCCTGCTGATCGCGATCGAAGTCCTCCTGCTTGCGTTCGGCGCGCTCGCTCGCGCCCGCCTCGCGGCCGGGCTGCCTCCGCTGTATCCAACGGCGGCCTACCCGGACCTCACGCCCGGCATCGTGGTCACGCAGACGATCAACCTCTCCGCCTACCTGGTCGCGCCCGCCGCCGGCACGCTCTACCTGTTGCTGCGCTTCCTCAACCGCGCACGGCCGATGCCGAACTGAGCGCGGTCGCCAAGGCGCGGAGTTTCTCGGAGGACTTCACGCCCGGCGCGGTCTCCACGCCGCTGTTCACGTCCACCAGCCGCGCCCGTGTCGCGGCCAGCGCGGCGCCGACATTCTCGGGCGAGAGCCCGCCCGCGAGAATCCAGCGCTTCGCGGGATGCCGCGCGCCCAAGGCGGCAAAGCCCGCCCAGTCGCCCGTGCGCCCCGAGCCGCCGAAGCCCTCGGCGTGAAAGGTGTCCACGAGGAAGGTGTCGGCCAAGGGCAGCCACGCCTCGGGAAACGCCGCGCCCGGAGGCAGCTTGGGCGCGAGCCAGAGCCGCGCCGGCCCCACCGCTTCGCTCCACGCCCGCACCGTCGCCTCGCCCGTGTCGTGACGCGCGTGGATCTGGAAAAAATCGAAGCCCGCCTCCTGCGCCCAATCGAGGTCGTCAAGGGAGGGCTCGACCATCACCGCCACGCGCTTGGGCCCCCGCGGTAGAGCCGGATCGAGCCCGGAGTAATCGCCGAGCGCGAGATAGCGCGGCGATTTCGGGTAGAGGATGAAACCGAGAAAATCCGCCCCCAGCTCCGCCGCCAGCCGCGCATCCTCCGCGCGCCGAATCCCGCAGACCTTAAAGTGAATGTCGCCGATCATGACGCAGAGTTAACCACTAATGTTCACTGATGGTCACTAATGCAGCAGAGCAGATTAGTGACCATTAGTGCCGATTAGTGGTTCAAAAAATCAAAACGCGTTGACCGAGGCGATCACGTGCTCGACCTGAGCGTCCGTCAGCTCGGGGAAAATCGGCAGGCTGAGCACCGTGGCGCAGGCGCGCTCGGCGACGGGCATCGAGCCTTCCGCGTAGCCGAGCGAGGCGTAGCAGGCCTGGCGGTGCAGCGGCACCGGATAGATGAGATCGGTGCCGACATCGTGCTTCGCGAGGTGCTCGCGCAACGCGTCGCGCCGCGGGTGGCGGATCGTGAACTGGTGCCACACGCTCTCGCCGTCGGTGGTCTGGCCGACGGGCAGGCGAACATCCGGATGCTTGATGCCGGCCAGGTAGCGATTCGCGATTTCGCGCCGGCGCGCCGTCCAGCCCGCGAGGTGCGGCAACTTCACGCCGAGCAGCGCGCCCTGAAAGCCATCCATGCGGAAATTGAAGCCGACATGGTCGTGGTAATAGCGACGCCCCGAACCGTGCACGCGGAGGAGCTTCGCCTTCTCGAAAATCTCCTCGCGGCGCGAGACGAAGGCACCGCCCTCGCCGCAGCCGCCGAGGTTTTTCGTGGGGTAGAAACTAAAGGTGCCGCAGTCGCCGAGCAGGCCGACGGGCGTGCCGCCGCAGGTGGCGCCGACCGCTTGGGCGCAGTCTTCGACGACGAAGAGTCCGTGCTTTTTCGCGATGGCGAGGATGGCCTCCATCGGCGCGGGCAGGCCGAAGAGATGCACCGCCACGATGCCCTTCGTGCGCGGGGTGATCGCCGCCTCGATCTTGGCGGGATCGAGCAGGAAGGTGGCCTCGTCGATATCCACGAAGACCGGCGTGGCGCCGACGTAGCTGATGCCCCACACGGTCGAAATGAAGGTGAAGGGCGGCGCGATCACCTCGTCGCCCGGGCCCCAGCCGGCGAGCGCGGCGGCCATGTGCAGGGGCGAAGTGCCGGAGTTGAGGCCGAGGGCGCGCGGGTAGCCGAGGGTCTTGGCGAAAGCGGCCTCGAAGTCCTCCACGTCCTTGCCGAGGCAGAAACGCGTGGCGTCGTAGGTGGCGGCGAGCGCCGCGAGCGCCTGTTCGCGAATCGCGCGATGCTGGAGCGAGAGGTCGAGGAAAGGGACTTTCATGGACGAACGTTCACCCAACCAACAAGCGCCCCGAAAACCAAACCTGTTTTGCGAAGGCGGCTCGGCCGCTCCCGCGGGGCTCAGGAGTAGCAGGCTTCTCGCCGGACGCTCTCGCGAAACGGATGGGAGGTGCCGATGGGAGCGGAGCGCAAGGGGAAGATCGGGCGCCCCAGGCGCGCGGAGCTGATCCGCTCCAAGGCCAGGGCAGCCCGGTAATCGCGCGCCACAAAGCGCAGGAAATCTTTGCGGTCCACCTGCAGGCAGCGGAGCGAACCCTGGGCCACCACGTCGGCCATGGCCGCGCTGTTTTGGAGGAGACTGATCTCGCCGAAGAAATCGCCCGCCTTGAGCAGCGAGACCAGCTCGCCGCCGCGCCGCACCTGGGCCGTGCCGTCGAAGACGATGTAGAACCATCGGGGCTCCTGCCCCTCCCGAACCAGCGACTCGCCGTCGGCATAAGCGACGATCTGCGTGAGGCGGGCGAAGCGAGCCACCGAAGCCACGTCCCAATGAGCGCAGACAGGCAGCCGGCGGAGGAAAGCAAGTTTGTAGGTGAGGTCTTGCACCAGCCCGGCGCCGAGCTGCTCCACCACGCAGCGCCTGAACAAGCCCGCGGGCAACACCAAGGCCGCGACAGGAGTTACGGCGCGGCATTCGAAGCGTGCCTCGGTGCCGCCGAAGAGGTCGCCGGCAGCCTGCCCAAAGAAGTCCCCCTCCTCCAGGCCAAGCACCCGCATCCTTCGCCCTGCGCTGGTCAACCGCGTCCCCGTGGCGCGCCCGGAAAGGATGAGCCCGACCGAGTCGCCCTCGGAAGTGACCACCTCAAGCACTTCCCGCGGCCGGAAGGTCACCGGGCGCCAAGCGCGCACGATCTCGGCTCGGTCGTAGGGATTGAGCAAACCAAGCAAACCGAGCAGAGGGTGCTCCGCCGCGATCCGCTGCAACGCCGCCTCCGTCTCGGGAAACTCGAAGGGGCCGCGACGCCGGCGAACCAAATCCCACCGCCGCCAGAGATTGCGGCGCATCTCCCGCCACCCCGCGCGCCAACGGAAGCAAATGCGCCCCATGATCGTGAGCAGCAGCGCGGCCGCCAGACCCAACGCGACGAGCAGCCAGTAATCCGGTCGGGCCCGCACCAGTTCCCCGACATCAATTCCGGCAAGACCGAGCCCGAAACGGCCGACCAAGGCCGTCCAGGCGACGGCGACGACCAGCTCCAACGCGCACACCCGCCAATCCCAACGCCTCCACCACGGGCGCCAATGCAGCTGCGGGCGCTGGTTGAGGTGAAAGATAAAGTTCGAGTCCGTATCGAGCGGTGGATACCGGCCCAGCAACGCGCCCAGCTCTCGCGGCACGCCCTTGCCCCAAGGACGCCAGAGCAGCAGCCACGCCGCCGCCAGTGGTGGCACCGCTCCCGGCAGGAAACCCAGCGCCAGCAGCAACACCAAGGCCAGCGGCAGGGTGCGCGCCAGCGCCACCCACGCCTGCTCGGCCGGCCGAAGCAGCCGGCTGTCCCGCAAATCCAGACGCAGGTGCAAGAGACGCAGCGAATCCAAGGCTCGCCGCCCATACACCTCGCCGCCCGCGCCGGCCACGACCATCGCCGCCAGGGCTTGGCCGGCGCTCAAGGCCGCGGCCGCGAGCGCGACGCCAACAAAAATGTCGCCCGGCGTCCACTGCGCCGCCAGCAGCTCCACCCGCCAGGCCAGACCAAGCACAACGGCTAAATTCAGAACCGCCAGCGGCCATAGCCACCCGGCCCCGGGACGCCACCCGGGCCAGTTGAGCGCCGGGCGCAGGGGACGCCGCGAGGAACCGACAGACAGCACACCCACCTGCAAGGCTTTCAACACCAACTCATAAAACTCGCGCAACGGGGGGCAGCGCCGCTCCTGCAACAGTCCCGTGAACACCTCCGGCACGGTGGCCCCCTCCTTGAAGGATTCGAGCACCTGCGCCTGCTCCGTGCTGACCGCAAGATAGGTCTGCGTAGGCACGTTCTTGATGACGACGGCCCCGCGCGAGGCCCACCCTCGCTGGAGCTCACGACTGAGCCTGAGTCGTTCGGTGCTGAGCAGAGGTTCTTGGTCCATCGGAGAAAAAGAAGCGGGCACTTCAACGCACTGGGGGGAGCGGCTGCCCGGAAATCCCTGGATTTCGGATTTCAATCCCGAACACGGATCTAACGGCAGCATCCATGGGGGGATTCACCTAGAACTACCGCGGACAATAGCCCGCCAAAAAATACCACATTTCACTTATTACAGACCAGTTACAGTCCATGCTCCGAACAGGCCCCGCCGGAACAGGTGCGCGCGTTCGGTTCGCGATACACCGAGAAAGCAGACCGGGCGCGGACAGGCCCACCGACGGCACGCGCCGCTCCGGAGCAGTGCGGAGCGGTGTTCGCGCAATGCGACGGATTCGAGCGCGGCGACGCCGCGTCAACGCGTTGGGACAACGCGTTTCACCCTCACGTGAACAACATCGAGACTAAGCCGTCGCGCGGAGGCGCTCGATCAGCGCGGACACCAAGGCGTCCAAGCTCGGTTTGGCCGCGATGAAGTGCGGCTTCATGCCGTGCTCGACGAGCGTCTCCGTAGTTTGTTCGCCGATACTGCCGACGAGCGGCTTCTTGGCGTCGGGAGCGAGCTTCAGCGAGGCCGACTGGGCGTGGTAGCTCTCGGCGGCGGAGGAGCTGGCGAAGAGGATGGCGTCGGCGCCGTGCTGGCGGAAATCGTCGGCGACGGGGTCGGCGGAGAGGTCGGTCTTCTCGGTCTTGTAGAGCGGGAGGCGGTCCACGATGGCGCGGGCGGCCTCGAGTTTCTTCACGAGCTTGTCGCGGTTGAGGTTGCCCGTGACGACGATGACCTTGGCGCTGTCGAGGCTGCCGGTCTCGATGAGCGCGTCGGCGAGGGAGGCGCCGGTCGCGGTGTCGGGCATGCACTCGACGCGAAGATGATAGCTCTCGATCGCGCGCGCGGTGGCGCGGCCGATGCAGGCGAAGCGCAGCAGGCCGAGGGCGCGGATGTCCTTAAAGCCCTTGAGAAACTCCTCGAAGAAGTAGCGCACGCCGTTGGCGCTGGTGAAGACGATCCAGTCGTAGCTGCCGAGCTCGGCGAGGATCTCGACGAAGCCGTGCTTGTCCACGTCCTTGGTGATGTTGATCAGCGGCAGCTCCAGCACCTCGGCGCCGAGGGTCTCGAGTTTCTCGCGCAGCTCGCTGTTTTGATCGCGCGTGCGGGTGATGGCGACGCGGCGGCCGAAGAGCGGCAGGTGCTCGAACCAGTCGATCGCCTCGTGGTCGCGCACGACCTCGCCGATGAAGATGATCGCGGGCGCGGCGAGTTTCGCCTCGGCGACGCGCGCGGGCAGATCGGCCACGGTGCCGCTCACGCTGCGCTGGCGGCCGAGCGAGGCCCATTGCACGACGGCGGCGGGCGTGTCGGGCGCGAGGCCGCCGGCCTGGAGCTCGGCGAGGATGTGGGCGAGGCGGCTCATGCCCATGTAGATCGCGAGCGTGGTGTTTTTGAGCGCGCCAAAGCCGCGCCAGTCCACCTGCGTGCCGCCGGTCTTGGTCGGGTCCTCGTGGCCGGTGAGGAGCACGAGCGAGGTCGAGACGTTGCGGAAGGTGAGCGGGATGCCGGCGTAGGCGCCGGCGGCGAGGGCGGCGGTGACGCCAGGCACGACCTCGAAAGCCACGCCGGCCTTGGCGAGGGTGCGCGCCTCTTCGCCGCCGCGGCCGAAGATGTAGGGATCGCCGCCCTTGAGGCGCACGACCTTCTTGCCGGCCTGCGCGTGCTTCACGAGCAGCGCCTCGATCTCCTCCTGCGGCACGGTGTGGCAGCCGGCTTTTTTGCCGACATACACGACCTCGCAGCCGGGCCGGGTCCATTTCACGGCCTCGGGATGGACGAGGTAGTCATAGACGAGGACGTCGGCGGCCGCGATGAGCTCGCGCGCACGCAGGGTGAAGAGACCAAGATCGCCGGCGCCTGCGCCGACGAGGTGAACGATACCGGAATTGGAGGCTGACATGTGAATCGTGCCGCGACGAGGAAGGTCCGCGAAGGCGAGACCCAACACAAGCGATGCGCCGGGGGAAAGCTCGGAAAAGCCGCACGGCTTCAGAAGGGAGCGACGGGGCTCCAGCCCCGTCGGGCTCGGCGTTACCCGACGTTCGACCACCCGCCCGGCAAACGCACGGGGCAGGAGCCCCATGCCTCCCAACTCCCGCGGCTTTGGGCTCGACCACACACGGGCCAAGCGCCTCCTAAGCCTTACCTTAAACCTCATGAGCCTCTTCGGCAGCGACGAACCCTACTACGCCGACGAGGCCGAACGTGGTCCGAACTCCTTCACCGACTGGCGCGTCCGCGTCTTCGCGCCGCCTCTGCTCTTCGCCCTGGCTTGGGGCGCAAACTCGGTGCCGCTGCTGAAGTTTTTCCTTACCGGTTTTCACGTCTGGATGCACGAGCTGGGACATGCCTCGGCGGCCTGGCTTTGCGGTTACCAAGCCCTTCCCCTGCCCTTCGGCTGGACCTCCATCGCGCCCGCGCCCTCGACGACTGTCTATTACCTCGTGCTCTTCCTGCTCGGGGTGCTAGCCTGGTTTGGCTGGCGGCAAGGCCGGCCCTTCGCGGTGGTCCTCGCGGTCGCGCTGGCGGTGGCGCAGTATTTCATGACCTGGCAGGCGTCGGACCATCGCCACGATCTGTGGATCGTCTTCGGCGGCGTGGGCGGCACCTTCTATTTGAGCGCGCTCTTCGTCGGCCTCTTTTTTGTGCGCCTGCCGGCCTGGTTTCGCTGGGGTGCCTGCCGCTACTTCGTGTTTTTCCTAGCGGCGAGCACGCTGCTCGACAGCTGGCACTACTGGGAGCTGGTCTATCGCGGGATCGAGGAGATTCCCTTCGGGACCTTGATCCACGGCGAGGACGACGCAAACGGCGACATGAACCGGCTGATGGACGACCACGGCTGGACGATGGCGCAGATTCGCCGCGCTTTTCACCAACTCGGCGTGGGCTCGATGATTTTCGTGGGCGCGTGCTACGCGGTTTTCGCGCTGCGGATCGACCGCATCGGCGCGTGGTTTTCGCGCGAGCCTGAGCCGCGGGCGGCGGAGTGAGTTTTCTTTTTGGCGCGAAGACGCGAAGAACAGGCGGAAGGGCGCGAAGAAGAGGCAGAGCGAAGAGCGCGGACAGGCTTGGTCCTTCGCGATCTTGGGCCGGACCTTCGAGTCTTCGCGTTAAGCAATCTGAAAGCCGAAGTGCTTGAGCATCGCGCGAGCCGTTTGCTCGGGGGCGTCGATCTCGGCGTCGCTGAGCGGGAGGCTGCGGAGGCCGATCTCTTGGTGATAAAACCAAAGCGTGTCGGCGGTGACGTGCGCGGCGAAGGCCGTCTGGCAACCGGCGCCGAGCGAGCGCTGAAAAGCCCGCTCGAGGGTGACGGCGCGGGCGGTGCGCTGGTCGAGCACGGCGCCGATGCGCGCGGCGTCGGTCGTGCGGGTCTGGAGCGCGATGGCGGCCTGGCCGACGGCGGGCACCATGTGCTCGGGCCCGAGGGCGTGAAAGCTCACGCCCTGCCAGCCTCCGATGCCGAGGCGGCGCAGGCCGGCGGCGGCGAGCACGGTGGCGTCGGCGACCTTGTCTTGGCCGATCTTGCGCAGGCGCGTATCCACGTTGCCGCGGATCTCGGTGAATTGCGCATCGGGGAAAAGCATCGCGAGCTGGAGGCGGCGACGCGGGCTGGAGGTCGCGATGAGCGCGGGCGTCTCCACGCCGTCGCGCAGCACAAGGATGTCGCGCGGGTCTTCGCGCGGCAGGTAGCCGGCGACGGCGAGACCTTCGGGAAGGACACCGGGCAGATCCTTGCAACTATGGACCGCGACGTCGGCTTCGCCGCGGAGGAGGGCCTCTTCGAGTTCTTTGGTGAAGAGCCCCTTGCCGCCCTGTTTTTCGAGCGACCACTCGGTGCGCTGGTCGCCGGTGGTGACGATCTTCAGCAGCTCGGTTTCGACGCCGAGCGAGGCGCGCAGGTGCGCGGCGACCTGCTCGGTCTGAGCAAGCGCGAGCGGGCTCTTGCGGGTGGCGAGGATGAGTTTCGATTTCAAAACCGCTAAAGGACGCTAAAGACCGCTAAATCCCAAAACTAAAATGGCGCTAGCAGGCTTTCACCCGTTAGCGCCACTTAGCGAATCTTAGCGGTTCAATTCTTAGCCCGCGTAGGCGCCGGCGACACCCTTGATGTTGCGCTTGGGCATCCAGGGCATCATGCCGCGGAGGTATTCACCGGTCTTCTCGATCTGGTGCTTCTCGCCGGCCTTGAGCAGCTTGTTGTAGTTCTTCAGACCGCCCTTATACTCGGCGACCCACTGCTTCACGAACTTGCCGGACTGGATCTCCTTCAGGATCTTCTTCATCTCGGCCTTGGTCTTGGCGTTGATCACGCGCGGGCCGCGGGTGATGTCGCCATACTTGGCGGTCTCGGAGATGGAGAAACGCATGCCGGAGATGCCCTTCTCATACATGAGGTCGCAGATGAGCTTCAGCTCGTGGAGGCACTCGAAGTAGGCCATCTCGGGCTGGTAGCCGGCCTCGACGAGGGTCTCGAAGCCCGCCTGCACGAGCGCGGAGGCGCCGCCGCAGAGCACGGCCTGCTCGCCGAAGAGGTCGGTCTCGCACTCTTCCTTGAAGGTGGTCTGGAGCACGCCGGCGCGGGTGGAGCCGATGCCCTTGGCCCAGGCGAGGGCGTTCTTCTTGGCCTGCTTGGACTTGTCCTGGAAGACGGCGATGAGGGCGGGCATGCCCTTGCCCTCGACGTAGAGGCGGCGGACCATGTGGCCCGGGCCCTTGGGGGCGACCATGATGACGTCGATATCCTTCGGCACCTTGATGAGGCCGAAGTGGACGGCGAGGCCGTGCGAGAAGACGAGGGTCTTGCCCTTGGTGAGGTTGGGCTCGATGTCCTGCTTATAGACGTCGGCCTGCTTCATGTCGGGGAGGCCGACGAGGATGATGTCGGCCTGCTTCACCGCCTCGGCGGTGGAGACGACCTTGAAGCCGTGCTTCTCGGCGACGGGCTTGGACTTCGAGCCTTCGTAGAGGCCGATGATGACCTTCACGCCGGAGTCCTTGAGGTTGAGGGCGTGGGCGTGGCCTTGGGAACCGTAGCCGAGAACGGCGATGGTCTTGTTCTTGTAGAGGCCGAGATCGGCGTCCTTGTCGGTATATACTTTGGCGGGCATGTTGGGAGAGGTGTTAGCGGGGTTGATGACGGGCGGGAGAAATGGCGGGGCCGGCGTCTCAGCGCTTGAGCGCGAGGGTGCCGGTGCGGGCGAGCTCGAGGATGCCGAAGGGGGCGAGCAGATCGAGGAAGGCGGTGACCTTGGAGCTGTCGCCGACGAGCTCGATGATGAGCTCGTTGTGGTCCACGTTGACGATCTTGGTGCGGAAGATCTCGCAGATCTGCATGACCTCGGAGCGCACCTTGGCGGGGGCCTTGACCTTGACGAGCACGAGCTCGCGCTGGACGGCCTGGCCCTCCTTGAAGTCGGTCACCTCAACCACGTTCACGAGCTTGCGGACCTGCTTGATGGCGAGGTCGAGCGCGGCGTCGTCGCCCTTGAGGACGACGGTAATGCGCGAGAGGTGCGACTCGTGGGTGGGGGCGACGTTGAGCGAGTCGATGTTGAAGCCGCGGCCGGAGAAGAGGCCGGTGACGCGGGCGAGGACACCGAATTTGTTCTCAACGAGGATCGAGAGCGTGTGGCGCATTGCGAGGTTTGGGAGGAAAAGAGGAGGGATTGAGGGATTGGTGGACGCTGAGGGACTCGAACCCCCGACACCCTCGGTGTAAGCGAGGTGCTCTAACCAACTGAGCTAAGCGTCCGAGCCAAAGGCGCAGGAAAACCAACGGGCGCGGGCGGCGGCAAGGGTTTTTGTGGGCTGAAGGTAGGGCGGGACCGCTGGGCCCGCCGCGGTTCGAGCGGGCAATCACGGCGGGCCCAGCGGGCCCGCCCTACCCGCCTCAGGCGGCGGCCGTGGCGCGGTCGCGCAGCAACCAGCCTTCGCGGACCATGAGCTCGGCGTTCTGCACGGCGTTGAGCGCGGCGCCCTTCCAGAGGTTGTCGCCGCTCACCCAGAAGGAGAGGCCGTTGTCGAAGGCCGTGTCCACACGCAGGCGGCCGACACCGCACTTCACCTTCTCGGCGAAGTCGAGCGGCGTGGGATACTTCTTCGCGGCGGGCTCGTCCACCAGCTCGGCGCCGGGGAAGGCGGCGATGGCGGCGCGGGCCTGCTCGAGGTTGACCGGGCGCTCGAACTCGGCGTTGACCGCGATCGAGTGGGCGCGGACCACGGGCACGCGCACGCAGGTGGCGGAGACGCGAAGCCCGGGCAGGCCCATGATCTTGCGGCTCTCGAGGCGCATCTTCTCTTCCTCGCCGGTGTAGCCGTCGGCGCCGAACGTATCGATCTGGGGGATACAGTTGAAGGCGATCTGGTAGGGATAGACCTTGTGCGCGAGCGGCTGGCCGGCGGAGTGCGCGGCGATCTGGTCGGCCAGCTCCTTCACCGCCTCGGCGCCGGTGCCGGAGACGGACTGGTAGGTGGCGACGAAGATGCGCTTGAGGCCGAAGAGCCGGTGCAGGGGCCAGAGGCCCATGAGCATGACGGCCGTCGAGCAGTTCGGGTTCGCGATGAGGCCCTTGTGGGCGCGGAGGCCCTCGGGGTTGATCTCGGGCACCACGAGAGGAACGTCGGCCTGCTGGCGGTAGGCGGAGCTCTTGTCGATGACGGTGCAGCCGCTGGCGATGGCGTCGGCGGCGAGCGCGCGCGTCACGGAGCCGCCGGCGGCGAAAAAGGCGAGGTCCACGCCGGTGAAGGCGCCGGGCTTGGCCTCCTCGATGGTGTAGGACTGGCCGCCATGGGTGATGGTTTTGCCGGCCGAGCGGGCGGAGGCAAAGAGCCGCAGACGGCTCATCGGGAACCGGCGCTCGTGGAGCAACCGGACCAGCTCTTGACCGACGGCGCCGGTGGCGCCGACGATTCCGACAACATTATTACGCGTGCTCACGATGGATGAAAACGGGGAGTTGTTGAACAAAACCTGCCAAAGGCTGGGCATCAAGCCCGCAGACCGGCTCCTCCTCGTGCGCATCTCCGCGCAGACGCTCCAGTTCTTCCGCAAGGGCGAGCTGGTCCGCGCCTACCCCGTCTCCACCTCGGCCCGGCCGCCGAGCAACCTGAAGGACTCCCTCGGCACGCCGCGCGGCCTGCACGAGATCGCCGAGCGCATCGGCGGCGAACAGCCGCTCGGCATGGTTTTCAAGGGCCGCCGGCCGACCGGCCGGCACTTCGCGGAGCACGAGGACGACGGCAACCTCATCACCAGCCGCATCCTCTGGCTGCGCGGACTCGAGCCGGGCGTGAACGCGGGCAACGACGCCGAAGGGCGCGTGGTGGACACCTACGCGCGCTACGTTTACATCCACGGGACCAACCGCGAGGAGCGCATCGGCGAGCCGCAAAGCGCCGGGTGCGTGCTGCTCGCCAACCGCGACATGGTCGCGCTCTTCGACGAGGTGCGCGTCGGCGACCAGGTGCTGATCGTGGACTGAGCCACTGCGGCCAAGGGCGAGCCTTCGCCCTCGGCTCGGCTTTTGGCTCAGCCGGGATCATTCAGTTGTCCGGGTCGCATCGAGGCGATCTGGCGGCACCTTTTGGTGGGGCCCTCGTCTCGAAATACCCTCCGGGTATTCTTTCGCTCGGTCCGCACCAAAATCTGCTCGCCACCTCGCCCCGCTGCTCCGCCGGCCAACTGAATGATCCCGGCTCAAGGCAGCTTCGCCTGCACCAGCTTGCTGGCCACGCCAAAGTCGATCAGGCCGGCCTCGGGGCGCTGCTTCAGCGCGCCGATCACCTTGCCCATCTCCTTTTTCGAGGTCGCACCGGTGGCGGCGATCACCTCGGCGACGAGGGCCTCGAGCTTGGCGGCGTCGAGCCCGGCGGGGAGAAACTTTTCCAGCACCGCGATCTCGGCCCGGTTGGCCTCGACGAGGTCGGCCCGGCCGCCCTTCTCGAACTCGGCGATCGCGTCCTGGAGGTTTTTCACGCTCTTGCGAAGCGTGGCGGTGGCGAGCGCGTCGTCGATCGGCTTGTTCTGGTCCATGGCCGCGCGCTGGATCGCGGCGTCGGCGGTGCGCAGGATGGTGGCGCGGGCGCCGTCCTTGGCTTTCATCGCGACGATGATCTCGGCGCGCAGGGTTTCGTAGATGGAGGGCATGGGCGTTTGTTTCAGTCCGCCACCTCGACGACAAGCTGCACCTCGCTGGTCGAGTTGCGCGGCAGCCCGGCGACGGCCACCGCGGCGCGCGCGTGGCGCCCGGCGTCGCCGAGCACCGCCACGAGCAGGTCGCTCGCGCCGTTGATCACCGCGGGGCTGTCCGCGAAGCCGCTGACGGCGTTGACGAAGCCGTTGACCATGACGACGCGCTTCACCTTCGAGAGCTCGCCGACGTGGGCCTTGATGTTGGCGAGGGAGTTGAGCGCCGCCACGCGGGCGGATTCGTAGCCGGTCTGCACCGTCTGCTCGCGGCCCACCTGCCCCTCGTGCGTCATCTGGCCGTCGCGCATGGCGAGCGTGCCGGCGCAGAAGAGGAGGTTTCCGCTCCGCACCACGGGGAGATAGTTTCCGGCCGCGGCGGCGACGGCGGGCAGTTCAAGTCCGAGCTGGGCGAGTTTTTGTTCGGGAGTCATGGCGGAGGTGAAAGGCCCTCACGCTGCCGCCCCGCGGTCCGCCCCGCCAAGCCCGTTCTTCCGCGCCTCTTCCGCGAAAATCCTCAAACCCTCCGCGGCCGGCTGCCCGGGGCGCAGGCGCAGCGGGTAGTCGGAGCCGAAGAGCACCTGATCGGGCCGCACGCTCACTCCGCGCATCGCCCAGGCCGACTCGCCGTAAACGAGCGGCGAGGCGGCGGTGTCCACCCGCACGTTGGACAGGTCGCGCACGTCGAAGCCGCCGGCCCAGTGCGCGAGGACAAACTCCACCCGCGGCCAGGCCCGCGCCAGCGCGCGGAAGTCGCCCTCCGGCGTGAGCACCATGCCCGGGTAGGGCTTCGCGCGCGGCTCGGTGACGTGCAGGTTGACCGCCCAGCGCCACTCCTCGGCGAGCGCGAGCGCCGCGCGCATGCCCTCGCTCTCGATGCTGACGCCGACGCTGTGCGGCGAGAGCTCGCCGACGCCGCCCAGGCCCTCGTCGCGCGCGCGGCGCAGCTCGGCGCGCACCTCCGCCGCCGTGGCGCCGGGCTGGATCGTCGCGTAGGCGGAGAGCCGGTCGGGGTGCGCGGCGACCCAGCGGCCCATCGCGCGGTTGTGCCACTCGCAGGTCTCCGCCTTTTCCCAATACCAGCCGAGCAACACCGCCCGCGCCACGCCGGCCGCGTCCATCGCGCGCAGCAACTCGTCCACGCCGGGAAACTCCTGCACCGGCGAGCCGTCGCGCCGCGAGCGCACGCACATCGCGGCCCACTTCGCCTCGCCCCTCGCCGCCGCCCAGCCCGCGGGGTCGCGGTTGAGCTCCGCCGGGTAGAGGTGCACGTGATGATCGACCAGGGGCATGCGGGAGGATTGGCCGCCGAAGGCGCCGGGCTCAACACAGGTTCACCGGGTCCACGTCGAGCACCTGGATCATGTCCTCGGGCCACTCGAAGGCCGCGCGCAGGCGGGCCACCTCGGCGACGATCTTCGTCACCGGCGCGTTGCAGAAATACCAGAGCTGCCAGCGATACTCGTCCTGGATCTTCTCGATCGGGGCGGCGGCCGGGCCCATCAGCGCCACCTGTTCGCCCAGCGATTCCTCGACCCGTTTTTTCCACTGCTCGGCGAAGAAGCGCAGCTTCTCGGGGTTGGGCCCGCGGAAGAGGTGGTGCAACAGATGCCGGGCCGGCGGGTAGCCGAAATCCCGCCGCACCTTCAGCTCCGTCTGCGCGAAGCCCACGTAGTCCGCATGACGCGAAAACTGGATCGCGCCCGCCTCGGGCGTGAAGGTCTGCACCACCACCTCGCCCGCGCGGTCGCCGCGGCCGGCCCGGCCCGCCACCTGGACGAGGAGCTGGAAGGTCCGCTCGTTGGCGCGAAAGTCCGGCACGTGCATCGAGAGGTCGGCGTCCACCAGGCCCACGAGCGTGACGTTGGGGAAATCCAGGCCCTTCGCGATCATCTGCGTGCCGACGAGGATGTCGATGCGCCCGGCGCGAAAGGAGGCCAGCACCTCGCGGAAGCGGTTTTTCTTTTGCATCGTGTCCGTATCGATCCGCTCGATACGCGCCTTGGGCACGAGCCGCCGCACGGCCTCCTCGACGCGCTGGGTGCCGGTGCCGCGCCAGCGGATCTCGGGCGAGGCGCAGGAGGGGCAGCGCGCGGGCGCGCCGCGCTGGTGGCCGCAGAGGTGGCAGCGCAGCGTCTCGTCGCTGCGGTGGTAGGTCATGCTCACGCTGCAATGCGGGCACTCCTCCACGTGCCCGCACTTGCGGCACTGCATGGCCGAGGAGTAGCCGCGGCGGTTGATGAAGAGGATGATCTGCTCCTTCTTCGCCAGCCGGGCGTGCATCGCGTCGAGCAGCTTGCGGGAAAGCGTGGCGGCGCCGCGCTGGCGCATGGCCTCGACGCGCATATCCACCACGTCGATGTAGGGCAGCTTCCGGTCGTCGATCCGCTGGCTGAGCGTGAGCAGGCCGTATTTGCCGGAGCCGGCGTTGGCCCAGGTCTCGAGGGAGGGCGTGGCGGAGCCGAGCAGGCAAAGCGCGCCGCAGAGCTTGGCGCGGTAGATCGCGACGTCGCGCCCGTGGTAGCGCGGGGTCTCGTCCTGTTTGTAGGCCGGCTCGTGCTCCTCATCGACCACGATGAGCCGGAGATCCTGCACGGGAGCGAAGACGGCAGAGCGGGCGCCGACGACCACGCGCGCCTCGCCGGTGGCGAGCGCGAGCCAGCCGTCGAGCCGCTCGCCCTCGCTGAGCATGCTGTGCCACACGACGGCCTTGTGGCCCGGCGCGATGGCCTCCAGCCGCGAGCGCAGCCGCGCCACGGTCTGCGGGGTGAGCGCCACCTCGGGCACGAGAAAGGCCACCCCGCCGCCGGCCGCGAGCGCCTCCTGGATCGCCCGCAGATAGACCTCCGTCTTGCCCGAGCCCGTCACGCCGAAGAGCAGTTGCACGCCGAAGCCGCCGCGCCCCAGGGCCTCCGCCAGGGCGTCCACCGCGGCCTGCTGCTCGGCGTTGAGGATGTGCGGCTGGGCGGCGACGTGCTCGCCCGCCGCGTGGTCGTCGGCGTAGGCCACGCGCTCCACCCGGCGCGACTCCTCGCGCAGCAGGCCGCGCGTCACGAGCCCGTGTATCGCCGCCGCGGATACGCCGAGGCGGTCGAGCGCGAGCGATTTGAGCACGGGGCGGGGCTGGGCGCGCAGAAACTCGTAAACCCGCGCCTGCGCCGGCGCGCGCTTGGCCAGCGCCGCCGTCTCCTCCGGCGTGGCCTGGCGGGCGACGACGAGCAGCTTTTCCTGCTTGAGCGAGGCGGCCTTGCGCACCGCGGCGGGCAGCATCGTCTCGATGATCCCGTCGAGCGGCGCCGCGTAGTAGGCGCTCATCCACTTCGCGAGCCGAAGGAGATCCGGCGGGAGCGCGGGGAAGGGATACACCAGCCCGGCCAGGGGCTTGCACCGCTCGACCGGAAAATCCTTGGGCTCGGAAAATTCCGCCACGATCCCGAGGTGGAAGCGGTTGACGATCGGGATGCGCACCAACGAGCCGACCTGCACCTGCGCGCGCAGCGACTCCGGCACCTTATAGTGCAGGAGCTTGTCGAAGCCCGCGAGGGGATGCACGCCGACGGTCATGGACACGGCACGAAACACACGCAGCGCCCGGAGGGAAGCGAGGTTCTTTCCGACGTGAGGACAGGACGGGGCCGCATCGCCGTTTTTTGCCCGAAACTCGCGCCCCGGCCCAAGCGGATTGCCAAAATCCGCACGATACCGACGCTCTGCCACGATCCTAGTCACGCCGCCCCATGCAAAAACTCCGCATCACGATCGAAAACCGCGCCTACGAAGTCCTCGTCGAAAACATCAGCGACCCCTCCGCCCCCGTGGCCGCGCCCTCGCCCGCCCCGGCCGCGCCCGCCCCCGTGGCGGCCGTCTCCGCACCGGTCGCTTCCGCCCCTCGCCCCGCGGCGCCCGTCGCCGCCGGGGCCGGCGACGTCCCTAGCCCGCTCGCAGGCAAGGTGGTCTCCGTGGACGTGAAGCCCGGCCAGAAAGTCGCCGCGGGCGCCACGCTCATGACCCTCGAGGCGATGAAAATGAACACCTACGTTTACGCCCCGCGCGAAGGCGTGGTCTCCGCCGTGCTCGTGCAGGCCGGAGACGGCGTCGAAGAAGGCGCTCCCTTGGTGCGCCTCGATTGATCCCAGCCATGTCGCCCGTCGTCTTTTCCACCGGCCTCGGCACCGCGATCCCGCTTCATCCCGATCTGGGCGAAGTCATCGGCTTTCAGCTCAACGGGCTGATTGTGGTCGGCGCCGCCCTCGGCCTCATCTGGGGCATGCTGGAGCTGCTCGGCGCGGTTTTCCGGCGCATCTCCGCCGCCGAAGCCGCGGCCGCCGCCGCGAAACTCGCGAGCGCGCCCGCCGTCGCCCCGGCCCCAGCGGTCGCCGCACCTTCTCCCGCCCCGGCTCCGGCCGCTCCGGGCACGATCCCCGAAACCGATCTCGTGCTCATCGCCGCCGCGGTCCACGCCACCTTCGGTCCGAGCGCCCGCATCATCGCGCTCTCGCCGCGCCCCGAAGCCCGCGATTGGGCCGTCGAGGGCCGCCGAGCCATCTTCGCCACCCACAAGGTTCGCTGACGCCCTCTACCCTGCTCCGCCATGCTCTCCGGACTCCTCGATTTCTACCAGACCACCGGCTTCTCGCAGATCACCCTCGGCATGCTCAGCATGTGGGTCGTGGTCGGCGTGCTGCTATGGTTCGCCGTCGCGAAAAAGTTCGAGCCTCTCCTGCTCGTTCCCATCGCCTTTGGCGCGCTCGTCGCCAACCTGCCCACCCGCGGCGTGATCACCCACACCGAGACCGCGGAGGCGGTCTTCACCATCGAGGCCGTGCCGGTGCACGATACCTCGAGCAGCGCTCCACATACGCACCAACAGCTCCGCGTGGAGAAGGTCGAGGGCGGCCTCTACGACTTCATCTCGCAGGGCGTGAAACTGGAACTTTTCCCGCCCCTCATCTTCCTCGGCGTCGGCGCCCTCACCGACTTCGGCCCGCTCATCGCCTTGCCTCGAACGATACTCTTGGGAGCGGCCGCGCAGGTGGGCCTGTTCCTCACCTTCTTCGGGGCCACGCTGCTCGGCTTCACCTCCAAACAGGCCGCCGCCATCGGCATCATCGGCGGCGCCGACGGCCCCACCGCGATCTTCATCTCCAACAAGCTCGCGCCCGAGCTGCTCGGCGCGGTCGCGGTCGCCGCCTACAGCTACATGGCGCTCGTGCCGCTCATCCAGCCGCCGATCATGCGCGCGCTGACCACCGAGAAGGAGCGCCGCATCCGCATGAGCTCGCTGCGCAAGGTCTCGCGACTGGAGAAACTACTGTTCGCCCTCGGCGTCACGGTCGTGTGCATCCTGCTCGTGCCCGACGCGGCCGCGCTCATCGCCATGCTCATGCTCGGCAACTTCCTGCGCGAATGCGGCGTCACCGAGCGCCTCGTGAAGTCCGCGCAAAACGAGATTATCAACGTCCTCACGATCTTCCTCGGCACCAGCGTGGGCCTGACGATGCGCGCGGAGAACTTCCTCGCGCCGGCCACCCTCAAGATCATCGTGCTCGGCGTGGTCGCCTTCGGCTGCTCCACCGCCGCCGGCGTGATCGCGGCCAAGATCATGAACAAGCTCTCGCCGCGCACGCCGATCAACCCGCTCATCGGCGCGGCCGGCGTCTCCGCCGTGCCCATGGCCGCGCGAGTCGCGCACAGCGAGGGCCAGCGCGCCGATCCCGGCAACTACCTGCTCATGCCGGCCATGGGACCGAACGTGGCGGGCGTGATCGGCACCGCCGTCGCCGCCGGCTACTTCATCTCGTCACTGGCCGGTCGGTGACCCCGCCCCCTCGTCGCGAGCGCGGAGCCCGATATGGCCTTGCGCCGCGGTGATTGGCGCCTCCGCTGGAGAGTCGCCAATTCCTCGCATGCGCTCTCCACGCTCCCGCCGCCGCGTCCGGCTCTTCGTCTTCGTCCTGATCCTGGGCGCGCTTTGGGCGCTCTGGCTCCGCCTCCGCGAGCCCGCGCCCGGGCCCGACCAGCCGCTCGTCCCGGTGGTCCGCGCCCCCGGTTCGCCGGCCACGCCCGGCTCCGCCACCGCGGCACCGGTCGAAGCGCCCCGCTCGGGAGCAGCCCAGGGCGCCGATGCGGCGCGAGCAGACTCAAGCTCCTCCCCCGCCCCCTCCCCCGCCGCGGCGCCGCTGCCGGTCGGCGAGGCGGCCGTGGAGGCGATCAACGATCTCGTCGTCACCTACGACGCCGCCTCGGTGCCTGCCTTGGCGCGTTTCCTTCGCCACTCCGATCCGGAGATTCGCGCCGCCGCGATCGACGGCTTCATCCAGCTCGGCGAACGCGCCGCCATCCCCCTGCTGCAGGAGGCCGCGCGCAGCGCGACGCCCGAGGACGCGAAAGCGATGCTCGAGGCGGCGGAGTTTCTCGCCCTGCCCACCCGCGCCGAGTTGCGCGCGCAACAAAAAGCGCAGGCGGCCAACACGCCCTGACGCCGAGCCGCTCACGCGGCGGCCGGCTCAAAAGCCCGGCACGGTGAGGCTCTTGCCGTTGTCCTTGCGCCCGAGCTTGAGGAGAAAGGGCGCGGCGGCCTTGGCCCACGTATCCGGTTTTGGATACTCGCCGGCGCCGTCGGCGTAGCATTGGCGCAGCATGGCGGTGTCGATCACGCCCGGGCTGAGCGGCACCGCGGCGAGCGGCGCGGGCAACTCCTCCGCGAGGGCCTTGGTGAGGCCCTCGACACCCCACTTGCTCGCGCAGTAGGGCGCGAATTCGCCCGAGACCGAGCGGCCCCAGCCCGACGACAGGTTCACCACCACGCCCGAGCCGCGCTCGAGCATCGCGGGCACAAAGCCCTGCACCACGTGCACGATCCCGGCCAGGTTGACCTGAAACAGCTTCGCGACCTCGGCGGCGTTTTGCTTCCAGAGCGGCGCGGGCGCGGTGAGCAGGCCGGCGTTGTTGATCACGAGATCCGGCGCGCCGTGCTGGGTGAGCATGCGCTCGGCCCAGAGCTCGACCATTTTCGCCTCCGTCACATCGACCACGTCGAAGGTGCTCGGAGCGGGCGCGGAGAAGCGCAGGTCGAGGATGGCCTCGGGATTGCGCCCGCAGCCGATGACGGTGTGGCCGAGCGCGATAAACTCGTCCACGAGCGCGCGGCCGAGACCCTTGGTGCAACCGGTGAGAACGATCTTTTTCATGAGACGGGGAGCGTAGCGCAAAGCGGCGACTTCAGCGACTCTGCAGGCTGAAGCGGTTGAGACCCGATTTGCGGCAGGCGTCCATCACGAAGGCCAGCGTGCGCAGGGGCGTCTCCTCGTCGGCCCGGATCAAGACCGGCACGTCGCGGTTCACGTCGCGGATCTGCGCGAGCAGGCCCTCGAGCTCCTCGCGCGAGATGGTGCGCGGCGCGGTGCGATCGGTGGCGAAGCTCAGCTCGCCCTCGCGCCCGATGCCGAGGATCACCGTGCCCTCGAAGGCGTTGGTGCCGGCGGTCTCCACCCGGGGCAGGGTGATGTTGAGTGTGCCGGGCGCGCGAAACTGCATCGTCACGAAAGCGAAGAAGACCAGGATCACGAGCACGTCGATCAAGGGCACGAGGTTGAGCTCGGGCCGGCGACGGCGGCGGGTTTGCAGGCTGCTCATGCGAGGGGGGCGGCGCTCAGGCGCGGGTCTCGGCGGGCGCGGGCGTGGCGAGGCCGCGACCCTCGGTTTTTTCGGCGAGCAGCCGCGCGAGCAGCACGTCGAGCTGCGCGGCGTATTTATCGACCCGGCGCTGCAACACGCCGCCGCCGATCAAGGCCGGGATCGCGATGCTCAGGCCGATGATCGTGGCGGACAGGGCGAGCGAGACGCCGCTGGTGAACTTCACCGGATCGGGCAGCCCCGTGGCGCCGCTGATGCTGGAGAACACCCGCACGAGCGACCACACCGTGCCGGTGAGGCCGATGAGCGGCGCCCCCGCGTAGATCACGTCGAGATAGGGCAGGCCGCGCTCCATGTGCGAAACCTCGAGGCGGGCAAAGGCGCGCACGCCCTCCGCGTCTCCCGGGTGCGCGCGCGCGAAACGCACGATGCGGCCGAGCACGGAGCGCTCGTCCCCCTCGGCCGGCCGCCCGGCCACGATCGCCTCGGCCAGCTCCTCGGGCAGGATGGCCGGCCGGCGCAACGCCCAGCCCCGCTCGCAGAGAATGAAGACCAGCACGAGCGAGCAGAGCGCGAGCGGGTAGATGAGGATGTCTGCGCCCCGGATGAGGTCGATGACGGCGAGTGGCATGGCGGCGGTTGGGTAAAAAGCACGAGGCGCGGTTTCCCGCGCCTCGTCAACAAGCCGCAATCCTGTCGCCGGCGTAGAGACCGGCGGCGCCCGCTCAAGCGCGCGCGGGGGCGGGCACCACGCCCGCGGCCGGCGCCGCCGCGGCGGCCTTGGCCGGAGCCGACACCCAAGGACGACCCGCCGGCAGCAGCTCGCGCCCGTAGATCTCGTTCAAGAGGATGCGCGCCATCATATACCAGGCGCAAAGGGCGCAGGCGATGAGCACGTAGGCGGCGACCTTGTTGAGCACCGGGAAGCCGAAGTGGCCGAGATCGAGCAACACGAAGCCCGCCAACAGCAGGGTGAAGGTGGTGGCCATGGCGCCATGGATGCGCAACGAACCCACCCAGAGGATCACGGTGAAGAGCGTCCACGCCACCAGGAACCAGCCCACGTCGGTCTCGGTGGGCTTCCAAAGGCCGAAGTGGCCGCCGAGCAACATGAGGCAAAGGGCGATCCAGAACGCGCCGTAGGACGTGAAGGCGCAGTAGCCGAAATTGTTGCCGGTTTTCATCTCCTGCAGGCCGGCGAGGAACTGCGCGCCGCCGCCGAAGACGAGCCCGAGCCAGATCACCGGCCCCAGGCCGACGAGGCCGAGGTTGTGCAACTGGAGCACAAGCGTCGTGAGGCCGAAGCCGGCGAGGCCGACCACGGCGGGATTGCAGAGCTTGGGAGAGGAGGCGGAGTTCTCGGCCATAGGAGGACTCCTGCATCCACGCCCCGCCCGCGCCCGTCCAGCCCCCGCCAACCCGCGCCCACCCTTCGCCAAAAACCGCCCTCCGCCCGACGCCCGGCGCCCCGCGGCCGAGGACTACGCGCCCGGCCCCGCCGGATGCGCCAGCTCGAGCCGAAAGGTGCTCCCGCGGCCGGGCGCGGATTCCACGCTCACGCCGCCGCCCATGCGCTCCACCGCCCGCCGCACCACCGCGAGCCCGATCCCCGTGCTGCGGGAGTTGGGCGCGATCTGGTAGAAGATGTCGAAGATCCGTGCGCGGTGCCGCTCGTCGATGCCGATGCCGTTGTCGCGCACGAAGAGGCTCACCCGGCCGCCCTGCCGCTCCGTCCAGAGTTCGATCCGCGGACGCAGGCCGGGCACGACGAATTTGACGGCGTTGGAGAGCAGGTTCGAGACGCACTGCGTGAGCGCGGCGGAATTGGCCAACACCGGATGCAAGGGCGGGCGCACCACGATGTCCGCATGGTCGGACGAAAGGTCCGGATACGATTCCAGCATTTGCGCCAGAAAATCGCCGAGATCCACCACCTCCAGCGGCAGCGCCTGCCTGGACAGCCGGCCCACCAGCAGCAGATCCTGGGTGAGCCGATCCAGCCGCTCCGCTCCGCGCATGATCCGGCGCGCATACTCCCGCGCCTGCGCGCTGGCCCCCTCGGCATGCTCCGCCTCGAGCAACTCCGCGTAGCTCCGCATCGCGCGCAGGGGTGCGCGCAGATCGTGCGAGACGGTGTAGGAAAAGGCCTCCAGCTCCCGCACCTTTTCGTCGAGCTCCGCCGTGCGCGCGGCCACGTTTTCCTCGAGGCGGCGGTTTTGTTCCGCGAGTAGCGCCTCGGAGCGCCGCAGAGACTCCTCCGTCTCGCGCTGCTCGGTGATGTCCACCACCACGCCGGGCATGCGCACCGCCTTGCCCGACGCGCACGAGTGCGTGCGGCCATGCGAACGCAGCCAAAAGCAAGACCCATTCGGTTGCGGCAGGCGAAACTCCACCGCGTAGGCGCCGCCGTGCGCCAAGGCCTCCTCGAGGGCGACCGTGACCCGCGCCCGGTCCTCGGGATGCAGTTTTTCGAGAAACACCTTCACCGGCCCGCCGTTCGCCTCCTCCGCCGTCACACCGAAGAGCCGCGCCGTCTTGGCGTCGGCAAACATGCGGTCGTTCACAGGATCCCAGTTCCAAGTGCCGATGCTTGCCGCCTCCAAGGCGCGCTCCATCTGCGATCCCACGACCGCGAGCTGACGCCCGAGCCCCTCGACCTGCCGCGAGCTCGACCACATCTCCGAGGCGAGCGAGGCGAAGCGGGCGAGGTTTTGCACAACCCGCAAATCCTCCCGGTCAAAGTCGCGACCCGGGCCATGATTCGCCACCCACACCGTGCCGATCGGGACGCCGCGCCTGTAGAAAGGCGTGAGCAACACCTCGCGCAAGGGCACCCCGAGCTGCGAGATGTAGGGGTAGTGCCGCACCGGATCGGCCATCAACTGCGTCCCGCGTCGGTCCAGCACCAGGCCGCAGGGGCTGAAATCACGCGGCATGACGCCGTTCAGGTAAGGCCGCATGCGGCCACTGGTGGCGCGCCAGCGGAAAACCTCCCGCCCGTTCTCCACCTCCTGCAAACTGATGCCCGCCGACTCCGCCTCGCACAGCCGGCAGGCGAGATCGGAGACGCTTTGCAGCACTTGGTCCGGCGCGTCGGCCAGCGCCGTCGCGAGCTCGATGAGGGCCGCGTTTTCCTCGGCGAAGCGCGGGGGACGCGTAGGCCGGGCTTCGAGCAGGTGCGTGATGAGCACCGCGTCGAGCGGGCAACCGGGGACATAGAGATCACTGTGGGCGCGAACGGGCATTGGTTTTTCGTCAACCCGGCTTGAACGTGCGGCCCGGGTGAGACGCCCTCCGCACCCATTTTTTCCCGATCCCCACGTCCGCTCCGATCAACATCGTGGCAAAATCGGCCGGAACCCGCACCCTCGCCAGAGATATCTTTCCGGGGAATCCCTCGTTCTGGCACCGGGGATTCTCCGTAAAAAAGCCGCCCGCCAGCCGGCGGCTCGCGCCGGCCCGGGTGAGGCCCGGGCCGGGCTTTTTTTGACCACACTCCGTCAGAGCCGTCCTTCGATCAGGCCGAGCGGCAACGCCTCGGGCTGCTCGGGGCGGGAGACGATCTCGATGCTCGCGCCGGTCTTGGACGACTTTTCGAACGAGTGCATGACCTCGAGCGCGTGGTAGGCCAGCGCGCCGCTCGCACGGTGCTTGCGCTTGCCGCCGCTCAGGATCGCGTAGGCGAGATCGGCCGCGCCGATGCTGCGCGAGTTCATCAGGTAGCGATGGCTCATGGCCTGCGTCTGCCACTCTTTCGTCGCGGGCGTCCAGAGCTCGATCGGGCCGCCGAAGGTGTTCGGATCGGGCGCCTTCATCGAGCCCTCCGTGCCGTAGATCTCGATCGGGCTGTGGCCGTGCTTATACACGTCGAAGGAAATGGTCGCGGTGATCACCGCGCCGGAGTGGAACTCGAGCGAGCCCGAGTAGTGCGTGGGAATCTGCACCGGAAGCACGCGGCCGAACTGCTCCTTGCAGGTGGCGATGCGCTGCTCGAAGGCCTTGCTCGTGATCGCGCTCACGCGCTTCACCGGACCGAGCAGATGCACGAGCGCGGTGACGTAGTAGGGCCCCATGTCAAACATCGGGCCGGCGCCGTTTTCGTAGAAGAAGGCGGGATTCGGGTGCCAGCTCTCGGGGCCGCGGCTCATCATGAAGGCCGTGCCGCCGACCACCCGGCCCAGCCAGCCATCGTCGATCAGCTTGCGGCAGGTCTGAAAGCCGCCGCCCAGGAAGGTGTCGGGCGCGCAGCCGACGAGCAGCCCCTTGGCCGCGGCGGTGTCGATGACCTTCTTGCCGTCCTCGAGCGAAACCGCGAGGGGCTTCTCGCTGTGCACGTGCTTGCCGGCGGCGAGCGCGGCGAGGCTCACCTGCGCGTGGACCGCGGGAATGGTGAGGTTGATGACGAGCTGCACCTCGGGGTTGGCGAGCAGCTCGTCCACGGTCTGGGCCTTGCAGCCGTTTTCCGCGGCCTTCGCCTCGGCGAGCGCGGTGTTGATATCCGCGCAAGCCACGACCTTGAGGACCTCGAAGAGCTTCGCGCCGTTGAAGTAGGCCTGCGAGATGTTGCCGCAGCCGATGATTCCGATGCCGATTTTTTGGGACATGATGTAAAGGGTGAAGGGTTGTGTGGTTTTAACGCCAAGACGCGAAGGTTCGAACCAAGATCGCCAAGTGCCGGCTCCCTGTCGTCTCCGCTTTTTCCCTTCGCGGTCTTCGGCTCGTTCTTTGCGTCTTCGCGCTAAAATTCCGGTGTTTCGTTTGTGCTTTCTCGCCTTACTTGGTGCCGCGCGCGATCTGGTTGGCCGTGAGGTAGCGATAGCTCTCGCGGATGGCCTGCATCATGTCGCCCTCATAGCTGTCGAGTTCGACCGCGAGATACTCGGCATGCGCGAGGGCCTTTGAAGCCGCCACGAGGTCCACCTGGCCCCGGCCCGCCGGGCGGAAGGGGATGGCATCGCTGACCATGATCTTGCCGCTCTCGGTCTCGGCCTCCTTGAAGGCGGCCTGGTTGGAGACGATGCCGTCCTTGAAGTGGAGCACCTTGCCGCGCGCGCCGATCTCGCGGATGAAGGCCGCCGGATCAAGTCCGGCGCGGGCCACCCAGAACACGTCGGCCTCGTAGAGCACGGTGTCGGGCGTGTTTTCGAGAAACACCTCGTGGGCGCGGCGGCCGTCCACGATGGTGAGGTCCCAGTCGTGGTTGTGATAGCCGATCCGCAAACCGTGCGGGGCGAGGTTGGCCGCGGCCTCGCAGTAGAGCTCCGCCATGGCCTTCACGTTGTCGAGGGAGCTGTAGTGCTCCCGGAACTTCGGGGGGCAGCCGGTGATCAGGTATTTGTGGCCCATCAGCAGGGCCTCGTCGATGATCGCGTTTTTGCGGTCGCCGATCGGCAGGCCGACGTGGGCGCTCGGCGCCTTCAGGCCGAGGTCTTGGAAAAGCTTGGCCGCCTCCTGCGCGGAGCTGCCGGGATATCCGGCCGGTTCGACATTGCCGAAACCGGTCTCGGCGATGGCGCGGATCGTGCCGACGTAGTCCTGCTTCGCGAGGTCGCGGACGCTGTAGAGCTGAACGGTGATTTGCGGGATCATGGGAGGTGACGGGGCGGGTGGCTTGTCAAAAGCTACGTGAAGGGTTATTCGCCCCCACTCTACCAGACGCGCTTTCCCAAGCGAATTGACAAAACCTATGAACCGTTGGCGAAACCTAGCACCGCGCCTCACCGGCCTCGGCACCTACGCGAGCCCGCTCGGCGGCTCGCGGGGCCCGGCCCGCACCTCGCCGGGCGAGGTCTTGTTCGAGATCATCCAGGAGGGCTCCGTCTATGGCCTCGAGGAGCGGCCCGTCCTGCACGGCGAAGGCGCGGTGTTTTGCCATCACGACGGGCAGACCTCCGTCTCGGACTCGCCGCCGGAAAGCTACTACCACTGCTACGTCGCCCGCTTCGAACACCGGCGCGAGCGCTTCCCGGGCGACTGGCCGCGCGTGTTCCAGTGGAAAGACCGCAAGTCCATGCACGCCTTCATGGCCGAGATGCTGCACGTGTTTCACCAGACCTCGCTCGACCGATCCGTAGTGGGAAACCTGATACTCGCCCGCCTCGAGCTCGAGCTCGAGCGCTCGCGCCTCCTGGCCCGCTCGCAGACCATGCCGCCGCAGCTCGGCCTCGCGGCCGATTTCATCAACCGCAACTACGCCCGGCCGCTCGCCCTGGAGGACATCGCCCGGGCCGCCGGCCTCAGCGTCTCCCATCTCCACATGCTTTTCCGCACGCACCTCGGGGAAAGCCCGCACCAATACCTGATCCAGAAACGGCTGCGTGTCGCCGGGCACGCCCTCGCCACGAGCAAGCAATCCGTCAAGGCGGTGGCCACCGAAGTCGGCTACCCCAACGCCGAGAGCTTTTGCCGCGCCTTCCGCAAATTCTTCGGCCGCTCCGCCTCTGACTACCGCCAGGCCTACTCGCGCTGAACCGCGGCGCGTTTTGCAAATTCCCGCCCCACCCCTTCGCTCTTCGTTTTCGCCCTCCGTCTCGTCCACGCCCCCCCCGCTCCACCGCCCATGAAACCCCGCGCCTACTCCGTCAAAGCCTACGCCACGCCCGCCCCCGACGCGCCGCTCGCCGCCTCCTCCATCCCGCGTCGCGAGCCCGGCGAGCGCGACGTGCAGATCGAGATCCTCTACTGCGGCGTCTGCCACTCCGACCTCCACTTCGCGCGCGACGAATGGCACTTCACCCGCTACCCCGCCGTGCCCGGTCACGAGATCGTCGGCCGCGTGACCAAGGTCGGCACGAAGGTCACCAAGTTCAAGACGGGCGACCTCGCCGGCGTCGGTTGCCTCGTGGACGCCGACCTCGCCTCCTGCCCCTACTGCCGCAAGGGCCTCGAGCAGTTTTCACCGACCATGGTCATGACCTACGGCTCGATGGACAAGCACCTCGGGCTCCCGACCTACGGCGGCTATTCCGAGCAGATCGTCGTTGATCAACACTTCGCCCTCCGAATCCCCGCCGGCCTCGACCTCGCCGGCGCCGCGCCCCTCCTCTGCGCCGGCATCACCACCTACTCGCCCCTGCGCCACTGGAAGGCCGGCCCGGGCAAGAAGGTCGGCGTCGTCGGTCTCGGCGGCCTCGGCCACATGGGCGTGAAGTTCGCCCGGGCCTTCGGCGCGCACGTCGTGGTCTTCACCACCTCGCCCGGCAAGCGCGAGGACGCCCTCCGCCTCGGCGCGCACGAGGTCGTCGTCTCCAAAAATCCCGACGAGATGGCGCGGCACGCGGGCAGCTTTGATCTCATCCTCGACTGCGTGTCGGCCGACCACGACATCAACGCCTACCTCGCCCAGCTCGCGCCCGACGGCACGGTCGTCCTCGTGGGCGCGCCGGAGAAACCGCTGCCCGTGCCGGCCTTTGGCCTCATCATGGGCCGCAAGAGCCTCGCGGGCTCGCCGATCGGCGGCCTGCCCGAGACGCAGGAGATGCTCGATTTCTGCGCCGAGCACGGGATCACGGCGGATATCGAGCTGATCCGCATGGACCAGATCAACGAGGCCTACGAGCGCATGCTGAAGAGCGACGTGAAATACCGCTTCGTGATCGACATGGCCTCGCTGAAG